>CAYZKG010000001.1:0-32344 GCA_964478915.1 uncultured Nitrospira sp.
CCACTCCGACGGGCGCACCGGTTGCACGGAGAGACGCGAGCCTTTGCGAAGAAGCTCCATCTGCGACAAGCCTGGAATTCCTCGCAGCTCGTCGAGGGCTATGGGGCGGTGGAACTTCCGGACCAGCCGGATGTCCACCATGTCCCACGTGGGCTGTGCGGGATTGCTGCTCGGATCGTAGTGCTTGTCCTTCGGATCGAAGGCGGTCGAGTCGGGATAGGCCTCCTTGACCACTTCGGCCACTCCCACTACGGCGGAGGGCTCGGCACTGCTGTGATAAAACAGCACCTGATCTCCGACCCGCATTTCTCGCATGAAGTTCCGAGCCTGATAATTGCGTACGCCGTCCCAGCAGGTCATGTGACGAGGTGCTCGGGCCAGGTCATCGATCGAGAACGCGCTCGGTTCCGATTTCATGAGCCAGTAGCAGGGCTTGCGGGACATGAACACTCCGTTCAACGATCCGGAGGACTGTCTAGCACCTTCGGTCGGTGCTTGCAACAGTTGGTTCTTGGCGGCGGTTCACAGCCCAGCTAGGTTAAAGGGCTTGCATGACGGAGGGCCTCATGGTAGAAGAGCGGCGCATTCTGGAGGTCTGCCGTACCCTGGGGGCCCTTCTCCGTGAGCCAGCGACCTGTTCCCCTCGTCGCCGACCGACTCCAGTCCGCCTGGAGGGAACTCAACACCCGGTTTTTTCGATCCGCCTTGCCCCCGATCGAGATCACGTGGAGCCGGCGGCTGACCGCCTCGACGGGCATGTTCATTAGCCACGTGGGTCCCTGCGCCCGACGCGTTCCGCAGCAGCGCGCGGGAACGGGGCGCCGCAGTCTTCGCCTTTCAGTGCCGCTCCTGCAGGATCAATCGGAACAGGAGATCATCCGGACGCTGGCGCATGAGATGATCCATCAATGGCAATATGATGTCCTCAAACGGCGGCCGAACCACGGTCCTGATTTCCACCGCATGAAGGACATTCTGAATCGGGAAGGCTACGGAGTCACCGTCCGACACGGCCTGGAGCGGGCGGTGCTCTCCTTCTCGAAGTACGCGTGGCGGTTTCTCAATTGCTGGGTCGCGTACCATCGGCAACGGCGCACGATCCGTCCCGCCATCCATCGGTGCGGGACCTGCCGCGGGCTGCTTCGTGAAATCTCCTCGATTCCGGCACGGACTAAGAGAGGCACCACCCGTGCCGGAGTCCCGACCACCCGGCGGATTAGGGAAAGAGCCGGTGCCGTGAGGCAACTGAAGCTCCCATATTGAGGAGGCTGATATGCTGATGTTCGGGGTCCCTGCACTGATCTTGATCGTCGTGGGCGCATTGTTGATGTTTGCGCCCAAGACCCTGGAGCAAGTCAATGAGGTCGCCAGTCGGGTGGTGGCGAGGGTGGATGATCGGGTGCTGCTCCACCGAGTCGCCATGGGAGTGGTGCTGTGGCTGGTGGCCATCCTGGTGCTGGTGACAGGATATGTGAGCGGATTCTAGGCTTCCCGCGCCCTGCATTCGCTCAGTGGGCCATCGACCAATCTCCGCACGGCGTTCAGCAGCGCCCCCCTCCCAACAGGCTTGATCAACTAGTCCGCCGCGTCTTCTTTCATCAAGCGAACGTCGTTTCTTCTTTGGGGACAAGAGCCTCAGGCGGAGGCACTTGACGCCGAAGAGTCCAGCATTATCTACAGGCTACTGCTGGAGGGGCCGGCTCCCATCGAACGAGGAAAGGAGTATCTTATGTTGATGACGTATCTCCCCAAGGTTGATTTTCAGATCGATCGGTTGTTTGACGAGGCGCTCCGGTCCGTGAGCGGTGATGTGGCGTGGGCGCCAGCGTGCAACGCGTACGAGGATGAGCAGGGATTCTGGGTGGAGGCTTCCCTCCCCGGCATGGACCCGAACGACATCGAGCTGCAGGTCGAAGATGGAGTCCTGACGGTACAGGGTGAGCGCAAGGGTCTCATGAAGGAAGGCGTGACTCGCTACATCGGTGAGCTGAGAGAGGGTAAGTTCAGCCGCAGCTTCACGCTTCCGTCGAACGTTGATCAGCACAAGGCGTCGGCCTCGTACCGGAACGGGGTCCTGACGGTCCAGTTCCCCAAGTCAGAGGAAGCGAAGCCGCGTCGCATCACGATCGAAGCGAAGTAAGTCAAGCCCGCGCTGCCGGGCAAGTCCCGGCAGCTTCACTTGTGGTGGCCCGGAATTCGTTCCGGGCCACTTTTTTATGACCCCCAATGGTTTGGCTTCGACCGTTCTGCGGCGTGGAACGTCGTTGGCCTGTCTGCAGGGTTAGCGAGGCGCACGCTGCGAGGGATAACGAGCAGCACGTCTGTGCGCGCCGCCGAGTCGGTGAGGCGGCCGTGTCTTCGGAGCGTCGGCCCACCTGCCACGAGCTAAGGGATGGTGCGCCCGGAGGGAGTTGAACCCCCAACCCTCAGATCCGTAGTCTGATGCTCTATCCAATTGAGCTACGGGCGCAAGTCTTTTTGGTAAGGTATCCGATGTTATACAGGTGTTATACAGGCCTTGGGGCGAACGGTCAACTGAGCGCCATGAGGCGTGAGGGACGGGGCGGGCAAAAAAGTTGTCCGCGTTTGACACCGTAGCGTGTAACGTAGTAAATCCATTTTGTAGTCGATCGACTCAGACGCTCACCAGATACCGAAGGGTGGGCATGATGCTACGCGCTGCGGCCAGATCCGTTCGCCGCTTTTTCCGGGACTCCATGGAGTTCTGGAAACTAGGCATCTGGCTGTGCTTCCTGACCGCCCTCTTCGTCATCGGTATTAAAATGCTCAGTGACATCGGGAGACAGGACGTGAAACGCGTTCACCATCCCCCTCTTCCGGTTTCCCCCATCCAGCCTCAGTAGCGCCAGGAAAGCGGCGTTCCGCAAACAGCCTCGTTTCACGCCGCCGGTCGTGTTCGTCATTTCCTCTACCGTGGGGTGGCGGGTGATGGTATAACCGTCACGCGACGGGCAACTTCTATTCATGTTCAACCATCGACGATCGGCCTTCCTCTCTCCGGCCATGCTGTCCTGTGTGGCCCTCATTGGCCTGGCCGCGTGTGAAGGAATTGAACGAGCCGCGAGAGAACACACGGCCGCGAGAATCGATGCGGTCATCGCCCGGTATCGCGCCGAGGCGCCTAACGTGAAACTCGGGGATCCGAAGGAGAAGGTCCTGGCCCTGCTGGAGCCGACGCAGGCGGGTCTCCTGTACAACGAGATCAAACCGCCGGAGGCGTTTCACGGCGAGACGGATTCCGGCGAGCGGCATCTGATCGAGATTTTCTTTTATCGCTCGGCCCGTCATACCGATGAGTTGCCGGATAGCCAGGGGTTTCCCCCTGACGACGACTTCACGCCATACATCTTCACCGACGGGGTGCTGACCGGCACCGGGTGGCCATCACTGGCGTCGCTGCACATCAAACAGCCGAAACCTTTGCCATCGGCGACAGGTGCCGCATGCGATCGGTTCGGTCCCGTGATGGGATGCTTTTAGGGAACGGGAGGAGCTGTATGTTACGACGATGCGTGCTGACTTCATGCATCTTGTGGCTGGTATGCGGGCTTGCGCTGGCAGCGGATCCCAGCGACATTGATCTTCAGTTTGGCGCCGGCGTTCGGCAGCTCGATGAATCGCTGTGCGCTCTGAAGCTGCTTCCTACGCTGCCGCTGCTGCCGATTCCTGTTACAACCCTCGCGTTGGACCAGATTACCTTGCAGCAAGGTCCTCAGCACCAAATCTATACCGTAACAGTTCCGCTCAAGCAGGTTCAGGACAAGATACGAACCGTGGTGTGGCACTCCAAAACTCTGGACGACGCGGTGCTGTTCATCAAGCTTCTGGAAGACGGCAAGCTTAAGGCGGTGAATGTGGAGTCGAGAACCACCGGCTTTCATGCGAAGGCTGAGCAACTCGGCGAGGATCTCTTGGAATCGTGCCGCCATCTGGAAGGACGGACCAAGGAACTGCGGCTGCTTGTGGACAGGCTGGAGATGTGTAAAGACTGCCGGATCAGGGAACTGGTGTTCTCCCCAATGGGTTCACGGCAGTCGAGGTAACATTCCGCCCCCAAAGGGAGTTACTCGCTCGGGGGGCAGTGACTGCGGGCTGACAGCACCTGCTGCTCCAGGAGCGCGATCGCCTCGACGCCTTCCGGGGAGGGGCCTTTATCGGGCTCGGGCACGGCCAGCTCCACGCGCGCAGCGTGCTCGCGGTCAAGCCTCGCATCCCGCACCGCCGTGTCCTGCCGGCAGGGCACCTGCGGGGCACCGGCGCAGCCCGTCAGGAGCAAGAGGCCCAGGATGCCGCTGATCCAACGCATGGGGTTAGACTCTCAACAGGACACGGTAAAGAGATGGGCGCGATACGGCTCCAGCCGGACGTAGAGGCCGTTGTGGGCCAGGCCCCCACCGTCGCGTTCGTACGCCTGACCGTCCAATTCGTCGATAAGGAGGTACTGCTCGATAGCCGATGCCTCACCGGCGAGCAGCACACGGCCGTGGGCAGTATGGGCGCCGAGATTGACCACTACGAGCTTCCAGGTCTTGTCGAGCCGCCATTGGTAGGCGATCAAGCTCTCACACGACAGGTCCCCCGCTGATCGCACCTCCAGCAGCCGCCAGTCCCCCTTGTGAAACACAGCTTCCCGGGTCTGGCGGAGCAGCTTGTGGTAGAGGGAACGGACGATGGGATCCGTCGCCTCCTGGGCCGTCTTCGCGAGTTCGACCGGCACGCGGTGCGTTCGACCGTCCAACTGTCCCTGGTGGTAAAACCGCATGCCGGGCAGCGTGGCGACCAGGCAGGCAAGCGCCGGCAAACGCTCGGCCCCGAAGGCTGCGGCGCTGCGCGGTTCGTCGTGGTTCTCCAGAAAGCGAACCAGCCGGCTCTGGTAGGCCAGATCCGCGGTCAGGTGAAGATAGATGTCCCGCGTCAGCCCCCCCCGCAGGCGGTCATACAGACGCTTGTCGTAGGTAAAGCGGAACCCCAGTTGCTGGAGCCGCCACTCCAGATCCCAGTACACCTCGGCAATGAGCAGAAGGCCCGGCACGGCCGCGATCGCCTCGGACCAGAACTCGTGCTGCGGCCGGTCGCCTTGAGGGAGATAGCGGCCCCAGGTGTTGGCGAAGACATCGCTCAGCAGGAGCATCGCCATGTCGCAACGAATGCCGTCGCAGTGCGCAGCGATTTTACGCAGCTCTGCCACGACTGCATCGCGCGTGGGCTGATGGAAATAGTTGAGTTGCGCGGTGTCGGGCCAGGGAGGGAAGTAAGGGTCCCGCCCATGCGCCACGTACCGGGGACGGCCGTTGTGCTCGACCGCAAACGATGCGGCAGGATTCTGCCGGTGCTCGTCGCGATCGATCGTAATGTAATAGTCCGGATGCCGGGTGACCCAGGGATGGTCGGGCGCGGTATGGTTGGGCACGAAATCCAGAATCAGCCCCATGTTGCGGGCTTGCAGTTTCCGGCGCGCCCGATCAATCTCCTCCCAGGTGCCGATTCGCGGATCCGGACGGTAGGACTGTACGGCGAAGGGGGAGCCGACGACATTGGTCTGTTTCCAGCCCGGCAGCGCTTCGGCATAGGAGGGGAAGAGCGATTCATTCGTCCGGGAGATCCGCCTCCCGGCGGGACTTCGCTTCCAGACCCCCAGGAGCCAGACAAAGTCGAAGCCGAGCGTCCGCAGGGCGTCCCATCCCTTGTCGGGCACCGTTCCGAGCGTGATCGTCCGGCCCTGCGTCGCCGAAAGCTCTTCCAGCCATACCCACGTGTTGATCTCGTACAGGTGGGGATGAGCCCGCTCGGTCGGTGCGAGGGTCCGCATCGCGCTAAGCTGCCACCCAGCCGTAAGCGAGGTGGCTGGGATCGGCGCCCTCTTCCAGATACGCGAGCTTGATGCGGCTCAGGTAGTCGGCCGGGAGCGCATGGCGTTTGGCTTCCACGTCGATTCCGAACACCCGCGCCGCGTTCAGCCCGAAGATGGCTGTCTTGATCTCGCGACTCAACGGCTGGTAGCCGTGCTGGTCCACCAGCCGCTCAGGAATCTCGAAGCGGCGGAACGCTTCGATCTGCCACTGCGGGCTTCCGTACCAGATGGAATCCGTCCCCCAGAGGAGATGATCCGCTCCAAATGCGCCGACGATCTCTCCCAGGAGGTGTGCGCAGATGGTCGGCTGGAGCGTCACGAGCTGGGCGAACGTGGAGCCCAGCTCCATATAGATGTTCGTCAGATCCGGTGTGGCTCGCTTCATCCGGCAGAACTCGGAGGTCCAGGGGATGCTGCCGGTCCGCGCAAACGCCTCTTCGACCACCGCCGCGCGCTTGAACCCGGAGTGATAGACGAGGAAGGTCAGATCCGGGAAGTCCTTGGCCGCTTTGATGAGGTCGCGGGGATGGTTGTACTCCTCCACCGGCCCCAGCGGCAGGCCCTTATGCACACAGATCCGGGGGACGCCGAGCGCCCGGGCCTTTTCCAGCATGGGATAGGCGATCGTCTCGTCATCCATCCACCAGCCGTGCTCGAAACCCTTCGGTGGGGAGCCTGTATAACATTTCCAGGCATCCACCTTGAGCTGCCGGGCTTGTAGCTCCATGAATTCGAGGTCAACGCGGCCGAGTTGGGGCGTCACGAGGCCGTGGGCCAGCATCCGTTGTGACTCCGTCACTCGGTTGATCTCGTCCCGAATGTGCGTCATCTCCCTGGGCGGCACGACCGCTTCCTGGGGGTACGGCCCCGGCGGGGTGCTGATCAGTGCGAGCGCCGTCTCGCTGTCCAGGAACACCTCTTTCACGAAATTCTCCCAGGACAGGTCTGCCAGGGTGCCACGATCCCCTCGCAACCTGGGGTTCATGCCCGATTCCCGAGCCCGGCGGCGCAGGGAGAGCAAGCCCTCTCTGGTCACAGCCCCCTTCCGGGACGCTTCCGAGTTCTGGGGATCATAGCCGCTACTGACGTAGTGCGTCTGGACATCGAGGATGAACGGGGGATCGCCTTTCCGCTCCGCAAAGGCTGGGGGTTCGAGCGCTTCCACCTCCAGCACATCGAAGAACTTGCCGAAAACGGAGTTCATCGCCAGCAGTGCCACGGCCATGCCGCCCGTGCTTTTCATGAACTCGCGGCGGCTGAGGCCGACATAGCGGCTTATCCGCTCACCTGCCTCCTCGATGCGGCCCTCTACCTCGCGCTGGGCAAGAGTCTGCGGGGGAGGGACAAATTCCTCATTCGAGACGATCCGGGTAGGGACTGGGGACGGGAACCTGATGCCGCGGCGCATGGAACCCAAAATATTCCAATCCGCCGAATCCTGCAAGACGCGGCTGCTTTCGGTCCTCCTGGGGGTGTGTTAAGATGCCGGCCCGCGGAGGCAGGGTCGTGGAACCTGGCGCTCATCGGAACAGCTCCCTGGAAGGGATCAACCCGGACTACACGTTCTGTCCCAAGTGCGGGGGGACGCTGAGGCGTCGCCTCGTCAAGGCCTCGGAACCTGACCGCTGGTGTGCCAGGCGTGTGAGTTCGTGTTTTATCTGGGCCCGAAGCTGGCGGTCGGGACCATCGTGTCCGTCGATGGGGGGATTCTGTTGGTCCGACGGGGGATCCATCCGCGCCCGGAGCCATCCCCTGGTCGGACCTGGCGTTTCCCAGTACGGTTGAAGCGCTGCGAGAGTATCTGGGCTAACTATAATAGAGGCCTGACCTTTTTCTTTGACTCACCTCTTTTGCTGCGGCTATAATTCCCGCCGAGTCGGGATTTTTCTTGAAAAGTTGCCAGGATAGGGAAGGATGACGGTCTTTTTCTTTACCACGACCGTGGTGCTCTACTTTCTGGCCACCGCGTGTGCCTTAGCGTACTTGCTCCGGCGCTCCGAGGTGCTGTCCAAGGTGTCATTGTGGATCACCGGGGCGGGGTTCCTGACTCACACCGTGGCGCTCGTCGGCCGCTTGCTGGCCGCCGGTCATGTGCCGCTCACGAGTCTCCATGAAGCCATGTCGTTTTTTTCATGGGCGCTCGTGCTGGTCTTTCTGGGCGTGGAGCTGCGCCATCACATTCATGTGCTCGGCTCTTTCATCCTCCCGCTTGCCCTGATCTCCCTGCTCTCCGCAGCCGCCTTGCCGCGCGAGGTCCCCTCGCTGGGACCGATGTTCACCGCGGTCGGCGTGCATGTGACCCTGAGCATGCTCGGCACGGTCGGGTTTGCGGTCGCCTTCGTGGCCGGCATCATGTACCTGATTCAGGATGGCTTGCTGAAGTCGAAGCGGTTCAATGTCCTGTACGCCAAGCTGCCGCCCCTCGATTTTCTTGACGGGCTGAACCAGAAATCCATCGTCCTGGGATTCCCGTTCCTGACGCTGGGCATCATCACCGGCGCGATGTCGGCCGAAGTGGTGCGAGGCTCCTACCTGAGCTGGAATCCTGAGCAGACCTGGGCGCTGGTCACCTGGGTGTTCTATTTCATCGTGCTGATGGGCCGCATGACCGTGGGGTGGCGGGCGAAGAAGGCGGCTTATCTCACCATCATCGGATTCGCCGGCGTGGTGCTGACCTTCATCGGGGTGGTATTGAAGGGACATCAGGTCGCCTAGAAGACGTAAGGCGTGAGGCGTTAGGCGTGAACATTATCGCCGTCGGACTGAGCCACAACACGGCGCCGGTGGACATCCGGGAGCGACTGGCTGTCCCGGAGAGCCGCATGGGAGATGCGTTGGCCAGGCTGTCCGCGTATCCGGGGATCAAGGAGAGCGTCCTCCTGTCGACGTGCAATCGCGTGGAGGTGTATGCGGTGGCGGAAGAGGCCGATGCGGGCTACGCCAGCGTCCAGCAATTCCTGGCTGACACGCACCTGGCGCTTTCCGCCGAGCAGCTCATCCCGCACCTGTATTGGTACACCGATGATCGCGCCATTCGCCATCTGTTCCGGGTGGCAGCCAGCCTTGACTCGATGATCGTCGGTGAGCCCCAGATCCTCGGGCAGGTCAAGGATGCCTTTGCCCTGGCCCTGGCTCATAAGGCCAGCGGCGTGATCCTGAACAGGCTGGTGCAAAAGTCCATCTCGGTCGCCAAGCGGGTGCGCACCGAGACCAAGATCGCCGAGATGGCTGTCTCGGTCGGCTATGCGGCGGTCGAGCTGGCCAAGAAGATATTTTCTGATCTGGGCGAAAAAACCGTTTTCCTGGTGGGCGCGGGGGAGATGGCCAAGCTGGCCGCTCGTCACTTCGTGAACTGTGGCGTGCGCCAGGTCCTGATCACGACCCGGGATCCTCACAGCGCGATCGAGTTGGCAAAGCGGTTCAACGGCGTGCCGATCCCGTTCGATCAGTTCCGTCGGGAGATGGCCACCGCCGACATCGTCCTGTGCTCGACCTGCGCCCCGCACTATCTGATCCGGACCGAGGATGTCCAGCGAGCGGTCTGGGAGCGCTTCAATCGCCCGATCTTCCTCATCGACATCTCGGTTCCTCGGAACATCGAGCCGGCGGTGAGGGACATCGATAACGCCTTTCTCTTCAACATTGACGATCTGGAAATGCGCGTCGAGCAGAACCGCGAAGAGCGGCGGCGCGAGGCCGGCAAGGCGGAGCGCTTGGTGGAGGAAGAGGTGGATGTCATGCTCGACTGGTTGAAGTCGCTGGAGGTCACCCCCACCATCGTGGCGCTGCGCCGGCGTGCGGAAGAGATCAAGCGCACGGAGATCGAAAAAGTGATGGGCCGCTTCCCCCAGTTCTCCACGCAGGAGCGGGATGCGGTGGAAGGCCTGGCTTCCGCCATCGTCAACAAGCTGCTGCACGGGCCACTGGTGACCTTGAAGTCCGAGGCCCAATCCGCCCATGGCCTGATGTTTATTGAAGCCGCCCGGCGGTTGTTCCATCTGGACAAGGATCGGGCCGGAAAGGAGCCGGAGAAGGACCCAAGCGAAGAGCGAAGGCAGGCCGAGCCCATCAGCGAGGTAGAGCCTGCCTCCGACCCGTCTGCGCGACACCCGCTCAAGGCCAGGCCGCTGGAGTGAACTCGACGTTTGGGCATCGGGAGAGAACCCATGGCGCGGGGCCCCAAACTGTTCACCTGTCCCAAGTGCCGGCATACCTACCTCGGACATGAGCCGCTGCCCGATTGCCCCCAGTGCGGGTATGATTACAGAGAGAAGGAAGGGATCCGGTGGGATGTGGTGTTTTACCTCCTGGTCATTATCGCGCTGATGAGCTTTTTGATGATGTCGTCGTACTACCGGAACATCAGCGCCGAACGGACCGGCGCCGCGCAGAGCGCCGGAGCGTCCAAGGAGGAGGTGGAGAAGCTCCCGGGTGGCAATACCCCACGCGCCCCTTTCCAGAGCCCGTACCATGAGTCCGGGCGCTGAGGGACCGCGCCGCGCCTCTCTGGTCATCGGCACGCGGGGCAGCCGCTTGGCGATCTGGCAGGCGGAGTGGGTCCAGGCCCGGTTGAAAGAGATGGCGCCGGACCTCGAGGTGTCGCTCCGGCGCATCAAGACCTCGGGCGACAAGATTCTGGATGTGCCGCTGGCCAAGATCGGGGGCAAGGGGCTGTTCGTCAAAGAGATCGAGGAGGCGTTGATTCGCGGAGAGATTGATCTCGCCGTTCACAGCATGAAGGATGTGCCGACGGTTCTCCCTGACTCCCTGGATATTCTCTGCGTGCCGCCCCGGGAGGATCCGCGCGATGTCCTGATCAGCCGGGAGTCCCGATCTCTGGATCGGCTTCCAGAGCGGTCCCGGGTCGGAACGAGCAGTCTGCGCCGCCAGGCCCAGCTTCTGCGTTATCGGCCGGACCTCACGATCCAGATGCTACGCGGCAACCTGGACACGCGCTTGCGGAAGCTCAAGGAAGGAGAGTTTGAGGCCTTGGTGGTGGCCGCTGCGGGGTTGCGGCGCATGGGGTGGGCCGGCGAAGTCACCGAGTACCTGCCGCCGGAGATCAGTCTTCCGGCGGTCGGGCAAGGCGCGCTGGCGCTCGAAGGCCGTCGGAACGATGCCTTCATGCGAGCCTTGGTGGCCGCACTGGAAGATCCCGCCGCGCGAACCGCCGTGACGGCGGAGCGGGCGTTGCTGGAGCGGTTGGGCGGTGGCTGCCAGGTGCCGATTGCGGCCCATGGCACGCTCGAGGGCGACACGCTGCTGTTGGACGGGTTGGTGGCCAGTCCCGACGGTCGGCGGCTGGTGCGCGATTCCGTCCGGGGCGCCCGGTCGGAAGCGCACAGCCTGGGAGTCCGTTTGGCCGAACGGCTTCTTGCGCAGGGGGCCGATCGCATCTTGAACGAAATCTATGGCACGGCGTGAACAACGTCCGGTAAGCCCCGGCAGGGTCTATCTGGTGGGCGCAGGCCCCGGCGATCCGAACCTCCTGACCTTACGGGGAAAGGAATGCCTTGAGCATGCCGACGTGGTGCTGTATGACTACCTCGCCAATCCGGCCCTGCTGGATCATGCTCCGGCCCGGGCCGAGCGTATCTACGTGGGACGGCGCGGGCGCGGACGGTATCAGCAGCAGGACGAGATCAACCGGCTCATGATCGAAAGGGCCAAAGAGGGGAAGGTGGTGGTGCGCCTCAAGGGGGGAGACCCCTTCGTGTTCGGGCGTGGGGGGGAGGAGGCGGAGGCCGTGGCAGCAGCCGGCCTTTCCTTCGAAGTCGTGCCCGGCGTCACATCGGCCCTGGCGGTCCCGGCCTATGCCGGCATCCCGGTGACCCATCGGACCCTGGCCTCGACCGTGGCGTTCATCACGGGACAGGAGGATCCGGCCAAACAGGCCGACACAGTGGATTGGCCGAGGCTGGCTTCGGGCAACGGCACCCTGGTGTTCTTGATGGGGATGAAGAATCTTCCGCGGATCGTCGAGCATCTTCGAGCCGAGGGCAAGTCGGCCGGCACTCCCGTTGCGTTGATCCGGTGGGGGACGCGATCCAGTCAGCGAACGGTCATCGGCACCCTCGGCGACATTGTCGCGAAGGCGGAGGAGGCCGAGCTGGAGCCTCCCACGGTGATCGTCGTGGGAGATGTGGTCCGGCTGCGGGAGCAGTTGAACTGGTTCGAGACCCGGCCGCTCTTCGGGAAGCGCATCCTGGTGACGCGGCCGCGCGAGCAGGCTCACGAGCTGTCCAGCCTGCTGGCCGGCTATGGGGGGGATCCCATCGAATGTCCGACCATTCAGGTGGTGCCTCCGGAGAGTTGGGCGGACCTGGACGACGCGATTCTGAATCTGGAACGGTACCAATGGCTGGTCTTTACCAGCGTCAACGGGGTCCGTCCCTTCATGAACCGCCTCCAGCATCATCACCGGGACGCCCGGGCCTTGGCCGGAGTGAAAATCGCCTGCATCGGACCTCGGACGGCGGAGGAGCTGAACGCTCACGGCCTCCGGGCTGACTTGATCCCACAGGAATTTCAAGCCGAGGGGCTTATCGAAGCCATGGCCACGGCGGGCGTACCCGGCCAGCGAATACTGATCCCTCGGGCAGCCGAGGCCCGGGAAGTCCTGCCCGAGCAACTCCGGGCCGCGGGCGCCGAGGTGCGCGTGGTCATCGCGTACCGGACCAACCCGTCGGCGGTGGAGAGTCAACGGCTCAAGGATATGCTTCGACGGCAGGACATTCACGTGATTACCTTCACCAGTTCCTCGACGGTCCGAAACTTTTGCGCGCTGTTCGACAGCCCTGAGGAAGTGAAGAAGCTCACAGAGGCCGCGGCGGTGGCCTGCATCGGCCCGATCACCGCGCAGACGGCCCGCGAGCATGGGTTGCCCGTGACCATCCAGGCGGCACAGAACACCGTGCCCGCCTTAGTCGAAGCCATCGTCCAGCATTTTCATCCCAGCATCTGAGGAGAGGAGATCTGTATGGTTCCGGTGAAATCTTTCATGGTTCCGGCGGAGAAATTCGTGAAGGTGGACCGCGATACCGATGTCCAGAAGGCGGCCGAGATCATGCGCGACCGGGACATCGGGAGCCTGTTCATCACGCGTGGCTTGGAGATCATCGGCATCATCACGGACACCGACATGGTACGTCGGTCCGTCGCGGTGGGTGCCGATCCGTCCAAGACCACGGTCGAGCAGATCATGTCGGCGCCGATCGTCACGATCGAGGAGAACAAGACGCTGTTGGACGCCAATGACCTGATGGCGCGCAAGCACCTGCGGCATCTGGGCGTGACGCGGGACGGCAAATTGGTCGGCTTGATCTCCGTGCGCGACCTGATCGTCTTCCTGACGAATCTGCCGAGAAAATAACTATGCCCTTTCCACGGCATCGCATGAGACGGCTGAGACAGACCGAGCCGTTGCGCCGGATGGTGCGGGAGACGCGCCTCTCGCCCTCCGATCTGATCTATCCGATGTTCGTCACCGTCGGGCGGGACCGCAAGGAGGAAATCGGGTCGATGCCTGGCCAGTACCGCTGGTCCGTGGACCTCCTGGTCAAAGAGGCGACGGAGGTGCGCTTGCTCGGGATTCCGGCGGTCATTCTGTTCGGAATTCCGGATCGAAAGGATGAGCGCGGCAGCTCGGCCTACGAGCCGGACGGGATCGTGCAGCGCGCCGTCCGGGCGCTCAAGGATCAGCTTCCCGATCTGGTGGTGATCACGGACGTGTGCATCGACGAGTACACCTCGCACGGGCACTGCGGGCTGGTGAAGGACGGCCGCATTCTGAACGACGAGACCCTGGAATGCCTGCGCGCCATGGCTCGAACCCATGCGGAAGCCGGAGCCGATATGGTGGCCCCTTCGGACATGATGGATGGCCGGGTCGGCGCCATCCGGGACGAGCTGGACCGAGCAGGGTTCAGCGATCTTCCGATCATGGCTTACTCGGCGAAATTCGCCTCGTGCTTCTTTGCGCCGTTTCGGGAAGCAGCCGACTCCAGTCCCAAGTTTGGAGACCGTCAGTCGTACCAGATGGATCCGGCAAACGGACGCGAAGCGATGCGCGAGATCGATCTCGACGTGGAGGAGGGAGCGGACATCGTCATGGTGAAGCCGGCCTTGCCCTTCCTCGACGTGATCGCCGCGGCCCGAGCGCGGCTGTCCCTGCCGATTGCGGCGTACCAGGTCAGCGGCGAGTACAGCATGATCAAGGCCGCCGCCCGGGCCGGATGGCTCGACGAGCGACGCGCCGTGCTGGAGACGCTGGTCTCCATCAAGCGGGCCGGCGCCGATCTGATCCTGACCTATTTCGCCAAGGACGCGGCCAGGGTCTTGACCGAATAACCTGCACCAGCCGCGACGCATTAAACGAGATGAAGATCACGAGGGGGCTTCCGGAGTATAGACCGAGGCCGCATCCCGTGCTGACGATCGGCAATTTCGATGGACAGCATCGGGGCCATCTTGCGCTGCTCCAGGCGGTTGTGGAGACCGCCCGCGCCAGGAACGGCACCCCGATGGTCCTGACATTTGATCCACACCCGTCCAAGGTGCTTTCACCCGGCATCACGCTGCTGCTCCTCACCACGATGGAGGAAAAGCTCG
Organism: uncultured Nitrospira sp.; assembly: GCA_964478915.1. Taxonomy (GTDB): domain Bacteria; phylum Nitrospirota; class Nitrospiria; order Nitrospirales; family Nitrospiraceae; genus CAYJUM01. The sequence goes on from CAYZKG010000001.1 coordinate 14,483, forward strand.
CCCGGTTCGAGCAGTTGGGCATCGCAGAAGTTCTCTTTCTGGAGTTCAACGAGGCGTTTGCCTCACTGACGCCGGAGGAGTTTGTCTTCAAGGTGTTACGAGACGGGGTACAGGCCCGAGACCTCTTTGTCGGCGAGCATTTTGCGTTCGGCAAAGGCCGATCAGGGCGCATCGGTGACCTGCAGCGGCTGGGGCCGAAGGCCGGATTTCAGGTGCATCCCGTGCCGGCGCTGCGCGTGGACGGTGAAGTGGTCAGCTCCACGCGGGCCAGAAAGCTCATCCAGGCCGGTGAGGTCCGCATGGCAGCCCGCTGCCTCGGACGACCCTATGCGCTGGAAGGACGGGTGGTCGGAGGGGAGGGGCGCGGGAAGGATCTCGGCTGGCCCACCGCGAACGTGCGCCTTCCGGACGGGCGGGTCATTCCGGCCGACGGGGTCTATGCCACGACCGCCGTCTGGAAAGAGCGAACCTTCGAATCGGTCTCCTACATCGGCAGCCGACCCACGTTCGGTCCCGGCCAGCGACTACTGGAAGTCCACCTTCTCGATGAGCAGGTGGACCTGTACGGCGAGCAGATCCGCGTGCAGTTCGTGGAGCGCCTGCGTGGGGACCAGTCGTTCGAGTCCACGGACGCTCTGTCCGCTTGCATCCAGCGGGATGTGTTGAAGGCCCGGGAGACCTTGAGGGCTGTTTCCTGATGGCCTCGGCAGACACCATTTCCAGTGGGAGGGGGCCCGGCGAGGCGCCCCCCTCCCACACCCACTTCTCCCTGGCGCTTCCCCGCATCGTAGCCCGGACCGTGCGCCGGCATGGTCTCATCGAACGCGGAGATCGCGTTCTTGTCGCCGTTTCCGGCGGGCCGGATTCAGTGGCACTCCTGTCCCTACTGGCGAGCTGGGCGCCGTCCTGGGGGTTCACGCTCCAGGCCGCGCACGTCAACCACGGGCTGCGCGGCGCAGAATCCGAAGAGGATGCCGAGTTCGTGAGAGCGCTCTGCGAGCGGCTGGGAGTCGGATGTGTCTCCGAGCGGGTTCCGCTGACCACGCGCGGAACGGCGGGCGGCCAAATCGCAGCGGTCGGTCGCCGGCACGCTTCGCTTCAAGAGTACGCGCGTGAGCTTCGCTACGCCGCATTGGCCCGCATGGCCGAGCGCTGCGAGGCGAGCAAGATCGCGCTCGGGCATACCGTTGACGATCAGGCTGAGACGCTGCTCATGTGGATGCTGCGGGGGTCTGGGGCAGGAGGGCTGGCCGGCATTCCACCGGTCCGCGAGCGGCGGTTCATCCGACCGCTCTTGGAGGTACAGCGAGCGGACGTGCTGGCCTATCTCGGGGCCTGCGGCCTGCAATTCCGGACCGATTCCACCAATGCGAAGCCGCTGTACCTGCGAAACCGCATCCGGCACGAGTTGCTGCCGGTTTTGCGTCGGTTCAACCCCGGGATCGTCGCGGTCCTCAAGCGCCAGGCCGATATTCTTCGGGAAGAACATCTCTATCTGAATCAGGTGGCGGAGGAGCAGGTGGCTCGAGTGAGCCGTCGTGGTCCTGATCAGGCGGTCGTGCTGGATCGCCAAGCGCTGTTGTCCTTGCCGACGGCGCTACAGCGTCGTGTGGTCCGGGCCGTCATGCAGGGGACGACCCGCAGCATCAGGGGCCCGAGCTTTGCGACGGTTGAGACCGTGCTGAAACAGGTCGTGCACGGGCGATCCGGCGCCACCGTCGTGGCCGGAGGAGTTCAGGCCGTCCGTGAATACGATTGGATCCGGTTCCGCGCTCCGGCGGCGCAGCCACATGCGACGCCGGCATGGTCGGAACGTGGTCTTGCCCTGCCCCTCGTGGTTCCGTCGGAGACCGTCTGGCCTCTGACCGGCCGGGCCATTCGACTCCACTGGGAGGAGGGCGCCGCCGAGCGGGGCTCGATCAACCGGGTCCCCGGCCGCGCGGAGCTGGATCCCGCGAAATTCACCAGCGAGCTGGCACTCCGTTCCTGGAGGCCTGGGGACAGGTTTCAGCCGCTGGGCATGGGGGGGCGGCACAAAAAGCTGCAGGATTTCTTTGCCGATCTTAAAATTCCGCGTCGCGAGCGGTCTCGAGTGCCGTTGCTGGTGGCGCCGGAAGGCATTCTCTGGGTGGTGGGCTATCGGACGGATCATCGCTTTTGTGCGCACTCTTCTTCCGGCCGCCGACTCGTTGCAGAAGTGGCGGATGGTCCTTCCTTGCAGGAAGAGAGCCGCTGATCATGGAACGGATCTTCGGACGCCCGATCGTCACGCAGGAGCAGATGCGGAACCGGATCCGAGAGCTGGGCCGCCAGATCACGGCCGATTACGCCAACAAGGAGTTGATCCTGATCGGCATCCTGAAAGGCGCCTACGCATTTTATGCGGACTTGGCACGTGTCATCCGCGTGCCGTTGCGCGTGGACTTCCTCGTGGTGGCGAGCTATAGCTCGAAGAGCAAGACCTCCGGAAAAGTCAAGATGGTCACCGATCTGACGGAGAACATCACCGGGCGGGACGTGCTTCTGGTGGAAGACATCGTGGACTCCGGTCTGACCCTCCGGTATCTGCTCAAACAGCTCTCGCTGCGGAAGCCCAAGTCGGTTCGGGTCTGCACGTTGTTGAACAAGGCCGAACGACGGCGCGTCACTGTCCCTATCCACTATGTGGGATTCAACATTCCCAACAAGTACGTGGTCGGCTATGGGTTGGACTACCGACAAAAATACCGGAACCTGCCGTATCTAGCGGTGCTCGACAAGGTCGATGACGAAGAACAAGGAGAGTAGGGCGAAGTTGTGAGTCCGCCGAAGGTTGTGATAGAATCCGACACGTTTTGAGGCTTCGCGACGTCGAGGTGAGGAGCGCCGGATGAATTCACGGGTGAAAAATCTGCTCTTCTGGGTGGTGGTGGGACTGTTTATGATCCTGCTGTTCAACCTGTTCAGCGTCCCGACCCACGCTCCGGAAGAAGAGGTGATTTTCAGCGACTTTATGTCTCACCTGGACAGGGGGGACATTACCAAGGTCATCATCAAATCCAATCATATCAGCGCGATTTTGAAGGATGGCACGCGGATCCGGACCTATTCGGCCGAGTATCCCGACATGGTGAAGGTTCTGCGCGAGCGGGGAGTGCAGATCGAGGCCAGGCCGCCCGATGAGAATCCCTGGTACATCACCTTCCTGGTGACCTGGGGTCCGTTCATCCTCTTCCTGGGATTGTGGTTCTTCCTGATGCGGCAGATGCAGATCGGCGGCAACAAGGCGTTGTCGTTCGGAAAGAGCCGGGCTCGGCTTCTGACCGAGGAGCGCAAGAAAATCACCTTTGCGGATGTCGCAGGAATCGATGAAGCCAAAGAAGAAGTCGTGGAGATCATCGAGTTTCTGAAGGACCCGCAGAAATTTCAGAAGCTCGGCGGGCGCATTCCGAAGGGGGTCCTGATCGTCGGCCCGCCGGGAACCGGCAAGACGCTGTTGGCGAAGGCGATTGCCGGAGAGGCCGGCGCGCCGTTCTTCAGCATCAGCGGCTCCGACTTCGTGGAGATGTTCGTCGGCGTGGGCGCGTCCCGCGTGCGCGATCTGTTCGAGCAGGGGAAGAAGCACGCCCCGTGCATCATCTTTATCGATGAGATCGACGCGGTCGGTCGCCTACGCGGCGCCGGGCTCGGCGGCGGGCACGACGAACGGGAGCAGACCCTGAACCAGTTGCTCGTGGAAATGGACGGCTTTGACACGACTGAAGGAGTCATTCTCATTGCCGCGACCAATCGCCCGGATGTCCTCGACCCGGCGCTCCTGCGGCCGGGCCGCTTCGACCGGCAGATCGTCGTGAGCCGACCGGATCTCCGCGGGCGGGTGGAAATCCTCAAGGTCCATACGAAGAAAGTCCCCGTCGCGCCGGACGTGGAGCTGGAGAAGATCGCTCGCGGCACTCCTGGATTCTCCGGAGCGGACCTCGAAAATCTGGTCAACGAGGCGGCCCTCTGGGCGGCCAGACAGAACAAAAAGGCGGTCGAGCCGGTGGACTTTGAGACCGCCAAGGACAAGGTCCTCATGGGCGCCGAGCGGAAGAGCCTGATCCTCAGCGACGAGGAGAAGCGCACCACCGCCTATCATGAAGCCGGCCACGCGCTGATGGCCAAGCTGCTGCCGGGCGCCGATCCGGTCCACAAGGTGACCATCATTCCACGGGGCCGCGCCCTGGGGATGACCATGCAGTTGCCCATCGATGACCGGCACAACTACTCGAAGGAGTTCCTGTACAACACTTTGGCCATCCTGCTGGGCGGGCGCGTCGCCGAAGAGCTGGTACTGAACCATATCACCACCGGAGCGGGCAATGACATCGAGCGCGCGACCGACCTGGCGAGGAAGATGGTCTGCGAGTGGGGGATGAGCGAGAAGCTCGGCCCTCTCACCTTCGGGAAGAAAGACGAAGAAATCTTCCTGGGGCGCGAGATCGCCACGCGCCGGGACTTCAGCGAGCAGGTGGCGATCGAAATCGATCACGAGATCAAGCGGCTGGTCACCGAAAATTACGAGCGGGCGAAGCGGATGCTCACCGAGCACATGAGCATCCTCAAGGCCCTGGCCGAGGCGCTTCTCGAGAAGGAAGTGCTGGACGCGCCGGAGATCGACCAGATCATCCAACAGGGATCGCTGCCCCAGGCGGTACCCATCTAGGAGCCCAACCACTTTTCCCTCCGAAAGCCTTCTCCCCTTCCCTACCCTCCCCCATACTATGGGGGAGGGAGGGGTGGGGGGCCATGAGCTTGGAATCGTGGACAGCGTCAAGGAGATTTCCGCCGAGACCGTGAAGATCCGAGGGGGCGTACTCTCCTTGGAGTCAGCGACCGCCATCATGGGCGTGGTGAATGTCACGCCCGATTCCTTCTCGGACGGCGGACGCTATCTCAACGCGGATGCGGCTGTAGCGCACGCGGTCGCGATGGTCGAGCAGGGCGCAACCCTTCTGGACATCGGGGCCGAGTCTTCCCGCCCGGGAGCCGAGCCGGTGGATGAGACGGAGGAGATCCGCCGATTGATCCCTGTGGTGCGGGAGGTGTGCCAGAGAGTGTCGGTTCCGGTCTCGGTGGACACCACCAAAGCGGCCGTGGCCGTGAGGGCGCTGGATGCCGGTGCGGCGATCATCAACGACATCAGCGCGCTCCGGTTCGATCCCGCCATGGCAAAAGTGGTGGCCGAATCCGGGGCGGGGCTCGTCCTGATGCACATGCAGGGCAGGCCCAAGACGATGCAGGATGCTCCGAATTACCGCGACGTCGTTGCCGATGTATATGACTTTTTCCGCGAGCGGATCCGCGCGGCGGAGCGTCTGCATATCAGCCCGCAGCAGATTTTGCTTGATCCGGGGATCGGGTTTGGGAAGAATCAGGAGCATAACCTGACGCTCCTGGCCCGGCTGGACCGGTTCTTGTCCTTAGGCCGTCCGCTTCTGGTGGGCGTCTCGCGGAAGGCGTTCATCGGTCGGATACTGGATCGACCTGTGGATGAGCGAGTGATGGGGACGGCTGCAGCCGTCGCCGTCGCAATGGTGCGGGGTGCGCGCGTGGTACGAGTCCACGACGTTGAACCGATCCGTGATGTGGTCAGAATCGTGGACGCCATCATAAGGCAACGTGATGGGTGATGCGTCTCTCGTCGTTCGTCGCTCGCGGGCGCTTCACGAGCGACGCTTCACGCCTCACGGCTCTCATCACTGAGCACGAGTAACGAGAGGGAGACATGGGAAAGCTGTTCGGGACAGACGGGGTTCGAGGGGTGGCAAATGTCGAGCCGATGACGAGCGAGACCGCCATGAAGCTCGGCCGGGCGGCGGCGCATGTGTTCAAGCGCCGGGCTGGGCGCCATCAGATCGTGATCGGCAAGGACACACGGCTCTCCGGATACATGCTGGAGTCGGCCTTGACCTCCGGCATCTGTTCGATGGGCGTGGATGTTCTCCTGGTCGGGCCGATGCCGACGCCGGCCATTGCGTTTCTCACCAAGAGCCTCCGGGCGGATGCCGGGGTGATGATCTCGGCGTCCCATAATCCGTACCAGGACAACGGCATCAAGTTTTTCTCCGGCGAGGGGTTCAAGCTTCCCGACGACGTCGAAGCCCGGATGGAAGAGTTGATCAGCTCGGACGAGATCACGCACCTCCGGCCGACTGCCGACGAGGTGGGGAAGGCGTACCGGATCGATGACGCCGAGGGGCGATACATCGAGTTCGTGAAACGGACGTTGCCGCGGGATGTTGACTTTCAGGGCTTCAAAGTGGTGCTCGATTGCGCGAACGGGGCGGCCTACAAGGTCGCTCCCAAGGTGCTCCGGGAGCTGGGCGCCGGCGTCAAGGTGATCGGAGATGAGCCGGACGGGACCAACATCAATGCCGGATGCGGCGCGGTTCATCCTGAGCAGCTTCAGGAGGCGGTCCTGAAACATCGCGCCGACCTCGGCATCGCCTACGATGGCGACGCGGATCGGGCCGTGTTCGTGTGTGAGCAGGGCAGAATCGTCGATGGCGACCACGCGCTGGCCGCGCTGGCCCTGGACCTCCATGCCAGAGGCCAATTAAAGCGACAGACGGTTGTCGGCACGGTGATGAGCAACTTCGGCTTGGAGCTGGCCATGGCCAAGGCCGGCATCGGCCTGCTGCGGACCCCTGTCGGAGATCGGTACCTCTTGGAGCGCATGCTGGCCGAAGGCTGTAATTTCGGCGGCGAGCAGTCCGGTCATCTGATCTTCCTGGACCACAACACCACGGGCGACGGCTTGATCTCAAGCCTTCAGATCCTGTCCCTCATGCGGCGGGCCGGGCAGCCCTTGTCGGAACTGGCCGGATGCATGACGGCGGTTCCCCAGATCCTGCTGAACATCCGAGTCAAGACAAAACCCGACCTGTCGGCGTTTCCGGCCATCCAGCAAGCGATTCAGGCCGGTGAGGCCAAGTTGAACGGGACCGGCCGCGTACTGGTCCGGTACTCCGGGACCGAGCCGGTGCTTCGGATCATGGTGGAGGGCGAGCGCGACTCGCTCATCCGGACTGTGGCCGATGAACTGGCCGGAGTAGTCCGTACACACCTGCAATAACTCGTGAGGCGTGAGGCGGGGCACCGGGACCCATTGCTCCCGGGAATGCAATGGGTGCCCCTCCAGAGGCTGCAATGGGTCCCGGTGAAGCGAAACCCCTTACGCCTGACGCCTAACGCACCGTGCTTCTACCTATTACGGCGGCCTTCATCACGGGGCTGCTTGTTGGGTCCTTCCTGCCCTATCTCCCGGTCGTGCTTCTTCTTCTCCTCTTGGTTGCGGGCATCGTCTTGACGGCCTGGGAGCGCGGGGGCACCATCGGCCACGCGCAGAGTTTTATCGTGTACGGCGGCGTGCTGGCGGGTGTCACTCTCTGGACCGTTGCGTCGTCTTCAACGGGGTCACGGCTGCTCCAGAGCGCCGGTCCCACTGAGGTCCGGGTGGTCGGCACCATCGTGGAGCCGGTCAAGCATGCCCCCGGCCGGACGACGATGGTCCTGGCGGTCTCCCAGCTCGGATCGGGGGCCGATGCACGGCCTGCTTCGGGACGCGTGCGGTTGACCTGGCGGGACCCTGATCAAAGCTTCGTTCGAGGCGCGCGTCTTGAGGTCACGGCCCGGCTCCATCCTCCCTCCGGCCTCTTGAACCCCGGAGGATTCGATTACCGCGCGTATCTCGAACGGCAGGGGATCGATGCGGTGGCCTCGGTATCCGGACCGGGGCGGGTGACGAGAAGTGATGCTGTGTCGGAAAGCGATCGCGCGGGCCTGCCGGAGCGGTGGGACCTGCCGGGGATGATCGTGGATCGCTGGCGCGATCGTATCCGGCAGGCCGCGCTCGCGACCCTGCATGAGCCTGCGCTAGGCTTGTGCCTGGGCATGATCATTGGCGAGCCGGGCTATGTAAGCGCGGAGCTGCGCGACGCGTTCATGGCAACGGGCACCGTCCACATCCTGTCCATCTCCGGATCGCATCTCGGCCTCATCGCCTTTCTTTCCTTCTTCGCGATCCGATGGGCCTGGCGGCATCTCCCGCCTCTCTGGCTTCTGGCCCTGTCGCGCCGGATCACGCCGACCCGTCTGGCTGCGGTGGTGACGATTGTCCCCGTCACCTTCTATACGCTCCTGGCCGGCTCCGAAGTGGCGACCGTCCGATCGCTCATCATGATTCTGTTTTTTCTTCTGGCCATCTGGCTGGGTCGTGTGCGAGATCTCCTTTTGACCCTGGCCGGTGCGGCCCTCGTCATCCTCCTGCACGACCCGCGGGCCTTATTCGATATCTCGTTCCAGCTTTCCTATCTGTCGGTGCTGGCGATTGCCGTGGTGGTGAAATGGCGAATCGGAGGGGGGAGAGGGGAGGGTGAGGGGGTGGTCAGCCGGTCGGGGGAGTGGCTAAGGAATTATCTCTGGCTCACCGCGGGCGTCACGCTGACGACGATGCCGCTGGTGGCTTACTACTTCAACCAGGTTGCCTGGCTCGGTCTGGGAGCCAACCTGTTCGTCGTGCCGTTTGCGGGCTTCGTACTCGTGCCGGTCGGGCTGCTGTCGGCCGTTTGGGTCCTTGTCACTGGCGGCGAAGGGATGCCAGGCGCGGCCTTCCTCCAGTTTCTGTTCGATCTCCTATCGGCGGCGGTGGCAGGAATGGCGAAGATTCCCGGGGCGGAATGGCACGTCGCTTCCCCGACCATTGTGAGCATCGTCCTGTTTTACCTGCTGCTGCACGATGCCAGCCGCCCACAGAGGACGCCAGCCAGACGGACTGTCTGCATGCTGGCTCTGGCGCTCTTGCTCGGATGGTGGACGTGGTCTCCCCGCATGACGGATGGCGGAAGCCTCCGCGTGGCGTTTTTGGATGTCGGGCAGGGGGACGCCTCGGTCATCGAGCTGCCGGATGGGCGGACGATCCTGATCGATGGCGGAGCGGCCTATGACACCTTGGATATGGGGCGGGCCGCGGTCGGGCCCTATCTGTGGGATCGTGGAATCAGGCGGCTCGATCACGTCATCGGAACGCATCCGCAGCTTGACCATGTTGGGGGCCTTGCGTGGGTGCTCCGGGTCTTCGATGTGGGCCGGTATTGGGGGAACGGCGTCGCACGAGATGAGGCGTTCTTCCATCGGCTCCAGGACGCCATGCAGCAGCGGGGTGTCGTGGAACAACGGGTCGAGGAAGGACAGGTTCTGCTGGACTCGGTCGCCTGTCGGTTGAAGGTCCTCAATCCTCCCCCGGTGCCATCCGCGCTCGAGGCACGAATCCGCCCAGTGCTCTCCGGCGGCACCGACCTGAACAACCTCTCAGTGGTGACCCGGCTGGATTGCGGGCCGCACTCTTTTTTGTTCACCGCCGATGTGGAGATCGAAGCTCTTTCCAAGCTCCGGGCGCAGTCAGGCTCCAAGGCGGTACAGGTGCTGAAGGTGCCGCATCATGGGTCCCGCAGCTCTCTGGATGAGGCCTGGATTCGGCAAGTGAAGCCTGAAACAGCCGTGATCTCGGTGGGAAGCCGGAACCCGTACGGCCATCCGGCCGGCTCGGTCTTAGCCGCCTACGAACAGGCAGGGGTACGACTGTTTCGGACCGACCGGGACGGTGCCGTATGGGTGACGGCGAATGTGTCCTCCCCGGAAATGGAGGTTTTGTCAGCCCGGGGGATTCTAGCCAGACGGATCGCTCTCCCTTCCTGGAGACTTGAGGACGAATTTTTGAATGTCGTCCGCCTGTGGAAACATTGGTCAACATCGTCATAGTTCTTGACAAAACAATACTTTAGGGGTAGTTAATAGTCCTAAACCCTCAGCCCCGAGGGACCCCTCTGCATGCACTATGAAGAACACTGGGGATTAGACGCGCCGCCGTTCGAAAACGTGCCTGATCCCAAATACTACTTTCCCTCGCCGAAGCATGAAGAGGCGCTCCATCGGCTTCTCTACGGGGTGGAAGCCCGAAAAGGGGCGATCATGCTCACCGGGGAGATCGGGTGTGGGAAGACCCTTCTCAGCCGGGCCCTCATCTTGCAGCTAGCGAAACAGAAGTACGACATTGCTCTCATTCCCAATCCTTCCTTTGAAGTAACCGGATTTCTCACCGAAGTCTTGTATCAACTCGGAATTAACGCGACTGGCTCTAAAGTCGATTTGGTCCACCAATTGAACGATCGTCTGCTAGAAAATAAAAAAAAGGGAATGGACACTGTCATTGTGATCGATGAGGCCCAGGCCATCGAAGACGACCAGATCTTCGAGGAGTTGCGCCTCCTGCTGAACTTCCAGCTCAACGACCGCTTTCTCCTGACGCTCGTGATGATGGGACAGCCGGAATTCCGGGAGCACGTGATGGCCCTCAAGCAGCTCTCCCAGCGCGTAGCGATCCGCTACCACCTTCCACCGTTCAGCGCCGAAGACACCGCAAGCTACATCCATTTCCGGCTGAAGACCGCCGGCAGCAAGCGGGAGATCTTCACCAAATACGCCACATTCCGGATTTTCCAGCAGAGCGGAGGGATTCCCCGGAACATAAATACCTTGTGCGACCTGTGCCTGCTGCTCGGCTACATCGACAAGGCTGAAAAGATCGATGTCTCAATAGTCGAGCGTGCCGCGGTGGACGTGGGGTAGAGCACGATGCCACGGATGAACGACATCATACGGGATCAAAGCGGCGATTCCCCGGCGCGAGGAAAGCCGGAAGAGCCCGCCGCTGTCAGCTTCCGTACCCTCGCGGCTTTGAAGCCGGAAGCGCCCGCTGCAGCGGACTGGTACAAGCTTGCCGAGGAAGAGCTGGGCCGGGTCAAAGCCGCGGTCAAGCTGGAGCAGGCATTCCCGGTCGAGAACCTGCTCCGGATCGCCACCGGGATCGTGGGATCGTTGGAGGAGAGCGATCAACTCCTCGCGAAATCCATCTCCGGCTATACCGGCGCGCCGATCATCATGAACATGGTGAACGTCTCGGTGATGGCCACCAAGATCGCCATGGGCTTGAACTATCGGCGCGAAGAGCTGATCCGCTTGGCGCTCGCCGGGCTGCTGCATGACGTAGGGATGATCCTGCTGCCGGAGTCACTGCTGGCGAAGTCCGAGAAGCTGACCCCCGAGGATCGGGAGCTCATGAAACAGCATCCGCAATTCGGCCACCGGATCCTGATGAAGCTAGGCAGTTCCTACGAGTGGCTCGCCCAAGTGGCCCTGCAGGAGCACGAACGGTGGAACGGCCAGGGCTACCCGAAGGGGCTCAAGGAAAACCAGATTCACGAGTACGCCCGGATCATCGGGATCGTGGACATCTTTGATGCGCTTATGAACGCTCGACCGTACCGCCGGAAGCTGTTGCCGCACGAGGCTGTGCGGGAACTGCTGACCACCGAGCGGACGGCGTTTCCAAGCCAGGTGATCAAGGCGCTCATCCAACAGTTCTCCGTCTTCCCGCTCGGCACCTCGGTGCTTTTGAATACCGGGGAAACGGGGGTGGTCATCAAGCTGAACCCCCGCTTCCCGCTCCGCCCGGTGGTTCGGGTCTCCATGTCATCCGATCGGACCGGAGCGATGGAGGCCAAGGAAGTGGACCTCAGTGCCACCTCGTTGGTGAATATCGTCGAGGTGGTCGCCCCGCAAGAAAGCGCTGAAGTCAAATGAGATGGTCAAAGATAGGCTAACCAGAGCCCTCTGCTTGCTGCTTGCGCTGACGATCGGTGTAGGCCCGCAGGGTTGCGCTTACAACCCGGCTGAATCCACGTTGCCTCCTTCAGCGGTCGCCCCGCCCGGCACTCCTTTTCCCGCGCTGTCCAAAGGCGACGTCTATGCCGACGACACGGGGATTACACCGGATCTCCCCATCGGTATCGGCGATGTTCTGGAGATCTCCATTCGCCGTGGCGCCGGCGAGGAAAAATTTACCAGCACGGTGCGGGACACGGGGGAGATCACTGTGGCGTTCGTGGATATTAAGGTTGTCGGGTTGACCGCGGCGCAAGCCGAAGTGCGCATCCAAGAAGAAGTCGCCAAGGTCATGCGGAACCCGCGCGTGCAGCTGCAATTCACCAAGAAGACAGCCAAGGTCAAACGCATCTTTGTCTTTGGAGAGGTGACCAGGCCGGGACAGATCCCGATGACCCGTGGGATGACCATCTTACAGGCGATCGCGGCAGCCGACAATTACAAGGAGTCGGCGATCCTGGACGAGATCAGGGTGATCCGCGGCAACCTCAACCAGCCGGAGATCCTGACCGCGGACCTCTCCCGTGTCTTCACATACGGGGATTTCACGAGAAACCTGGCGCTTGAGGAAAACGACGTGATCTACGTGCCCAGAGACAAGCTCGGTGATCGTGCGGCGACGGCGAACAGGATCTTGCCGATCATGGGCATCTTCCTGCAACCCTTGTTTGCCGCCACGCTGATCACAACATTGGGGCCGGGCATCGCGCCCGCCGCCGTTATCCCGGGATTGGCAACGCCCAGGTGACCCCACCGGGATCGGGTTAGCCAGGAGAATTCCTGATGGCACAGTACGAGCTGAACGTCCTCGACTATTGGTTGATCATCAGGAAGCGGAAGTACACCATCGTCCTCACCACGATACTGGTGCTGCTCTTCACGATCTCGCTGACACGCGCGCTTGCCCCCGTGCCGGTGTACGAGGCGCAGGCGCGGGTCAAGTTCGACCGGGCCACAACGGTCCAAAGCCTCTTGCTCGAGGCGATCGCCGCTTCTCCGACCACCGACTTGCCGACGCAGGCCGAGGTGATCCGGAGCTTTCCGGTGCTCGAGCCGGTGGCCCGACGGATGAACCTGGTCCCCGCCGAGGTTACGGAGGACGTCCGGTACTCCGAGGCCTACCTGAACGTGATCTACTCCTTGCAGCAGCGGATCAAGACCACCCAGGAGGGAAGCACAAACATCATCAGAATCGTCGTCAGCTCGGACGTGCCGGATATGGCGCAGCAGATCGCGAACTTCTCGGCGGAAGCCTACCGCCAGTACAACATCGATACCCGCAACCGCCAGATGAGGGACACGCGCCGGTTCGTGGAGGAACAGATCTCATCCCTGGAAAACAGGGTCAAGGCTGCCGACGAAGCGTTGCGCGAGTTCAAAGAGCAGGAAGGCCAGGTGTTTTTGGACGCCGAGGCCAAGCGGGCGCTGGACGATTACACGCTCCTGGAGACGGAGTACAACAAACAGACCCGCCTGCGCGAAGAGGCCATAAGAGGACTCGAGTTCCTCAAGAGCGGCAAATCGCCCAGAAAGGGACAACAGGACCGCATCTTCACTGAGGACTCCACGCAGATCATTTTCATCATGAACCAGCGGCTATACGAGCTCCTGCAAGAGCGCGACAACCTGACGATCAATTATACGCCCGAGCACATGCTGGTGAAGGAGGTTGACAAAAAAATCGCCAACCACAAGGCTGAGATGGTACGAGAGCTTGAGGCAAAAGTGAAGAATTTGAACGAGCGGCTGGTCACGCTCCGAGCCCAAATCGATAAATACAGGGGGCAGTACCTCAGTTTCCCCAAGAAGGCGATCGATCTGGCGCGCCTGGAGCGTGAAGCGAAGGTGAACAACGAGCTGTACAGTACCCTCAAGCTCAGGCATCAGGAGGTGCTGGTGAAGAGCGCCGAGGGCCGGATCGAGGAAGTCACGATCATCGAGCCGGCTACTCTCCCCACGGTCCCGATCAATGCGCCGAACACCCAGCTCAACATGATCGTGGGAAGTCTCATGGGACTGTTCCTGGGAATCGTGCTGGCGTTCATGCGCGAGTCGTTCGATACCTCCATCGGGACCATCGAGGGGGTGGAGGAGTTTCTCAAGCTGCCGGTCCTGGGGGTGATTCCGCGATTCGACGAGAAGGAAGTGCTGGCGGCGGCGGCGAAAGAGCTGCCGGCCGACACCTCGCCCGAGACACTTGATCTCTTCTCAAAGCTGGTCACGCTCTATGATCCCAAGTCGGTCTTGGCAGAAGCGTTCCGCTCCCTGCGCACTAACGTCCTGTTCGCTGGCATGGATCGCCACGTCAAGACCTTGCTCTTTACCAGCGCCGGTCTGGGCGAAGGCAAGTCCACGGTGGTGATCAATCTGGCGATCGCCCTGGCACAGGACGGCAAACGGGTCCTGCTGGTGGACTCGGATCTCCGGAAGCCGATCATTGCTCCTCGCCTGGGCCTCCCGCGCGAACCCGGCTTGACCGAGGTGCTGGTCGGGGGGGCGACCTGGCGTGATGTTGTACGCAGCGTGACGGACCTGATGCTCGGCACTCTCGGGGTGGACTGCGTGATGAATACGCCAGGGCTGGACAACCTCAACGTCCTGGCGAGCGGGGCCATCCCGCCGAATCCGGCCGAGTTCCTCAACTCGAACCGACTCAAGGATCTCATCCTGGAAATGCGCGAGGAATACGACTTCGTGCTCTTTGATACCCCTCCCATCCTCCCGATCTCGGATGCGGTCACCGTGGGCTCTCGCGTGGATGCAGCGGTGCTCGTATACCAGGTCGGCCGCGTCGGCCGGAATGCGCTGAAGCGCGCCAAGTTCCTGCTCGATCACGCCCAGGCCGTCGTGCTCGGCACGGTCCTCACCAACGTCAGGCCGGAGGTGACCCCCGAGTATGCCTACTACCGGTACGAATATCGCTGAGCCAAGCGCAGAAGGCACACACGGGTGCTACCCCTCACCCCTCCCTCTCCCCCACTGGGGGAGAGGTGAAGGTGAGGGGGAGGATTAGATGAGACCCGAACTCGTCATCATGGCACTGATGGCCCTCGTGATAGCGCTAGGGTTTTCTCTCTTCAAGCCCATTTTCGGGCTCATGTTCGGCGCCGGGTTTCTCATCCTGATCATGGCCTTCAACTCCATCCAGGCGGCCCTCTACCTGCTCATTCTGGCCATGCTCCTCTCGCCGGAGCTGGCGGTTGGCACGGTCCAGGGCAAGGGGGTCGGGGGGCGTGAGCTTTCGTTTCGCTTGGATGACCTCATGCTCATCGTGCTGGGGTTCAGCTGGCTGGTGAAGACGATCGTGTACCGCGAGTTGGCCCTGCTCAAGCCCACGCCCGTGAACCGCCCCATCCTCTACTACATGCTGGTCTGCATCATTGCCACCATGATCGGGGTCCTCATGGGTCGCGTGCAGTGGATGACCGGCATGTTCTTCGTCCTCAAATACTTCGAGTACTTCTTTGTCTTCTTCATGACCGTGAACAATGTGACGACGAAGAAGCAGGTGATCGCTCTTGTGACGACGCTCCTGGTGACCTGCTTCCTCATCACTCTGTTCGCGATTGCCCAGATTCCGACAGGCGCGCGCGCCACAGCGCCGTTCGAGGGAGAGAGCGGCGAGCCCAACACGCTCGGCGGCTACCTCGCTTTTCTCATGGCGGTGGTGATCGGGCTCCTCCTGCATATCAATAAACTGCCGATCAGGGCCATGTTGCTCTTCCTCTTGTTCTGCATCGGGCTGGGGCTGATGGCCACGCTGTCCCGATCCTCCTATCTGGCAGGCATAGTGGTGATCCTGAGCGTCGCGGCCACGCAATGGCGCCGGCCCGGCGTGCTGATGATCGTGCTGCTGGCCGCCATCCTGCTTCCAGTGGCCGCGCCGGGGAACGTCAAAGAGCGCGTATACGAGACGTTCTACGGGAAGACCTACGGCGGCGAGATGAAGATCGGTGGGGTGGCGGTGGACCTTTCCACCACCGAGCGACTCCGCTCGTGGCAATTCGTGCTGAAGAGCTGGTCGCACCAGCCGCTCTTCGGGCACGGGGTGACCGGCTATGCCTGGGCGGACGCGCAGTACGTCAAGATTCTGGGGGAGACCGGGCTGGTCGGCCTCATCGCATTTTTCTTCATGATCCGCCGTTTATGGAGGACGTCTCGCGACACGTTCGACGCCGAGGAGGATCCCTTCTGCAAGGGGCTGGCGCACGGGTTCCTGCTCGGGATAGTCGCGATCCTGACCCACGCGGTTGGCGCGAACTCCTTTATTATCATCCGGATCATGGAGCCCTTCTGGCTCGTCGCGGGCTTGGTGATGCTCATTCCGATCTTGCCGGACAAGATTTCGCAATCCCGTCCCGCCGTACAGGCCGCTGCATGACCGTCTTTCTGTTCGCCTACTGGTACGAGCCGGATGCGCCGGCCGACCCGGTAGGGCTCGTGCGCTGCTGGAATCTGGCCCGTGCCTGGACTCGTGCGGGTGATCGGGTAGTGGCGTTCGTGCCCGCCTACGCCTCCGCGCGCATCCAGCGGGAGTTCAAGGTCGTTCCCATTCCGCTGGTCCCCTGGCGCATCTTGCGCCAACTGGCCTACGCAGTGGGATCGTTCTTCGCCGCCTTGCTCGTTGCGGCGCGGACCCGGCCTTCCGTCGTCTATTATCGTCTGTTCGAGAGTCCGCATCCCTTGCTCCTGGCTCGTCTCCTGGGGGCGACCTGCGTCTGCGAAGTGGCCGGCGAGCCGGTCCCGAGTTGGTGGGCGGCAGAGCACAGCCGGCTCAGAGTTTGGCTCAGCCGGTGCCTCGCAAGCCTGGCGCTTCGGCGTGTCGATCGCGTGGTCGTGCTGACAGAGGGATTGCGGGACTACGTGATCGGAGAGTACGGGCTGTCCGCCGATCGGGTCATGGTCATTCCGAGCGGAACCGACACCGACCTGTTCGGCCTGGCCGATCGGACGGAATGCCGGCGTCGGCTCGGCTTGCCCGCGGACGCGGACCTTATCGGGTTTATCGGCTCATTCTACCGATATCAGGGTTTGGATATACTGATCGATGTATTGCCGAGCGTGCAGAAACGGCGCCCCCAGGCCCGTCTGCTCTTTGTCGGTGATGGAGAGGAGCGCGATCCTCTGCGGATCAGGGCCGAGCGGTTGGGTCTGGAGAAATTCATCATCTGGCAGGGGCGGGTTCCGTATCAAGACGTGCCGGATTGGATCGGTGCGATGGATGTCTGCGTGGCGCCCTTCCGAGCCGACCGCGGTGAGACCTCGCCGGTCAAGCTTTTCGACGCGCTGTCATGCGGGCGTCCGGTTGTCGCCACGGCCATTCCCTCCCTCGTCGGAATGTTTTCGGACAATCAGGGTGTGGTGCTGATCCCTCCGGCGGAACCCGAGGCTCTGGCAGAGGCGATAGCCCATGTGTTGGAGAACCCGGAGTGGGCTGCCGCCCTCGGTGAGCGCGGACGTCGGTTCGTGGAGGAGCGGTACAGCTGGGCTACGCTGCTGCGGCGGCTCCGGCACGAGGTCCTCACGGCAGAGGCCTCCGCGTGATTGAAGCCCCGGTGGCCCCGGCGGCTTCGCAATGGGCATGAGGCTGCTGGTCTTTTGCGACGAGGACCTGGGAAGCCCCGGCGGGGGAAGCCGGCAGGTTCTTGAACTGAGCAAAGCGCTGGTGAGTCGCGGCCACAAGGTCCGCATCATCGCACCGCGCATTGGCTGGCGGCCGCCCACGTCGTCGCTAGACGTTCTTGCCATCCCCGGAATACCCCTCCCAGGTTTGCGTCCATTGTCGTACCTCATCCTTTCCACGCTGGTCGTGCTGACCGTACTCCTCCGCTGGCGGCCCGACGCCGTATGCTGGTTCGACTCCCCGGGTCAGGTGGGACCGTTGCTCGGCACCCGGCTGGCGTCCTGTCCCTATTTGCTCTTTGTGAACGGGCTGCCGCAGGAAGAGCTGCGCGGGTTCTGGCGGTGGCCTCCCGTGATGATGTTCGTGGCATGGGGTCTCCGGCGCGCGGCAGCCGAGGCGGCTGCAGTGGTCAGCGTGTGCAGCGAGGTTCTGGGCTGGATGCAGCGCGCATGGAAGATCGAGACGAACCGCTGCCATGTCGTCAAAAACGGGGTGGA
>CAYZKG010000001.1:32444-34319 GCA_964478915.1 uncultured Nitrospira sp.
ACTCGGGGTCCGTGATGCCTGTCTGTTCCCGGGGCGTGTTCCGTTCGACGAGGTGCCCCTGTGGATCGGGGCCTCCGACGCCTGCGTAGTGCTGAACAACCCGACCCGCTTGTATGCCGGCGACTCGATGAAGCTCTGGGAGTATCTCGCCTGCGCGCGGCCAGTCGTGGCGACAGCCGGTCCGGGGTTCGGCAACGCCGTGGAAGCGTTGGGCAGCGGACTGGCAGTCAAGGTCAATGATGCGGAAGGGCTGACGCAGGCGCTGGTCCGCCTGCTGCTGGATGCTGAAGAGCGAACAAGAATGGGTGAGCGCGGCCGTGCAGCGGTGCAGCAGGCCCATACCTGGGATGCGCGCGCGGCTGAACTCGAGTCTCTTTTCGAGCGGATGACTCGGAACGAGGCGCACGGATGACAATGCAGGAACCGATTCAGGCCGGAGCGAGCGGCTCGGTCGGCTTGCGGCAACGTGTCCTGCAGGCAGGGGGCTGGGTGACGGCCGGCTTCCTGCTCGACAAGCTGATCGCTGCCGGTCAAATGATGATCGTGGCTCGGCTCCTCACCCCGGCAGACTTCGGCCTGATGGCCGCCTCGGCGGCCGTGCTCCTCGCAGCAACCACCCTGGCCGAACTCGGGATCGAGCCAGCGCTTGTCGCTCGGCGTGAGATTCGGCCAGGGGACCTGCGAGTGGCCTGGACCCTTGCGCTCGGCCGTTCGGTCGTGTTGGCCGCTGTGTTATGGGTTCTAGCCGAACCAATCGCGGCCTTCTTCCGATTTCCCGAATTGGTGATGCTGCTGCGCGTTCACACGCTGGCCTTGCTCATTCAGGGCGCGCAGAGTCCGGCCGTCGCGCTGTTGCTGCGCAACCTCGACATGGGGCGGAGGGTCCGGTTGGACCTCGTCCGCCGCCTCGTCGAGGCAGCGGCCACGATCGCCTTGGCGTGGTGGCTCCGGAGCGCCTGGGCACTCCTCGGGGGACAGCTTATCGGTTTTGCCGTGAGCTCCGTGCTCTCGTTTCACATGGCGCCCTTCATGCCGCGTCTGTCCCTGGATCGGGAGTCGCTCGGCTACTTTGCGCGGTACGGCAAGCATCTGAACGTGACGACGATCATGATCTTCTGCGTGACGGGCGCCGGCGAGTTCGTCGTCGGACGGATGCTGGGCGCCAGCGCGCTGGGAATCTATCAGATCGCGCTCACGATTCCGGTATTGATCAGCACCCGCCCCGTGGTCGTGATCAGCCAAGTGAGCTTTCCCGCCTATGCGATCTTGCAACGCGGCCAGGGAGGAACGGGCAGGGCGTTCGCGCTCCAGTTCGCCTTGATGGGGTTGATTCTGGTTCCGGTGGCAACAGGTCTTGCTCTGCTGGCTCCTGACGTCGTGCGTCTCCTCTTCGGAGCCAAGTGGCTCGAAGCGGCGCAGCCGCTCCGGGTGCTGAGTCTCTATGCGGTCTGCGCCGGCCTGTCCGGAGTGATGGGATCCCTGCACTACGGCATGAATCGCCCCGAGATCCAGACACGGATCTGGGCCGTCCAGTTTGTGGTATACGCAGGCGGGATCGTGCCGCTGACGGCCTGGTACGGCGTGGTCGGCGCGGCTGCCGCACTGACCCTCTCATTCGGTCTCGGTTTCCTGCTCCAGGCGTTCTATACGCTGCAGCTCTTGGGGAGCGAGGCACGAGTGGCCTTTGCGGCGCTGGGGCGCACCACCTTGCCGGTGATCGCGATCGGTGTCGGCCTTACCGTATTGGCCAAGTTGCCTGCTGAGCCCTCCGGCGCATGGCCGGTGCTCGCCGGGCTCGCCGCCGGGACGGCCTACGTGCTGTATCTGTGGCGAATCGAATATCCAAGACTGGTGGGCCTATGGCGCGGGGAGTAG
>CAYZKG010000001.1:34419-38248 GCA_964478915.1 uncultured Nitrospira sp.
TCGGTCGTGATCCCGACCTTCGGACGCGAGGAACTCTTGTGCCGGTGTATCGAGGACGTTCTCAGACAGGAGCATCCCTCCTTCGAAACGATCGTGGTGGACCAGACGCCTCGACACCTGCCGGAGACCGAGGCGTTCCTGCTCACGGTCAAGGATCGTGTCCGTCACGTGCGATTGGAACGGCCCAGCTTGATGGGGGCATTGAATAAAGGGCTGAGCCTGGCTCGGGGTGAGATCATCTGGTTCACGGACGATGATGTCCGTATCGAACAGGCAGATCTGTTGGCGCGACATGCGGAGGTGCATCGCGATCCCTCAGTGGGCGGCGTGGCCGGATATGAACATGACCCCAGACACCCGAGCGGCAGCCAGTATGATCCTCGCTCGAGCGATGAGATCTGGGGATGGTATCACTCGAAGTGGGACCATCCAGTCCGCGCTGAAGTCGTCAGTGCGCCCGGCGCGAACGTGTCGTTCAAACGGGCCGTGCTGGTTGAGGTCGACGGGTTCGACGAGCGATTCACCGGCAATGCGGTTCGATGGGAAAACGATGTCTGTCTGCGGGTACGACGCGCCGGGTACCGCGTTGTGTTCGAGCCGGAAGCTCGGGTCATCCATCAGCCATCGGGGAGTGCAGGCGGCTGCGAGAACCGGCATCTCCTTGGACGAGAACAGGCGTCTCATCAGTGGTACGCGTCGTACTTCCGGAACATGGTCTACTTCTCGCTGAAGCACATGCCGGCCGGGACTTGGCCGCGAGTCTTGTGGCGTCTTTGGCGCGGGCACGCCTTCAACTGGCCATTTCTGCAGGTCGGGCCGGGATTCATCGCCCGACGCAACCGGGCCTTCGCGGTCGGCATGTGGCAAGGAGTCTCAGCAGGATGGGGGATGCGGCGCCCGACACACCGGCATGGAACAGGATCTTAAAGCAGGGCGTCGGTTCGGCGGCAGGGTGGTCGCTACCGCGGTCGGGGTGTTGCTAGCCGGCACCGTGCTGGAGGCGGCCCTGCGGTGGTTTCCGATTCCGGCTGTCGAACTCCACCGGCGTGGGCCGGTCCGGTATCAGGACCAGCAGCGGTTCTTCCTGTACGATCCCGAACTTGGCTGGCGGGGTCGGCCCCAAGCGGAGGGCGATTTCTCCGGATGGGAATTCACCACGCGGGTCCATCTCAATGCCGAGGGCTTCCGCGGACAGCCGGTTCCCGAACAGAGATCGCCGGCGCACCGGCGGATCCTCGTGTTCGGGGATTCGATCACGTGGGGCTACGGGGTCGAGGAAGGGGAGCGGTTCAGCGATCTGCTTTCAGGGTTGCTGTCCAGCCGCGGGGTCCAGGTCGAGGTGCTGAACGTCGCTGTGAACGGCTACGATACCGGTCAGGAGCTGCTCCTCTACCGCCGGATCGGCATGCGCAGCTGCGCCGACCTGGTGATCGTCGGACTCTACGAGAACGATCTGCGCGAGAGCGTCTCGGCTTGGCAGGGGCCTTACGCAAAACCGTATTTTCAGGTGGTCCGGGATCGCTTGGAGTTGACCAATGTGCCGGTGCCGCAGGCGGACTGGGCAAGACTACAAGAGGATCAGCGGACCGAGCTGAAACGCTGGCTCCGCGAGTACGTGCGACTCTACGCGCTCGCTGCTTGGGCCCGCGAGACGCTCAGAAGCCTGCTGGCTCCGTCTCCGTCGGTGCCCACGGCGGATGAGCCGGGCATGTTGGTCACCGCTCGTCTGCTTCGCCAGTTTCAGCAGGAGGTGACCGAGGCGGGCAGTCGCTTCGCGGTCGTGCTGCTGCCGGATCATCGGGTCCTGGAGCAAGGGGATGGAGGGGCATTGCGCCGAGTTGCCACTGCTGCGGGGATCGAGGTCACGCTGGATCTGGCGCCGCGCTTTTGGGAAGTCCCGCTGGAGCAAAGACGGCGGCTCTTCTACCGCTTGGACGGGGCACACTGGACGCGTGAAGGCCACGCGTTGGCGGCCCGCCACCTTGCCGCATTCATCCAGGAGGCGAAGCTCCTGGAAGGGCCGGTTCCTTGCGGGTCGGCCTGATGCCGAGGTCACGCCGGAGCGCGGATAGGCGATTGCGGATTGGCCTCGACTGCCAAGCGCTGGGCGCCGGCGTGCGGCACGGGTTTTCGACGTACCTGGGAAACCTCCTGCGGGCCCTGCGGGCGCACTTTCAGGAGCACGAATTCGTGGAGTGGTCCTGCCACCATGGACCCGGCTGGCGCATCCCGAACCAGCTCTGGTGGGATCAGGCGCGGGTGCCATGGCGGGCGTGGCGCGAGCATGTGGATCTCCTGCATGTCCCGGCCTTCTCCGGCGCCTTGCTGCGGCCCTGTCCGCTGGTGCTGACCGTGCACGACCTGCTGTACATCCGTCATCCGGAGTGGCTGCCGACAGGACGTGCCGGCTGGTACTGGGGGAACTGGATCGCCTTGACCGCCAGGCACGCGACCGCCGTGATCGTGCCGTCCGAGGCAACGAAGCAGGACCTTGTGGAGTTGGGCGGTGTGACTCCTGATCGGGTCACGGTGGTGTACGAAGCGGTCGATCCCCATTTCCTGAAAGTCCCGGCCAAAGCGGATGTCGACGCCTACAGGGTGCGGCACGGGCTCGACAGACCCTACATCCTCTATGTCGGGGTCATCGACCGGCGGAAGGACCTCAGTGGTCTGGTGCGGGCATACGGACAGTTGCGCTCGCGGGTCAAGGATCATCGGTTGGTGATTGCGGGCCATCTGATCAAAGGCCGATCGACGCTGTCGGAAGAGATCGAGGCCTTGGGGTTGGGCGATCAGGTGGTGCTCCCGGGGTATGTGCCGGATTCGGAGCTGCCGCTCCTGTATGCAGGCGCCAGTCTGTTCGTGTACCCCTCCTGGCTCGAGGGGTTTGGTCTTCCGCCGCTCGAAGCCATGGCCCAGGGCGTCCCGGTGATCACGTATCGCAACTCCTCCCTGCCCGAAGTGGTGGGCGATGCGGCGGTTCTGATCGATGCACCGTATCCGGTGGATGCGCTGGCTGAGGCCATGCTGAAGGCTTTGGAGGATGACGGCCTTCGGCAGGGCCTCATCGCACGGGGGTATCGGCGGAGGGACGAGTTCAGTTGGGAGCGGGCTGCGGAAGAGACCATGGCGGTCTATCAGCGGTGCCTGGCTGGATGAACCGATGAACAAGCAGCAGCGGTACGACGCGGAATGGACCGGGTGGAAGGCCGGTCCCCTGATGCTCTCCGGCGAGCGTCGCCTCGAGCAGGTCTGCGGGCATGTGCGGCGGCTGCGGCCAAGGAGGCTCTTGGATCTCGGCTGCGGCGATGGAACGTTCGCACGTCTGGTGAAGGCGGCCTGTCCAGGTGTGGCGATCCATGGGTGCGACGTTTCGGGGGCGGCGCTCTCTCGGACTGAAGGGCTGGACCGGGCATACGCGCTGGACCTCGATGGGGACCTGTTGCCGGAGGCGGACGAGAGCTTCGATGTCGTGACGGCCAGCGAGGTCCTCGAGCACCTGAGCGGTCCCAGGCATGCACTGGCCGAAGCGAAGCGGGTGCTGAGGCCGGGCGGCCGGCTGCTCGTCACGGTGCCCAATGTCGCCTTCTGGCGATTTCGCTGGCAGGCTCTTCGCGGTGACGTGCCATCCGTCACCGCCGATGAGCGCCACCTGCATTCATATAATGCCGCGTCCCTCAGGCGGTTGCTCGAATCCGAAGGATTCCGGGTGCTGAGGATCACCGGACTGCGGCGACGGTTCGACTGGCTCGGTCGGGTGTCCTGCACGCTGCTGTGTGACTCACTCCTTGCAGAAGCCGAGCGGCCCCTCACCTTTCTCCTCTCCCCC
>CAYZKG010000001.1:38348-49287 GCA_964478915.1 uncultured Nitrospira sp.
CATCCTGCGGGTGGCCTTGATCATCAGTGCTCCTGTGTTCGAGGAATTCTTTCACCGCGTCGGCGTGACCCGCTCCACGTACCTGGCCAGCTACGACAACGACTGGATCTGCTACTACTCGCACCTGCTCAAGCGGGAGGGCATCCATCTCGTCTGGTATCTGTTCTCCCGCGACGTGAAGCGTCTTGAAGTCGAGGTCCATCGCCCCACCGGCTCCGAGGTGCGCTTTCTGCCCGCCCCGCGCCTGTACAACTGGTGGACAGTCCGACTGCCGTTCATCCGGTGCTTCGCTCTGCATCTGGCGACCTGCTCCCTAGCGCTGTTCCGCGACCTGCGCGAGCAGCGCCCCGACCTGCTCTACGTGCAGGACTACGAGTCGGGGCGCTTCGACATGGTGAGTCTCATGGGGGCCGCGTTGGGCATTCCGGTGGTCGGGCAGTACCATGGAGGGCACTCTCCGGCGCACTGGCCCCTCCGCTGGCTCCGCCACCGGACGCTCCGCCGTGCCGCGTATCTTCTCTCGCCGAACACAGAGGAACATGCTCGTCTGAAAAGCGTCCATGGCCTTTCCGAGGAGCGGGCTCTTTGGTTCCCGAACCCGGTGCCGGTCTTTCCAATGCCAGCAGGGCAAAGTGCGGCGGTGCGGGAGAGCCTGGGAATCCCACAGACCCACCGCTACGTCATGTTCCTTGGGCGGCTCGTCAACCATCATAAGGGGGTGGATCTGCTCGTGTCGGCCTTTCGCGCGCTGGCGGCCCGATTTCCGGACCTCCACTTGCTCATCGTGGGCAGCGGTCCGGATGAGAAGCTCCTGCACGAGCAGGCCCGCAGCGTTCCACGTGTTCATTTCTTGGGATGGGTGTCCTCTCGCCAGCGAGTCCAGGAACTTCTGGGAGCTTCAGAAGTGGTGGCTTGCCCGTCCCACGAAGATGCGTTCCCGTACACTGTTGCTGAAGCGATGACTGCCGGACGTCCTCTGGTTGCCAGTGCGGTGGGCGGCATCTGCGATCTGGTCGCTGACGGCCAGACCGGCTACTTGATCCCACCAGGTGACCCCGGCGCCCTGGAGCGTGCGTTGGAGAGGATTCTTCGGAACCCCGACCGCGCGGAGGCCATGGGCCGGGCGGGGCGCGCCCGCATCCAGCAGGAATTTGCGGAAACGGTCCTGGTTCCTCGACTGGCCGGAATGCTGCGCGCTGCGGTCAGTCGGTCACCGAGAGGACCTGCCGGAGCGGTCGCGGGTGCGCGGGCATGAGCCGCGACGGCGTGCCGGAGGTATCGGTGATCATCCCGGCGTTGAACGAGGGAGCGAGCATCGGGGAGCTGGTCGCGCGCGTGCGCGCGCAGCTCGTGGGGCTGGGCGTTCCCCTCGAAGTGTTGGTGGTGGACGGAGGCTCGACGGATGAGACGGTACGGTCGGCGAGCGATGCGGGCGCCCGGGTGGTCAGTCAGGGAGGAAAGGGCTACGCCGATGCCCTGCGCACCGGGTTCCAGTCGGCGCGCGGCCGCTTTCTCGTCACGATGGACGCCGACTACTCCCACGATCCGGACTTCTTGGGCACCCTCTGGCGGGCCAGGCACCAGGCGCCGGTGGTGATCGCCTCACGGTATGTCCCGGGCGGTTACGCCGCGATGCCCCTGACCAGGCGTCTCTTGAGCGTCATCCTCAACGGCGTCAGTCGCTCGCTCTTGAGCGTCCCGGTCCGGGACCTCTCCAGCGGGTTCCGCCTCTACGACAGGGCGGTGCTCAAAGGAATCCGAACCGAAGCGTCCCAATTCGATGTCCTGATCGAGTTGCTGGTGCTCATCTTCAGCCGGGGCTGGGGGGTCGCCGAGGTTCCGTTTCATTACCGGCCGCGTTTCGGCGGGCGGTCTCATGTCCGGCTGTGGCGGTTCGCCAAAGCCTATGCGCGCACGCTGGTCAAGCTGTGGACCTTGCGGAATTCCCTCAAATCCGCCGACTACGACGACCGGGCGTTCTCTTCCCGCATCCTCATCCAACGCTACTGGCAGCGCCGACGGTACACCATCGTGCTTGACCTCTTGGGCCGGGTCCAGCGGGTGCTGGATGCGGGGTGCGGCTCCTCGAAAATCCTCGAGGCATTGCCCCACGCCGTGGGGCTGGACCTGAACTTTGCCGCTCTCCGGTTCCGCAAACGCACGAACAGCGCCTTGGTGAACGGCGACGTACGGGCGCTTCCCTTCAGAGAAGAGGCGTTCGATGCGATCATCTGCTCCGAGGTGCTGCAACAGATCCGCGATGACCCCAGGGTTTTTCGCGAATTGGGACGGGTGCTCGCAAAGGGTGGCGTGTTGATCCTCGGCACGCCGGATTACGGCTGCTGGCAGTGGCGGTGGATCGAGTGGTGGTACACACGGCTGCTGCCGGATGCGCACGGACGTCTCCATGTGGAGCGGTACACTGCAGGGAGTCTGGCCGCTCGGCTGTCCGAGCACGGGTTCGTGATCCTGGAATGCCGTTACATCTGCGGCGCGGAATTGATCCTCCGGTGCAAGAAGCAGGGTGCGGTCGCCGGGGTTCCAGCTTGATGGCGGGGGAAGCAGCGCGGGGGAAACCGACATGGGTCTGGCTTGCGTTGGTGCTGGTCTCGTCGCTGGCCGTCCGGCTCAGCTTCTTCGGCGGCCTGTTGGGATGGGACGATGTCCAGTACAGCGAGGCGGCCCGGCGGTTCGCCGCCGGCGAATACGTCCAGGCGACACAGTTCGGGCTGCGCTATCCCATCATCCTTCCGCTGGCGGCCTGCCAGGCGCTGTTCGGGATCAACGAAGCGGCGCTCTTTCTGACCCCGTTGGTCTATTCCCTGGCCGGGCATGCGGTGATCTATGCGCTGGGCGTGCTGTACGGGGGCCGGCGGGTGGGGCTGCTCGCGGCGGGGTTGCTGGCCCTTTTCCCGCTGGATGTGTTGCTGGCCACCGCCCTGCACGCCGATCTGCCCATGAGCGTCTTCATGGCCGCCACGGTCTACTGCGTCAAGCGGGGCGAGACGGCTGGAGAGGGCGCTTGGCGATGGTTTCTATTGGCCGGGTTGGCGATGGGATTGACCCAGATGAGCAAGGAGGTCGGGCTTGTCGTGGGAGCGGTCCTGCTCGCGCGGCTCGCATGGTTACGATGCTGGCGACCTGCTTACGGGTGGCTGGGGGTTGGGTTCGCCGTGGTGCTGCTGGGCGAACTGGCGTGGTACACCGCGCTGACCGGTCAGCCGCTGTTCCCCTTCTCCGCCGAGGCGGTGGCGCTCCACACGCGACACATGCAGCGGGTTTCTCCTTCCTATGGCTGGATGCTGGTCTATCCCGATATGCTCCTCAACCCGCTGCACGTGCGGTTCGGACATTTTGCCGGCTACTTCTACCTGGTCGTGGCCGCAACCATTTGGGGGCTCTCAAGGCGGGACCGATCCGTGGGGGAACTGGCGCTGTGGTGGGGGACGATCTTGACGCTCCTCAATTTTGCGCCGCTCGACGCGGGCTTTGAGCGCCCGCTGTATATCCATTTTGCGAGGACACTGCATCCGGTCTTCCTGCCGGGAATTCTGGCGGCTGCTTACTGGCTGGTACACGGATTTCGCGGCTGGCGGGTGTGGCAGAGGGCGCTGCTGGTCGGGCTGGTGCCAGTTGTCCTGTGGGCTCTCTGGGTGCAACGGTTCGATCACCGTCAGTGGGCGTCGGTGGCCCGTCAGGTCGCTGCGGTCATCGCCAATGAACCCACCGGGACTCTCGTGGCTGCGGATCCTTTGAATACGGGGGCGTTGCGCATCCTGCTGCCCGAGCACCGGGAACACGTGATCACGGCGTCTGACGCGACGGTTCGGGATCGGCCCGGATCCGGGCGTCTCCTCGTGCTGCATGACCCCGTGTTGCTGGACAGTGCGGTGGCACACGGCTATGACGCACCGGCGTGGCTGCTGCGTCCGCCACCGCACTGGATCCGGCTCGCTGACTTCACGAGGCCGCGGCGCGCGAGTCTGCGAGAGTGGCTCCTTGATCTCTCACCGCGTTGGCTCGGACTGGAGCCGGCGAGCGGGGGCGCCATCCCAGCCGAGCCAGCGTCGCTGTGGCAAGTGTCCTTTCCGGCGCCGGCAGGAGAACGACCGTGAGAGAGCCGACGACCGTCACCGTGGTGCTCTGCACCAAAAATGAGGCCGGGGGGATCAGGCAGATCCTGCGGTCTGTCAAACCGTATGCCGATGAGATCCTGGTGGTGGATGGCCATTCGACCGACGGCACAGCCTCCCTGGCCAGAGAGGCCGGAGTCAAGGTCTTGGAGGACAATGGGCGAGGGAAGGGCGCGGCGGTGAAGCTCGGTCTTTCGGAGGCGCGGGGCGAGGTCGTCGTGCTCATGGATGCGGACGGATCGCATGACCCCGCCGCGATCCCGACGCTGGTGGCGCCGATCGTCATGGACGAGGCGGATCTGGTGGTGGCCTCGCGGCACCGGGGAGGCAGCGATGAGTGGCGCGGCGATCTGGACAACTATCTCCGAAGCATCGGTGGGGGCATCATCACGCTCGCCATCAACTACCGGTGGAACGTTAGGATCACCGATGCCTTGAACGGGTTTCGGGCGATCAAGCGGTCCGTCGCCGCACAGCTCAACCTGACCGCAAACGACTTTGATATCGAGCAACAGATGGTGACCCGATGTCTCCGAAAAGGGTTCAGGGTGTCGGAAGTGGCCAGTCACGAGTCCCGTCGGCAGTGGGGGGTGTCCAAGCTGCCGACCTACCGGAAAGCGTATCTGTTTCTGGGGCGCCTCGCCCTGGATCTGATCGGCCTGTAGGGGGAGAGGGGAGGGTGAGGGGGTAGGGGAGGGTGAGGGGGTAATGTTGCCGAAGATCACCCTCATCGGCTTGGCGCTCGGGGTACGGTGGCTCTTGTTTTTCGGCGGCGTGCGCGGAGCGGATGCGTACGCGTACGCGCATCATGCCTACAACATTACGGTGGGACAGTACACTGTCACTGCGGATACCATGTCCTATGGCTTCCGCTACACCGTCCTGCTGCCGACCGCTCTGGCCTACAAGCTGTTCGGCGTCGGAGACTGGCCGTCGGCGCTGTTTCCCTTGCTGGCTTCGCTTGCGACGGTCTGGATGGTGATCCGGCTGGGCACGCTCTGGCTCGATAAGCAAACCGGCTTGCTGGGCGGTTTGTTATACGCCGTGTATCCGCTCGACCTGCCGTGGGCCTCACTGCTTGGCCCGGACAGCTATATCCCGGTCTTGTCTGCCGGCGCCATGCTGGCCTTCTGGCTGGCCGGTGAGGAGACGCGGCCGGCGTGGCAGCGACGAGGCTTCTATGCCGTGAGCGGACTGTGCGTCGGGTTGGCGGCCCAAGCCCGGGAGACCGGCCTCCTGCTCCTTCCCGTGTTGGTCATGCTGGCCTGGTCTCGTCGAGGCCGGGCTCGGATCATCGGGGCGATTCTGGCGGGTTCCCTCACGCCATTGCTCCTTGAGCTCGGTTATTACTGGGTCACGATCGGAAACCCCGTTCATAAGATTTCGGTCCTGGAGAAGCTGAACGATCTCTATGTAGGCGGCAGCGCGGAGGGGCCCACTTCTCTGGCGTATTACCCGCGAGCCATGTTCGGCATGGATTTGGAAGGCCTGGCTTGGTTCGGGTTGTTTGCCTATGCGGCGCTCGGAGCTCTGGCGATTGCGGCGTGGACCGGGGAGATACCCCGTCTCAGACCACTGCTGGTGTGGATCCTTCCGCCGCTCTTGTACCTGGAGTTCGGGAGCCTCTCGGTCTCGCAGTACGCGCCGGTCTCCAAGAGCTATCCGTATCTCACCATCATCTCGGTTCCGGTCGTCCTGGTATGCGCGTACGGTCTCTCGCGTGTACGTGATTTCGCCAACGATGCCGGAGCGGGATTCCGCACAGCCTGGCGGAGCGCCACCGTCGCGGCGATCGCCTTGCTTGTGTTGACCTCGCTGTACGGGTCTTCCAGACTGCTTGAGAACTTCAAGGACGACGCGAGGCCGTTTGAAGCGGTGGCTGCGGCGGTACAAGCTCATCCGGAGCGCCCGATCTACGTGCCGCATGACCGGTGGCCACTGCTCCTGAACTACCATCTCCGGTACCGGACAGGGTTCAACTACTACGCGCAGACGCCTGCAGGCTCGGCGCGGCTGAAGGATATCCGGGAACTCGAGCGAGCCGCTACCGTCGAGCCGGCTTATGTGGTGTTACATGATCGGTATCTCTTTTACGACACTGCTGGACGCCCGGTAGAGAGAGCTGATGTCCCGGACCTCGTGCGGCATCCGCCGTCGTCCTGGCGCGCGGTCGTGCAGGAACGCGCCGAACCGGCCTACAATTCGTTCACGCTGTACGAAACCGAGCCGGCGTCGCCGCGGCGGGTGGCCGTGACAGGACCCGTCGGGAAAGCGGGAGCCGACACGCGATGATGGGGGCAGCGGTGCAGGAGCTGGAATGGGTTCGTTGTCCGGTTTGCGATGCCGATCGCGCACGAGCCTTGTTTGAGAAGCAGGGGCTGACCGTCGTGGGGTGCGGGAATTGCCAGGTCCGCTATGTCAACCCGAGACCGACGGCCGAGCGGCTTGCGGCGCTCTATCAGGAAGAGTACTTCGCAGCAGGCTCCCCGGACTCCTCCGGCGCGCAGCATGTCCAGCACCGGGAGATGAAGCTGGCCACCGCCCGCCTGCGGCTTCGGCTCTTGGAGGACTTCCGCGCGAAGGGTCGGCTGGTGGATGTGGGCTGCGGCGGCGGCTTTCTGGTGCAGGCGGCAGGCGCGACGGGGTGGTCGGCTCTGGGACTCGAACCCTCGACGGCGACGGCGCGGCGGGCCGCGCGGGAGCAACACGTGCGCATCGTGGCCGGCCGGCTCGAAGAAGCTCCCTTCCGGGCCGCCCGGTTCGATGCGGTGACGATGCTCGATGTCCTGGAACATGTGCTGAGTCCCCGGGTGTTCCTCATTCGGGCGCGCCAACTGCTGGTGCCCGGCGGCGTGTTGCTGGTCGAGACGCCAAACATGGTGGGGTGGGTCACCGGATTCATGGGATCTCGTCACCCGCATGTGCGTCCTCTCGAGCACCTGACGTACTTTACGCCACCGACACTCCGATTCCTGCTGGAGCAGACCGGCTACCTTGTCCGGCACTTGGCAGAGAGCGCGCCAAAAGTCCTGACCCTTGACTACGTGCTGTCCCTGACCCCGAGCACGAACCCTCTCCTGACGCGGGTTGCCAGGGCGTCGCTGGGGTGGTGGCGCGGGTTGTGTCGGTATCCGTTCCGGCTCCCTCTGGACACACTGGTTGCGGTGGCCGAGGTGACGGGGGAGCGCTGCGAGGCGGACTAAGAAGGAGGAGCAGTGGAGTACCGGACGAAGAAGTGGCTGGATTACTTTGCTGGTGGGCTGCTCATGGGCGGCCTCATGCCCCTGGTGTGGCTGCTGGGAAAGATCCTGAGGCGCGAACATGCCCTCGAGGTGCGTGGCACGCTCTGCTTCATCAAGATGCTGGGAGGCGGGAGCCTCGTGATCGCCTACCCGGCGCTCCTGGGACTGAGGGATCGGTATCCGCAGGCGACCTTCTCGTTGATCACCACCAAAGGAACAGCGCCGTTGGCGCGAACACTGGGCGTGTTCGACCGGATTGACGAGGTGGATGATTCCTCGCTGGTCCGCCTGCTCGGCTCCGGTCTCCGGAGCCTCTGGAAGAATTTCCATGCCGACACGACGGTGGATCTGGAAGTGTACAGCCGTCTCACCACTGTGCTCTCCAGCCTCACTTGTGCGAGGAACCGGCTGGGCTTCTACTTGGACATCGTGTTCTGGCGAAAACACCTGCACACCCATACGGTCTTCTTCAACCGCCACACGGGATCGTACCGGTGGTACCAGGCCATTGCGCGCGTCCTTGGCGCGGAGCCGGCCTCCATCGAGCGGTGCCGGCGACTGATGCGCGAGCGCTTCGGGGGGCCTGCGGAGCCTGCCCCGCAGGCGCGACGCATAGCTGTCGGGCACGCCTGCTCGGATTTTGGCCGTGAGCGGGTGCTGAACGAGCAGCAATGGCTGGCCGTCTTCGAGCAGCGCCTGCCCCCCTCCGAGCCGGCAACGGTCCTGTTTCTCGGCGTCATGGGCGATCGGCCGCTGGCGAACACAATCATTGATGCACTAGCGCGTCGGTTTCCCTCCGCGCGTTTTGAAAACCTGTGCGGGAAGTTGCCGCTGGCCGATTCAGTCCTGAGACTGGCCACGTGCCAGGAGTTTTGGGGCATCGACTCGGCGCTGCTGCACTACGCGAGGCTGCTCGGGCTCAAGTGCGTCAGCTACTGGGGTCCCACGGATCCCGTAACCCGGCTCTGTCCGATCCCCGGCCTTGAGGAGGAAATACGGTACGGAAAAGTGCCCTGTTCCCCGTGCATCCACATTGCGGGGGAGCCACCCTGCCATGGGAACAACGTGTGCATCCAAAGCCTCTTCGGCCAATCCAAGGATTACGAGACGATCTCATGGATCGTGTAGAGCTGGGCTCGCTGCGTCTCTGGCATCTGCTCATCCTGGCCCTTGCGATCCGCCTCATCCTGTTCTTCGGGGGCATCCGGGGGTCGGACGCCTATGCCTATGCGCAGCACGCCATCAACATCGCGACGGGGCAGTACGACCCCACGGCCGAGTTTCTGTACTACGGGTTCCGCTTCACCGTCCTGCTGCCGACCGCACTGGCGTACATCTTGTTCGGGGTGCACGACTGGTCATCCGCCTTGTTCCCGCTGCTGGCTTCACTCGGCACCCTGTGGCTGGTCGTCTGGCTCGGCGCACGCTTGTTTGATCTGCGCACCGGCCTGCTGGCTGGGCTGCTCTACACGGTCTTCCCGCTCGACCTGCCCAGCGCCACGCTGCTGGGGCCTTCCAGCTTCCTGCCGTTCCTCTCAGCGGCCGCGATCGTGAGCTGCCTGAGGGCCGGCGAGGCAGGCGGCCGCGCCCGGTGGTATCTGCTCAGCGGGCTCTGTGTCGGCCTGGCAATCCAGGCGCGGGAAACGGGCGGGCTGCTGGTGATGCCGCTGGTCGCGATCGTGGCACAGCACGGGCTACGGAGGCTGGTGACGGCCTTCTCGCTGATGGGTGCAGGATGCGCGGCGCCGCTGGCCGTGGAAGCGCTCTATTATTGGCCCGCAACCGGGGATCCGTTGTACCGCTCCACGGTGATCCAAAAGCTCAGCGAACCCCTGACCGCCGGGCCTGATCCCGACGCGGTTATCTCGTGGTCGTACTACCCGCGGGCGATGTTTGGTTTAGACCTAGGTGGCTTTGCATGGTTCGGTTTCTTCGTGTATCTTGCGGTGTTAGGGGTCGGGATGGCGCTGGTCATGGGCGAGGTTCACCGGATCGTGCCGGCACTGCTCTGGGCCGTGCCGGTCTTCGCGTACTTGCAGTTCGGGAGCATGTCGGTGACGCGATATATCCCGATCCTCAAAGGGTATAACTACATGTCGCTTATCTCAGTGCCGGTCGTGCTCCTGGGAGCTTACGGTCTGATGGCGGCGTGGGAGCTGGCGACGAGACATGCAGTCCTAGTCCCTTGGCGGGGAGTAGGGGCGGCGATCCTGCTGGCGAGCATTGCAGGCACCTCTCTCTACGGCTCCTACCGGGTGCTCGAGAACATCCGCGACGATGCGCGACCGTATCAGGCGGTTGCGCAGGTCGTGCAGACCCATCCGGAGAGAGCTATTTATGTGCCGCATGAGCGGTGGGCCTTGTTCCTGAATTACTACTTGCGCTATCGAACAGGATTCCGGTTTTACCAGCGGCCGCTTGACAGGGGCGCGGGACGCCTGCACTACCTGTGGGAGGTCACCGACCCAAGGGATTTGCAAAGGGCCTATGTCGTGTTGCATGACCGCTATCTGTATTATGATACGGTCGGGCGGCCGATCGGACGTGCGGCCAGGCTGCCCGCGTACGTCTTCAGCCCGCCTGCGTGGTGGCAGGTCGTGATGCGAGAGCAGGCCCAACCGGCGTACAACTCGTTCGTCCTCTACGACACCGACGGCGAGGAGACCGCATGACGCAGCGGATAAGCCGCCGCGCATTCCGAGAGGTTCTGCGCGCCTACGAGCCGTCGCGCTACGAGCGCTTCGGAGAGGCGGATCCTCGCTTCAAGACGCCCATGCACCATGCCCTGAAGAACCGGGGGCGCTTCTACGCGGCACTCCGGAGCGGCCTGTCCCACCTGCCGGCGGGAGCTGCGACCGTGGTGGATTTCGGTCCGTACCCCGGCACGCTCTTGCGATTGATCCATGCCCTGGATCGCGACCGGAGAGTCCGGCTCGTGGGGGCGGGGTTGATGGCGCGCCCGGAGTTCATCCAGTTCATGAAAGAGGACTGCGGGGCGGATATCCTGACCGTGAATCTGGACCCGGCGGCCATGCAGTTCCGCCAGAAGGCCTATCCCGAGCAGGTGCCGATGCCGGACGGCTCGGCCCATCTGGCCTTCGCGTTGGAAATCATCGAACACCTCACCAGTCCGTTTCATCTGCTGGCCGAGGCGTTCCGGGTCCTGGGGCGTGGCGGCCACCTCGTGATCACGACGCCGAACGTGACCCGTGTCGGCAATCTGTTCAAGCTGATGGTTGGCCGATCACCCAACGACCGGCTGGCGCCGCCGGGATACGACAACCCGGAGGATGAGTGGCGACCCCATGCACGGGAATATGCGATGGGCGAGTTGGAGCAGATGCTCACCCGAACCGGATTCGAGATCGCCGAGCGCCGCTTCTTCCTCGGCGAGGACACTCAGGATTGCGCGCGGAAGCCGAGGCAGCGTCTCATTGACTTGGCGAAGGCCCCCTTTTACGTGATCCCGCATTTTCGCGGCAGCCTGCTGATCGTCGGGCGGAAGCCAATAAATGCCGTGAGGAGTGAGGAGTGAGGAGTGAGGAGTGAGGAGTGAGGAGAGAG
>CAYZKG010000002.1:0-13853 GCA_964478915.1 uncultured Nitrospira sp.
CGGCATAGGGGTTGTTCTTCTCCGCGCCACCCGTGAAGCCCCACGCGCAACACACGAAGAGCGGGTCCGGCGGTCTGACGTCCAGATCGGAGGAGGCCCGGCCGGCCGGGGTGCCAGATGCCGGCTCACCCGTGTTCCAGTACTGGATGCCAAACAGAAGCTCCGTGTCGGGATTGTCGGCCCACTGGGACCAGACGCGCCCTTTCAGGGTCTTGACGGTTTCACCCTTCATGAGTGGAGCTGGCGGCGCTGCAGGTGCCGGCGCATCGGCAGCGGCCACGTACCCGACAGTAACCAAGCCAAAGACGAAAAAGATGGATACCGCGGCTATGATGACCCTCTTCATCCCTCGCACCTCCTTCATCGGAATTAAGACCCCCAGATCAAATAGCTCAAACGAGCGGCGAAAATCCAGAAGAAAGCAGAGAACGAGGACACAATCGTACTCAAGCCCCTAGGGGTTGTCAAGGGAATATTTGGCAGGGTTTCGGCCTTGGACCAGCGACAGAACCGCAAGCATTGACAAGAGCTTAGGCAAATTTTGTGCCGAGCGACGCCAGGCCGGCTAGCTCATGCTTTCTTCGAGGCTACGGCGCGAAATCGGGCCGAGCGCAGTCACCGAAAGATAGCTGAAATCCAACAGTTCGTGGCCGAGGCGAGCGAGATCGTCGCATGACAGCCGATCGATCTCCGAGATGATCTCCTCCAGCGGGCTGTGCCGGCCGAGATGCAGCTCGTCCTTCGCCAGCTTGTTCATGCGGCTGTGCGTGCTTTCCAGGCTGAGCATCAGGCCGCCCTTCATCTGGTTCTTGGCACGAGCCAGCTCCTGGCGATCGACTCCGCCGGTTCGCAGCCTCCGGATCTCCCGACAGACGAGCTCCAGGACCTTGGGCGCTTCGCGAGGACGCGTGGCGGCGTACACGATGATGGTCCCACAGTCGGAGAACGAGTTGAGGTGCGAGTAGATGGAATAGGCCAACCCTCGCTTCTCCCGGATCTCGCGGAACAACCGGGAACTGACGCTTCCGCCCAGTACGGCGTTCAAGGCATGCACGGCATAGCGATCCTTGTGGCCGATCGGGACACCCTTCAACCCCACGCAGAGATGGGCTTGTTCCAGCGGCTTGGCTTGCACCTGCAGCCCGCCTTCCAGCCCGGGAGGCCATCGGTCTCGCCCGGAGCTCTCCGACCCGGCCCATTCGAACCGCCCGAATGCCGAAGACAGAAGAGGCACGGCTTCGGCCCACCGGAAATTGCCGGCGATGGCCAGGACCGTCTGCGCCGGATCGTAATGGCTGCGAACAAACCCGAACAGATCCTGTCGACGGAGCGCGCGAATCGTCTTCTCTCTCCCCAAGATCGGCCGGCCAAGCGGATGTCGCGGGAAGGCGTGCTGGGCGTGAAGCTCGTGAACCAACTCTTCCGGGTCGTCCTGCACGGTACGGATCTCTTCGAGCACCACCTGTTTTTCCTTCTCCACTTCTCGGTGGTGGAAGCGGGAACGGTGAAACAGGTCGCTCAGGAGCGCCAGGGCCGGCTCGAATTGCTGATCCAGCACCTTGAGGTAGAACGTGGTGGTCTCATGCGTCGTGAATGCGTTGATCTCGCCGCCGAGCGCGTCGATTTCGCGGGAGATCTGAACGGCGGAGCGGGTTCGAGTCCCCTTGAAAAACATGTGTTCGATAAAGTGGGAGAGCCCTTCCTCGCCGGATCGCTCGTCCCGGGTTCCGACGCCGACCCACACGCCCAGCGTGACGGACTTCACAGTGGGGAGCCGCTCGGCGACGAGACGGACCCCGTTGTCCAGGACCGCTTTTCGGTACACGGGAGCGCCTAACCCGCATTATATTCACGAAGCGTGAACAATGCGCCCTACGGGCTTCGACTGCGGCCCTGTCGGAACAGGGCCTCCGCTCAGGGTTAGCCCTGAGCAGGTGCGAAGCACCGTGTCGAAGTCTGCCAGTAAGCTGGGGGCTTGCTGGCAGACGGTTATGAATGAAAGCGCGGCTTTCATGAATAATCCGGGCTAACCCGCAGGACGGGAACTCGCCGCCGGGGCGGACGGCGCGGGCATGGCTTCCTTTCGACTCAGACGGATCTTCCCCTGTTTGTCGATTTCCAGGACCTTGACCAGCACCTGCTGCCCTTCAGCCACTTCGTCCGCTACGGATTTGACGCGATGATGGGCGAGCTGCGAGATATGCACCAACCCATCGACGTTCGGCAGGATCTCGACGAATGCCCCGAAGTCCATGATCTTGCGGACCTTCCCTAGGTAGATCTTTCCGACCTCGACCTCCTCGGTCAGGCGATTGATGATGTCGATCGCCTTTTGGGCTGATGCCTCGTCCACCGCGGCGATCGAAATGACGCCGGTGTCCTCGACATTGATCTTGACGCCGCAGTCGGCGATGATCCCACGGATGACCTTGCCTCCGGGACCGATGACATCTCGAATCTTGTCGGGCTTGATCTTCAGCGTGAAGATGCGGGGAGCAAAGGGTGACAGGTTGGGGCGCGGTGCAGAGAGGGACTCCAGCATTCGCTCCAGGATGTACAGCCGTCCGAGTCGAGCTTGCTCGAGCGCCTGACGCATGAGGTCGGCCGTGATGCCGGCGATCTTGATGTCCATCTGCAGGGCGGTCACCCCGCGGCGGGTTCCGGTGACCTTGAAATCCATGTCCCCGAGATGGTCCTCCAAGCCCAGGATGTCCGACAGCACCGTGACCCGATCGCCTTCCTTGATCAGGCCCATGGCGATTCCGGCCACCGGCTCCTTGATCGGCACGCCCGCATCCATGAGCGCCAGCGTCCCGCCGCAGACGGTGGCCATCGAGGAGGACCCGTTCGACTCGAGGATGTCGGACACGATCCGCAAGGTGTACGGGAACGACTCCTTGTCGGGGATGACGGGTTTCAGGGCCCGTTCCGCGAGAGCGCCGTGCCCCACTTCTCTTCTGCCGGGCGAACGAAGAGGGCGGGCCTCTCCCACGCTGAATGGAGGGAAATTGTAATGCAACATGAACGTACGGTAATACTCTCCCTCCAGGGCATCGATCCGCTGTTCATCTTCGGTCGACCCCAGGGTCACGACCGCCAGGCTCTGGGTCTCGCCGCGCGTGAACAGGGCCGAGCCGTGCGTGCGGGGCAGAATTCCGACCTCGCACGTCACGGTCCGAATGTCGTTCGGTCCGCGGCCGTCGGCGCGCACGCCTCGCTCCAGGATCATGTTCCTGACCTCCGAGTATTCCAACGAGTGGAACACCAGCTTGACGTGCCGGCTGCGGTCGGGATCGTCCGCACTGAACTTGTCAACGGCCTCCTGCAGAACCTGATCCAGTTGCTCCTGTCGCGCGGTCTTGTTCGGGATCAAAATCGCTTCCTGAATCCGCCCGGCGACCAGCCGACGCACCTCCTCGGCCAGAGTGGGGTCGATCTGCTCGGCCGTGACGGCTCGCTTGGGCCGGCCGGCCTGAGCCGCCAGCTCCCTCACCTTGGCGACGATCTTCTTGATCTCGGCGTGAGCTAATTCAATCGCCGCGATCATGACCGCCTCCGGAAGCTCATTTCCGCCCCCTTCCACCATCATGACCGCATCTGCGGTGCCGGCCACGACCAGATTCAGGTCGCTGGCCTCGAGCACTTCCAGATTTGGATTGACGATGAACTCGCCGTTGACCCGGCCGATCTTGACGCCGGCGACAGGACCACTGAAGGGGATATCCGAGATCATCAGGGCTGCGGACGCCGCCGTCATCCCGACCACGTCGGAGGACCCGGTCTGGTCCGCGGATAGCACCGACACGATCACCTGCGTCTCGCTGTAGTAGGCTTCGGGAAACAGCGGCCGCAGCGGCCGATCGATCAGCCGACTGGTGAGCACCTCCTTTTCGGAGGGCCGCCCCTCGCGCTTGAAATACCCTCCGGGAATCTTCCCGGCGGCGTAGGCTTTTTCCTGGTAATCGACCGTCAGCGGAAGAAAATCCACTCCGGGCTTCACCGCCTGGGAGGCCACCGCCGTGGCTAACACCACGGTGTCGCCGTAAGACGCCAGCACCGCTCCGTCCGCTTGTTTGGCCATTCGTCCTGTTTCAAGCCGGA
This sequence comes from uncultured Nitrospira sp., assembly GCA_964478915.1. Classification (GTDB taxonomy): domain Bacteria; phylum Nitrospirota; class Nitrospiria; order Nitrospirales; family Nitrospiraceae; genus CAYJUM01. Next base: position 4,102 of record CAYZKG010000002.1, read on the forward strand.
GACAACGCCCGGCTACATCGATCTCGACAACATGCAGCATTCCTGAATCTCCTCTGTGCTCGTTATTTTCGAATTCCTAGCCGCTCCAATATCGCGCGATAGCGCTCCACATCGACCTGACGCAAATAATCCAACAGCCGGCGGCGGCGGCCGACGAGCCTCAACAAGCCTCTCCTCGAATGATGGTCCTTCCGGTGCAACTTGAAATGCTCCGTGAGATACGAGATCCGGTTGGTCAGAATTGCGATCTGGACCTCCGGTGAGCCGGTGTCCGACTCGTTGCGCCGGTACTGCGTGATCGCATCCGTTTTCGCCGCTTTCGCCAACGCCATATTTTCTCCTTTACCTTCGCACTCTTTACTTGAGGCCGCCTGGCGGGTCGGCCAGTACTCTGACAATTGCCATGTGCGCCGAGCCGGACGGCGAGGGGGCCGCCTCACCGGAAGGCATCCGCCCGATGGCCAGCAGTCGGCCCGCCTGATCTTTGATTCGAACGGGTCCGGTGTGCGTCAGTTCAGCGGCGTGCCTCTGCTCGAGCGCTTCCAGCGGGACCGGGACGCCGTGCACGACCCGCGCCGCCGTCTCAGCATCCACGATCACGGCGGGAAGCGCCGCAAGCGCCGCATCCAAAGACACCAAGGCCTCCGACAGTCGCCCGACCGCCAGCCGCGACTGGATCTCTTCGATGCTCAGCGCCTTCTCGAGCGTCAGGGAGCCCACCCGTTGGCGTTCCAGACTGCGCAGGTGCCCTCCAACCCCCAAGGCCTCTCCGATGTCCGCGCACAGGGTCCGGATGTAGGTCCCTTTGGAGCAGACGATGCGCAACGACACCTCGCGCCCGACTATCCCGGTAATCTCGATCTCATGGATCACCACCTGACGCACTCCACGTTCGACCGTGCGCCCGGCACGGGCAGCCTTATATAAGGGAACCCCCTCAACCTTCACCGCTGAATACATCGGGGGGAGCTGGGCCACGGGCCCCTGGAACCGTCCGATCACCGAGCGCATGGTCTCCTCGGTCAGCCGATCCACCGACTGCCGCTGCAACACCCGGCCGGTGGCGTCCTGCGTATCGGTGGTCTCTCCCAGACGCAAGACCGCCCGATACTCCTTATCCCAATCCACCAGGTACTCCGCGATCCGGGTCGCTTTCCCGACCAGCACCGGCAGCACGCCCGTAGCAGCGGGGTCGAGCGTGCCGGCATGTCCGATCTTCCCGACTCGCAATAAGCCTCGCAGCTTCGCCACCACATCGTGCGACGTCCAGCCGGCGGGCTTGTTGACGTTCAACAGCCCATTCCAGGAAGCCACCCCGGTTTCCACGCCCGCCCCCGCCATGACCATTACACGTCCTTCTCGGAAAGTTCGGACTGGTCCCCGGACTGCTCCGGGAGCACGCCGCTGAGCAGTCTGAGGATGCGGTCGCCTCGCGGCCCGCTGACATCCTTGTGAAAGCTCAGCTCCGGCGTGTAGCGCAGGTTCAGCCGCCGCCCCAATTCGGCCCGGATGAAGCCCGCCGCGTGCTCCAGGCTCGCCATGGTTCCCCCCTCATCCTGAGGCCCCTGCAAGGTCGTCACGTAGACGCGGGCGAGCCGGAGGTCGCTGGTCATCTCCACGTCCGTGACGGTCACCGCGTCGAGCCGCGGGTCCTTGGCCCTCCGCATGAGGATATCCGCTACTTCCATACGGACTTGATCGGCGACGCGATCCGCTCGTTTCGAAACCGGCTTCGGCATGACGTGCTCGTCCGTTACAGGATGTCGATCCTGGATTGCACCAACTCCAGGGTTCGCATGGAGCGGATGAGGTTGATCGCCTGATCCAGAACCTGATTCACGTGCGCGCCCTCGTTGGCCACGCACGCGATCCCCAGCACCGCTTTCTGCCACAGGTCCTGATCGGCCACCTCCGCGACCGAGACGTTGAATTTGTCCCGCAAACGGTCCTTCAGGCTCAAGAGGATCTGACGCTTGGCCTTGAGGGAGTCGGCGTCCGGCATGTACAGTTCGACTGTGCAGAGCCCGACAATCATGCGCGCGGAGCGCGGTGCTCAGAACTCACGTCTCAGAGCTTGGCTGCCACCTTGTCAAGGACGTAGACTTCGAGAACGTCTCCGACCTTGAGATCGTTGAAGTTCTCGACCCCGATCCCGCACTCGTAGCCCTGTTGCACTTCGCGTACGTCGTCCTTGAACCGCCGCAACGAGCCGATCTTCCCCTCGTACACAGTCACGTGATCGCGGACCACGCGGACGCCGGCGCTGGCCTTCGAAATGCTTCCCTCGGTCACGTAGCAGCCGGCAATGACCCCGACCTTGGGAATGTTGAACAACTGACGGACCTCCGCGCGACCGAGCACTCGTTCTTTCAGAGTGGGCTCGAGGAGGCCTTCCATGGAGGCTTTGATGTCGGCGATGGCGTCATAGATGACGGAGTACACCCGGATATCGACTCCTTCCCGCTCGGCGAGGGCCGCCGCCTTGGGCTCCGGCCGAATGCTGAAGCCGATGATGACGGCGCGCGAGGCGGAAGCCAACAGCACATCGCTCTCGGTGACGCCGCCGACCCCGCTGTGGATGATCCGGATCTGCACCGCTTCCGTCGAGAGTTGCTCGATCGCCCTGGACAGGGCCTCAGCGGAGCCCTGGACATCGGCTTTGATCAACACCGCGAGTTCCTTCACCGCCCCTTCGGCGATGCGGGAGTAGAGGTCATCCAGGGTCACCCGCGGAAAGCCGGCCGCCAGCTCCGCGGTCCGCTGCTTGTGCAGGCGGGCCTCGGCAATCTCGCGCGCGACTCGCTCGTCCTTCACCACCACGAAGGGTTCGCCTGCCGCCGGGACGCTCGGTAACCCGATGACTTCGACCGGCATCGACGGACCGGCTTCCGAGACCTTCTCGCCGGTGTCCGTGATGAGCGCCCGGACCCGCCCGCTGAAGGATCCGACCACAAACGCATCCCCGACCCGCAAGGTCCCGCCCTGCACCAGCACCGTCGCCATCGGCCCGCGACCGCGGTCCAGCTTGGCTTCGATCACCGTCCCCTGCGCCGGCCGCCGCACGTTCGCCTTGAGTTCGAGCACCTCGGCTTGCAGCAGGATCATTTCGAGCAAGGAATCCAGTCCGGTCTTCTGCTTGGCCGAGACCTCCACGAAGATCGTCTGACCGCCCCAGGATTCGGGAATCAAGTTGTGCTCGGCCAGAGCATGCTTCACCCGATCCGGGTTGGCGCCGGGTTTGTCGATCTTGTTGATGGCCACGATGATGGGCACCTTGGCGGCCGTGGCATGGTTGATCGCTTCCACGGTCTGCGGCATCACGCCGTCGTCCGCCGCCACCACCAGCACGACGATATCGGTGACCTTTGCGCCGCGTGCGCGCATGGCGGTGAAGGCTTCGTGACCGGGAGTATCGAGGAATGTCACCTGCTTGCCGTGCACCCGCACGGTGTATGCCCCGATGTGCTGTGTGATGCTGCCGGCTTCCTGCTCGGTGATCCGGCTCTGCCTGACCGCATCCAGCAGGGACGTCTTGCCGTGGTCCACATGGCCCATGATCGTGATCACAGGCGGTCTGGGCAGCACGAGCTCCTCTTCGTACCGCTCCACCGCTTCTTCCAGCAACTGGTCGCCTTCCTTTTCCGACGCGACCTCCACTTTCAAGCCGAGCCCTTCGGCGATGAGCACCGCAGCGTCCGGGTTCATCGGCTGATTCAGCGTCAGCATCACCCCGGTGTCCATCAGCTTGCGGATGATCTCGGCAGGGCGCTGGCCGACCAGTTCGGCGAATTCCTTCACCGTGAGCCCGGCGGGCAGCTTGATGACTTTCTTCCGCGGCTTGGTGATCTCGGCGACGGAGGTCGGCTGGGCGTGACGAGTGCGCTCTTCTCGGCGGTGGATCGGCAGGGCTCGCAGGTCGTCCCACCGAGCCGCATCCTCGCGGAACTTGAGCACCTCGTCTTCGAGAGGCCGACCGGTCTTCCGGATCTTCCGAAGCTTTTCCCGGAGCCCGGTGGGCTCGGCTCCGGCGGGCTCCAATTCCAGGCCCTTTTTCTTCTCTGGACGGCGCTCCTCCTGCCCGACCGCCGGGGCAGGAGCCGGCTTGGCGGTCGCGGCCGGGGCCGGTGGCCAAAGCGGGGGACTCACCCCACCCGGCCCGCCAGGGGGCGGCTCGAGCTCAGGCAGCGCGCCCATGCGCTCGGACGGTTTCGGGGCGGCAGGCACCGTGGTCGGGGCGACTTCCGGCCGAGGAACGGCTGCCGGGCGAGCGGCCAATGGGGGAAGCGGCGCTTCCCGCTCCGTCGCAAAGGGCGAAGGAACTTCCCCAGGGGCCCCGGGTATCGTCGCAGTGGGTTCGCCCTCCTCCTCGGTCTTTTTCCGTTTGATCAGGATCCGTCTTTTGTCCGGTTTTGGCGGCTCCTCGACCATCACGGTCTGGGCTTTGGAGCCGCCGTCTTCACGGGCCTTCGCCTCCCGGGCCACCCTCGCTTTCTGAGGCCCCGCGTCCTTTTTGTCGCGTTTGGCGCTCTCCTCTCCCCCGAGTTTGGCCTTCGGCATGAACTTCTCAATGGCCCGTTGCACCGCAGCGTCATCGAGCGCAGTGCTGTGCGAGGCCACCGTGATGCCCATGCGCTTCAACTCGGGGATGAGATCCCGGTTCCCCATCCCGAGCTTTTTCGCCAATTCGTAAACTCTCATCGCACTGTCCGTTCGGACCGCTCCGCTCAGCTCGCCGCCTGGGGCTGAGACTGGTCTGCTGGCGTCTCGGCTGCCTCCCCCGCCGCCGCGGCCGCCCGCTCGCGCTGGCGCGCCTCTTCCTGCTCGCGCTGAGCCTGGGCTTCCTCCGCCAGGGCCGCCTTGATCTCCCGGTCGCGTTCCACTTTCTCCTTCTCGTATTCGGTCGCGCTGATGATATCGATTTTCCACCCTGTCAATTTGGCCGCCAAGCGGACATTCTGGCCGTTCTTGCCGATCGCGAGTGACAGCTGCGAATCCGCCACCACCACCAGCGCCGATTTCTTTTCCTCATCGATGCCCACTTTCTCGATCGTCGCGGGATTTAACGCCTCGGCGATAAAGACCCGTGGATCGGAGGTCCAGGCGATGATGTCGATCTTCTCGCCGCGCAGCTCCCGGACAATGGCCTGGACGCGGGAGCCCTTGATCCCCACGCACGCGCCCACCGGATCCACCGCTTTGTCCCGGGACGCCACCGCGATTTTCGTGCGATCCCCCGGCTCCCGCACGATGCCTTTGATCTCCACGATTTTTTCGGCCACCTCGGGAACTTCCAGCTCGAAGAGCTTGGTGACGAATTGGGGATGCGTCCGCGACAGGATCACCTGCACATCCTTGGGGGTCCGGCGCACCTCAAGGAGGAAGGCCTTGATCCGATCCCCTCGGCGATACGACTCGCGGGGAATTTGCTCCGAGGCCGGCAGGATGGCTTCGGTCTTTCCGAGGTCCACGAGATAATTGCGGCGCTCTTGGCCCAGGATGATCCCGTTCACCAGATCGCCCTGCCGGGTCGAATACTCCTTCAGGACCGCTTCCCATTCAGCTTCCCTGACCTTCTGGCAGATGACCTGTTTTGCGGTCTGGGCGGCGATGCGCCCGAGTTCTTCCATTTCGATCATCGAGCCGATCTCGTCTCCCACTTCGGCCTCGCTGTCCACACGGCGGGCCTCCTGCAGCGAAATCTCGGCTTTGGGGTTCGCGACCGTATCCACGATCGTCTTCAGCGAGACGACCGAGATCTCTCCGGTTTTCGGATCGATCTGCACCTGGATGTTCTCGCCTTGGCCGTACCGCTTCTTGGCCGCCGTCTGGAGAGCAGACTCCACGGCCCCGATGACTTTCGCCTTATCGATCCCTTTTTCCCGACCGATCTGCTCAATGACCGCAATCAGTTCTCGATTCATGGCAGACGCTCCCGTTGCCCCGATGAAGACCTCAACCCGCATTATTCATGAGCGCTTCTGCTGCAATCGCCGATCCGCTGCTGCGACAAGCCTGGCCGCGAGGTTGGTGGCGGCCAGGCGAGCGGGCTCGCCGCTCAGTCCCTCGACGTCCTGTTCAAGGACGCCTTAGTCCTTCACGGCTCCGCGCGCCCGTCTCGCGACGCGGCTCCGCGATTTCGCGACGAACCGTCATGAATAATGCGGGTTAAAACTCTACCTCAAGCCGCCCCTCTGCGATCGCTTCCCAACCGAGGTGAATGCTTTGCTGTGGCTGGGCGCGCAACAGGGCCACCGTGACACCGTTCTCACTCTCGTTTACCAGCCTGCCGACGACCCGCCATTGACCTTGGTAGGGGTGCCTCAATTTCAGCCGTACCGTCTTCCCCAGAGAGCGGCGGTAATCCTCCCGCCGCTTGAACGGCCGATCCAGGCCGGGAGACGACACTTCCAGTGTGTACCCATGGGGAATGGGGTCCTCGACATCCAGAGCGTGCCCCAGGGACAGATGGACCTGTTCGCAATCGCTCAGCGTCACGCCTCCGGGCTTGTCAATGAACACACGGAGGACCATGCGGGAACCCTGCCCTGCGCATTCAACATCCACCAATTCGAGGCTCAGGGCCCGGACGATTGGCTCAGCAATCGCTCGAACGGATTCGACCACTTGCCGGTAATCCTGCACGCCGTGCCCAGGTTCCCTCCCCAGGTCCAACTCCAAACAAAAAAGTGGGCCAGAGCCCACTTCATCGCCGTAAACATTAGCATTTTAGGGACCGCTTACGCAAGAGGAGCGCTCGCTGCAGAAGGCCTGGAAGCGGGAGTTGAGCAAGAGCGTCAGGGTCCCAGGCTTGCCGTTGGCCACTGCTTTTCCATTGACACGGGTCACCGGCATGATTTCGATCGTCGTGCCCGTCAGCAAGATCTCCTCCGCGTGGGTGAGGTCCTCCTCCAGCACAGGCCGCTCCCGGACTGAGCATCCTTCCTTCCGGGCCAACTCCAGGATCACGCTGCGTGTCACGCCGGACAGGATCCGCTCGCCCTCGGGGGGAGTGATCAGGGTTCCGTCCCGTACCACGAAGACGTTGCTCGTCGCGCCTTCGAAGACCTGCCCGTTGCGGACAAACAGGGCCTCGAAGACCCCCGCCCGTTGCGCTTGCTGTCGAGCCAACACGTTCGGAAGCAGATTCAGACTCTTGACCTCGCACCGACCCCACCGCAGGTCTTCCACGGTGATGACCGCAACTCCTTGCAGGCGCAGAGCCTCATCGGGTTGACGCATCTCCCGGACGGTCATGACGACCGTCGGGCTGGCCGAAGCCGGAAAGGCGTGTTCTCGCGGGGCGACTCCCCGTGTGAGCTGGATGTAGATCTTGCTCTCCGGATAACCGGCCAGCCTCAGCCCTTCCTTGATGTGTGATTTCCATTCCTGTGGCCGGAATGGATTCGGCAGCTCAATGGCCCGCGCGCTCTGCTCCAGCCTGGCGAGATGTGCGTCGAGCTGAAAGGGGACTCCTCCATAGGTTCGAATCACCTCATAGACGCCGTCCCCGAACTGGAACCCGCGATCCTCCACCGAAACGACGGTGTCCGCCAGCGGCCGGAACCGGCCATTGAGGAATCCGATCTCAGGCATGCATCTCTTTCGGCTCGACGGGTTCTCGGGTCACTTCGATCCGAAACACCCGCCGGTCCTCGGCGGTAAATTTCCAGCCGAGGCGCTTCTCGAAGACCAGGCGATGGGTCCCTGCGGAGACCGCTTGGAACTCGAATGACCGGCGCCCTGAATCAACCGCGTTGCCGTTGGCGGTGCGAACGTACTCGTCGCTCACCAGCACGAGGGAAGCCGGTTCGTACACCGGCACCCACAACTCTCCTCTGGTCCGATCCTCCCACAGGTGAATCTGGAATGTGCCGCCGGCGACGACTCTCATCGTCTTGGCATCACGATCCGCTTCCTCTCCTACATCCCGGCCTGACACACCCCTCCTGCCTCTTCAGAGCTTCCGTCGTCCTCCTACAAACACCTGCCCGCCTTCGACGCGGACTTCATAGCTGCCGACGCAGTATCCGCCTCCGTCCATGCCTTGTCCGTTCCGCACGTCGAACGACAACTCATGCCAGGGACATGACACCACACAGCCCTTCAGCCGCCCTTCCCCGAGCGGCCCTCCCTCATGAGGGCACACATTGTGGATCGCGTAAAACGTGCCGGCCACATTGAACAGGGCGATGGGTTTGTCGTTGACGTGGACCACCTTGGCTTCGCCCTGGGGAATCTCCTCGACCCGAGCGACTGGCTGAAATTCTTCCATACTACATTCTCAGCGTGAACTTTAACTCCATGCCCGGTTCTACGCGCTCCCCTCTGATGAACCCGACCTCCGTCTCGATAATGTATCGGGCATCTTCCGGGGGTGGGCCGTACAGGGGGCACGGGTCCGCAGGACAGGGCGGAGCATTCTCTAACAGGTGGACGATGTGCTTGCTCTCATCAACCCAAATGATATCGACCGGAATCTTGAAGCCCTTCGTCCGCACGCGGTGGCGATCCGAGGTCTCAAAGATATACAGCATCCCCCCATCAGGCGGCAATCCTTCCCGGAAAGCCAGACCAAAAAGCAGTTTTTCCGGCGTGCTGGCCACTTCCGCTTCGATCTGCTTGCCGGTGGGGAAGGTCACCATGATGATGTCCGTCTCCTTCGGGTTGGACAGATACCAGCTCCCGATCAGCAAGAGGATCGCCAGCGCGATGAGGACGACTACCCGGCCCCGTGTTGCCATCCTGGCAGGTCTCCGGACCCGCGGCCTAGGCCCATTGGCTTATAAAAATCAAGCGACTAGGCCTTTTGTTTGCGAGTTTTGCGATTGACTTGGAATCCAGGCGCATTTTAGAATGGCATCTCTTTACGATGACTATCTCGGGTTCAGCCCGGGTTGTCAATACCGAGAGAAGGAGGCAAGTTGTATGGCGCTCTTAATTACTGATGAATGCATCTCCTGCGGCGCCTGCCTGCCGGAATGCCCCAACGAAGCCATTTTTGAGACCCGCAGCGATGCAGAGGGCAAGGGATACCATGTGGGTGAAGGCCAAGGCGTGGGCGACAGCATTTATGTCATCACGCACGATCGCTGTACCGAGTGCGTCGGTCATTTTGATGAGCCGCAGTGCGCCGCGGTCTGTCCGGTGGACAATTGCTGCGTCCCGGATCCGGTGTATCCGGAAAGCGTCGAAGTCCTCCTCGAGAAAGCCAAGAAACTGAACCCGGACAAGCAGATTGACGACCACAAGGTCTGGAGCGGCGTCCGAAGCTAGCGCCGGTCGAGCGGACATCCCGATCAGCAGAGTGGAAACCCCATCACCCGATGGGGTTTCTTTTTTCCAGCCGCGCCTTGAGCCTTCCCAGCCTCATGCTATAATCACTAGCGAGAAGGGCCGTTCTGCCACGCACCGGGAGGTCAAAACCATGCGTATCAGATGGGCAGTGCTCGGGATTCTCTTGCTGAGCCTGTGGGCGGTCATGCCGGCGGCGGCGGGAACCGGTGATCTGTCCTCGATCATCGAAAGCTTCGTCACGAAGCAGTTTCCGGAGGCGCACAGTCATTTTTGGGTGGTGAACGCGACTCAGTGGCAGGATGATGACGAGGTCGTGATCGACCTGAATACGATCGTGACCGCGCGAGGTCAAGCACAGACCGAGAACCGGTTTCTCCTCCTGATCGTAGCAGGAAGACTTGAGGCGGCTCAGAATATTCCGCTCGACGCCGCCGTGGACTGCCAGCCCGAGCAGGCAT
>CAYZKG010000002.1:13953-42011 GCA_964478915.1 uncultured Nitrospira sp.
CGCACAAACGTGCTGCTCGGGTACCCGTTCTGACGGGTGATTCCTCGCAGCGTGCGCCTCGCTAACCCATCGTCCATGCCAACGTTGTCCAGGGCCGCATAAAGGTCGAAGCCGACCATAGTTTACTTAGCTCGTCGGGGGTGCGCCGGCATTCGGCCGATCCATTCTCGCTAACCCAGTTTCAGGACTGAGGACTGGGCACCCGTTGCTCTGCGGAGTGCAACGGGTGCCCAACGGGTGCCCAGGTTGAAGCCAACGTCGCAAAAAAAACGCCCGTCTGCCGTATAACAGACGGGCGTCTGTCGTTCCAGAGGGAGCTTACTTGATGATCAAGAACTTGCCGCCGATGTGGGCCGGGTGCAGATGGCACTTATAGACCATGGTAACGCCCGTCGTCGCGTAGAACAGATCACTGGTCGGAATCCCAATGTACTTCGTCTCGCCAGGCTTCAGGACCAACTGAGCCTTCAAGACGGTCGGCGCGGCGAACTCGGTATCCGCGGTCAAAAGGAAACCATGCTCGGCGCTGGAGTTGTTCGTGACTTTAATGACGAACGGGCGCCCTGGCCTGGACTTGAAATCAATGATCATCGCGGGCGGATACCAGACCTTGGCATTGCCGATCTCAAGCGCAAATAACTCCTGATCGACGACGAGCTCCTTGAACGGCTGGCCTACCACGGAACCGGTCTCAAGATCCCCGATCTCTACCCCGCCGGCCTGCAGAGCGAACGCTGCTGAGGACCCGGCTACAATAAAGACAAGACCGATGAATAGGGACACCAGCATTCTGCGCATAACCTACCTCCTTACCTGAGAAAAGAGTGAGAGGTTAATAATGAAGAATCAGCGACACCCTGCTCGCGTTCATTCAGCCCGCCGAAACCCGCGCTCTTATAGCACAGGCCCACCCGTTAAGCAAGGAGGTTGTTTTCTGGAATTTACCGGCGTTTTGGCCCACGCGACACACCGTCGCTCGCTCGGATTCCCATGAATTATCTAGGAAAATCGTTGGAAAAGTCTCAGCGGGCCGGCGTGCCTGTGCGCGCGTCCGGCCTGGCGTCGCGATCCCGCCCGACTAACAGATCGTACGGCGCGTAATCGTCCGTGAGGACGATCCCGGACGGCCAGTCGAGCTCCAACCGGGAAGACAGCAACCCGATGGCCTCAATTGGAACTTTGCGGTCGGCTGCGAGCAGGCTCAGCTTGACAGGAAACCCCGGGTCGCGCAGCTCGGCAACCGGCCCGCCCGCAAAAAAAAGCAGGTTCTGGGCGCCGGGCTGGTTGGTCCGCCACGGACCCTTCACGCCGTAGGCCTCTATGTCGGGGAACACGGTGCGTAACGTGGTCACGACCGCTCTGGCCCGCGCCCGGTCGGGGCCCTCCCCGGATGACGCGAGATTGATCGCCAAGACTCCGCCAGGGCTCAGATGTGAACGAAGCTCGGTGAAGAATTCCTGGGTCGTCAGGTGAAAGGGAATGAGGTGCCGGGCGAAGACATCGAGCCAGATGAGATCATAGCGGACGGCACTCGACCTCAGGAACACGCGGGCATCCTTGACATGGATCCGATGCCGGGGTGCGCCGGGGTAGCCGAAATACTCCCCGGCCAGGCGCACGACCGACGGATCCACCTCCACGATGTCCAGTTCAAGCTCTGGCCAGCGCTTGGCCAACCACTTGGCGAGCGAGCCGCCGCCGTGTCCTAAAATGAGGGCGCGCCTCGGCTCCGCGGGAAGGGCCAAGCTGACCAGCATAAGCTGACTATAGGGGAGATACAGCTCGACAGGATCGACCTTCCACATGACGGTGTGGAACGTGCGGTCCAAGATCAGATAGCGAAACAGGTCATCATCCCGCACTCTCACCTGTTGATACGGGCTGTCTTCCTGGTACAGAGGGGCCGGGAGGACCAGCATCGGATTCAACGCCAGCCACGCCATGAGACCGAGCCCTCCCACCGCCGGAGCCATCTTGCGCACCCCCACCGTCATCGCCCGTCTCCACCAGAGCAATCCCAGGAGAACCTGCACACCGCCGAGCACCGCCACCAGCGTCAGGCTTCCGAGCCAAGTCAGGAGATAAAAAGCGGTGCCCCAGGTACCGACCAGGCTTCCGACCGTCGAGACGGCGATCATCCCTCCGGTGCGTTGGCCCAGATGGCCGAGATCGGCGATGGACAGGCGAAGCAGAGCGGGCAAGGTGCCGCTGAGACCGAACGCGGGCGGCGCCAGAAGGACCCCCGCCGCCACGCAAGGCCCCCACCGAGGATCTTCGATCCAGGCCGACAGCTTGAACATCACCGGCTGCCCCAGCCACGCCAAGAGAAAGGTCCATGCCCCGGACGCCAACAAGAGGGCCGCCAGAACGGCCCCGCTCCGGTGCCGATCCGCCAGCCAGCCCCCCATCGCATAGCCGCTGCTCATGGCTGCCAGGATGACGCCGATCAGCGCTCCCCAGACGAAGAGGGAGTTGCCGAACACCGGAGCCAGCAGCCGGCTGCCGAGGATTTCCAGCGCCATGACGACGGCGCCGGTGATGAAGGCGGTGGCGAACAGCCACAGTCGAGACCACTGCGGGTTAGAGGCGATGGCCATATGAGCTCATGGGGAGGGTAGTACCTGTGACGAGTGGATGTAGGGCGTCAGGGAGTACCGGTCAGAGCGAGCCCCAATTCTTGAAATAGCGGAGCAGGTCGCGCACCGAAATAATCCCCACAATCTGGCCGTCCTGACTGACGGCGAGGTGCCGGATGGCCTTGACCGCCATCAGGTCGCTCGCCTCGTGGGCGGACCGGTCGATTTCAATGGAGATCACCGGACTGCTCATGACCGCGCCGACCCGTTCGCGTGCAGGATCCAGGTTGCAGGCCATACCCTTGCGCACGAGGTCGGTCTCGCTGAGGACACCCACATACGACTGGTCGTTCTTGACGAGCAACGCCCCGATCCGCGCATCCCGCATCATCCTGGCCGCTTCAGCAAGCGTCGCGTCCGGGCTGATCGTGCGGAGGTCCCGGCTCATCATGACCGCCAGCGGCCTCGCTATTGCTCCGCTCTGCACAGCCATGAAGCGACCTCCTTAGCGCGCATTATTCATGACCGCTTCTACTGCAATCGCACATTCGCTGCTACGGCAAGCTGGCATGCGGACTTCGCAGCATGCCAGCGGGCGGGCTCGCCGCTCGGTCGGTCAACGTGCTGCAGGGAGCACGCCTCCCTCCTTCGCGGCTCCACGCGCCCGTCTCGCAACGCGACTGCGCGATTTCGTCACGAACCGTCATGAATAATGCGCGCTAGCAGCGAGGCGAAAATTGTACTGAAACGTTCTGGGGGTGTCAATCGAGGTCATCCGCTCAAAAGAGTTTGCAGCATGGCCGCATTTCTTGTTATATTTCGCGCCGCCGCGCTCTGCAGGACCGTCATCCGGCACGAGCCGAAGCGGAGCAGCGGGGAGAAGGGGTTCCCATGCATATCAGCGTCATCGGCACCGGGTATGTCGGGTTAGTGACCGGATGCTGCTTTGCCGAATTTGGGCTGACGGTCGTCTGCATGGACACCGACGTCCGAAGAATTGCCAGGCTGGAAAAGGGCGATGTGCCGCTGTACGAGCCCGGGCTCACCGAATCGGTCGCGAAGGGATTGCGGGATGGCCGATTAAGCTTTACCACCGACATCGCCAAGGCGGTCGATCAGGCTCTCGTCATTTTTATCGCGGTGGGGACGCCTTCCCGCTCCGACGGCGCCGCCGATCTGTCGTACGTCGAGGAGGTCGCGAAAGGGATCGCCCGCTACATGACCGGATACAAGGTCATCGCCACCAAATCGACCGTTCCGGTAGGGACCGGAGAGAGAATCAGGGATGTGATCCGGGCGCACCAGACCGAGCGGTATCGGTTCGATATCGTGTCGAACCCCGAGTTCCTCAGGGAGGGCTCGGCTATCGAGGACTTTCTCCGCCCCAACCGGATCGTGATCGGCGCAGAAAGCGCGGAGGCGATCGCGATCATGAAAGACCTCTATCGGCCGCTATACCTCATCGAGACGCCGTTCGTGATCACCGATGTCGCTTCGGCAGAAATGATCAAGTACGCCTCGAACGCCTTTCTGGCCGCCAAAGTCTCCTTCATCAACGAGATCGCCAATCTCTGTGAACGGGTCGGCGCCGACATCCAGGTCGTGGCCAAGGGCATGGGCCTGGACCACCGGATCGGAGCGAAGTTCCTGCACGCCGGGCCGGGCTTCGGAGGTTCTTGTTTTCCCAAAGATCTAGCGGCGTTGATTCAGACCGGCGAACAGGCAGGTTGCGAGATGCGGATCGCCCGTGCCACGTGGAAGGCCAACGAGGAGCAACGCCGGATCATGGTGGAGAAGATTCGGACGGCGCTCGGCGGGGTCAAGGGGAAGACGGTCGGCGTGTTGGGCCTGTCGTTTAAACCGAATACCGATGACCTGCGGGAGTCACCGGCCCTGTGGATCGCCGAACAACTGCTGACCGAAGGATGCGCCCTCCGGGTGTACGATCCGGCAGCCCTCGAGGAGGGAACCCGCGTGCTGCAAGGAGCCGTTCCGTGCGCGGACGCCTATGATGCCGCTCAGGGAGCCGACGCCTTACTTCTGATCACGGAGTGGAACCAATTCCGCAACCTGGACTTTGACCGGATCAAGTCGGCGCTGCGGCGTCCGCTCTTCATCGACCTCCGCAATGTCTACGAGCCGGAGCGCCTTGCCGCATTCGGGTTTCAGTATGTCTCGGTGGGACGGCCGGACCGTCTCCCGAAACAGGGCTGAGGACCTCCTCACGCCTCACTCCTCACTCCTCACGCTGTTTTCGGCTTATACCCCATTCGATCGAGCACCTTGACGATCTTGGTCTTGAGCGGCTCCTCGGCGTCCGCCAACGCGACGGCGAGCGGCTCGACCGCGGGCTTGCCGATCTTGCGGATAATCTCGGTCGCCGATTGGCGGAGTTCATCCTCCTCCGACACCAGGAGCTTGATCAGCGACGGCACCGTGGGCGCCCCCAGTTTGATGAGGGAATCATACGCGCGCTGGCGGACGTCGCCCACTTCATCGCCGAGGGCTTCGATCAACGGGCCGACCGCTCGCGGGTCTCGGAGATCGCCGAGCGCTTCGGCCGCGTACTTCCGGTTCAGCCAGTGGGTGTCCTTGAGATCCATCAGCATGGCATCCGCCTTGGCGGTGTTCGGATCCTTCGGGCGGATCTTGAAACCCTTGGCAAGGCGCTTCCCGCCTTCCTCGACCACCCGGATCGTGGCCCCGTCTCCGGGCTTGATCCTGGCAAGATCTCCGAGAGCTTCTTCCGCCACCTCCAACATCACCGTCTTGCCGTCGTAGGCCAGCAGTTCCACCTCCAGTTGCTTGGCCTGCAGGTTGACGGACACCACTTTTTCGGTGACCAAATTAAACCCGTCCTTCTTGATCCCGCCTTTGGGACCGATTTGAATCAGCTTTGGAGCTTCGTCCGCCATCGTGTTACCCGCGATGCGTGATCCGTACACCCATCACGCATTACGTCTTCGCGCTCGGTTTCCAGCCGAGGCTGCTTAGCGCCCCCTCCACCGTTTCCTTCACCATCTCGTTTTCATCTTCGAGCAACGGGAGCAACGACTCGACCGCCCGCTTATCGCCCAGTCTGGCCAAGGACTCCGCCGCGTTGCGACGGACCAACCAGTCTTCATCCTTGAGCGCGTTCAGGAGCGGCTCCATACCGCGAGGGTCGCCGATCTTCCCCAGCGCCTCGGCGGCATGCCGGCGCACGATCCAATTGTTCCCCGTGAGACTTTCGACCAGAGCGTCCACCGCCCGCACGTCCCCGATCTTCTTGAGGACCCGGGCCGCATCCTCCCGGACGGTCGCGTCGTTGAGCGCGGCGACGAGGCCGGGCACCGCTCGAGGGTCCCCGATCCGTTCGAGGGCAAACACCGCCGCGGTGCGAACGGCGCCATCCTTGTCATGCAAGGCCTTCAACAAGGGGGGAACGCTTCGCAGGTCCTTCAGCTTGCCCAAAGCCGTCGCCGCCTGTTCCCGAACCATCCACTCGTCATCGTCGAGGGCCTCGATCAAGGCATCCGCCGCCGCGGGGCCAGCCTGGACAATGGCGCTGGTCGCAGCCTCCCGGATGACCTGATCCTCGTCTGCCAGCAAGCCGATCAGGCGCGTCAACGCCGCAGGCCCCATGCGACCCAAGCCGGCCGCCGCATGCTCGCGCAAGGCCTCGTTTTCATCCCGCAAGGCCGAGAGCAACTGATCGATCCGATCCACCGGATGGTCCTCCGGCCGTCTTCCCTCACTCATCAGCGCCGTCCCCCGCTGGTTCGCCTCCCGGTACGGCCTGGGCGGCCGCGGCGGCGAGCTTGTCCACGATCACTCCGGAGTTATAGGACACGAGGCCGTCACGATCGGTCTTGAGCCTTTGGAACAGCTCCTCGTGCGGACGCAGCACCTCGATGTCTCTCACCTTGGCCAGCGCCTCCACGGCAAAGATCCGCAAGGGCCGAATCGGGATGGCTTCGATCAGGAGCTCCACCGGCCTGGCGTCGCCGATCAGACCCAGGGCCTTGATGGCCAGCTCCTTGACGCCGCTATCCTTGTCGGCCCGAAGCCGTTCCATCAGTCCCTCCACCGCCCGTACGTCGCCGATCTTCCCCAACAAGTCCGCGGCGGCCTCGCGTACGATCCAATCATCATCCTCGAGATACTCGATCAGGATCTCGACGCTCGGACGGCCGATGGCCAACAGCTCCTGAACCACCTCCATCCTGACCTGTTCCCGCTCCCCGGGCTCCTCGATGCCGCGCAGCTTGTCGAAGGCTCCATCGATACGGGTCCGGATCGCGCTCAGCTTTCTGAGCGTCCTGACCGCGATGTCCCCGAGCGCCGGGTCCGTCATGGCATCCACGAGAGCATCGGCGGAGCGAGGATCAAGCAGGTGTTCCAAAATCGTCCCGGCGGTCACGCGAGCCGTTTCGTCCCGGTGCCTGAGCATGGCACCCAGAGGCTCAATGGCGTTTGGAACGACGCCCAACAGCCGGATGACCAGGTCCCGGTGCTCTTCATCGGTCTGCTGGTGCAATTCCTGCACGAGCGCCGCCGCAGCCGCCGTATCCAGTACTCCGGCCATTTGTTCCAGGGCCACGGCTCCCGCCTTGCGAACCGTCGCGTCCCCATCCTTCAGCAGCCGCACCAGCGGGACGCCGCATTGAGGGTCTTTGATCCTGGCCAACATGCCAGCCGCTTCGATTTTCAGCGCGGCGCTTCCGGTGTCCAGAGCCTTGATCAGCCCCTCCACCGCTTTGGGGCCGCCGGACAAACAGGCCGCCGTCGCCCGCATGCGGCGCCAGTCCTCCTCGTGGACCAGCTCGGAGATGAGCGTCTCGAGACTTTCTTTGGGCATCGCGTAAGAACTTGGCTATTGATCGCCAGATCACCGGATTCTGTTCGCCCGCCAGCCGACTCCCGCTAAGGCTTCTTTGACGTGGTACAGGATGTTGCCATCCTGTTCTTTCTTGAGAACTTCCAGCAGATACGGTACGGCTTTCTCCCCAAAGCGGACGAGGGCGGTCGCTGCTTCGCTTCGGATGGTGGTGTCGCGCAGCGCTCCGATCAGCGCCGGGAGAGCCGCCTCATCACCGATCATCCCCAGCGCTTTGACCGCCGCTTCCATGGCCAGCATTTCTTCGTCATACCGGTCCTCGCCGCAGCCTTGGATCGGCCGGCTCTGGGCTGGCCTGTTTGAGCCGGTCACCACACCGATCAGCGCGGGAACGGCCCGTCGGTCCCCGATCTTCCCCAACGCCTCGATGGCCAGCGGCCGAAGGCCTGCTTCATTCATGGCCACCAGCAGGAACTGGACCGCCCGGGCATCACCGATCTCCCCGAGCGCCCGGGCCGCGTCCTCTCTGATCGCAGCGTCGCGGTCGTTAAACAGGACGCCGAGCAGCGGCTCCACGGCCTCGGGCGACCTCATCTTACCGAGGGCCTCTATCGCGTGCAATCGAACCAGCCACTCGTCGTGCGTGAGCGCTTCCAGCAACAACGGGACCGCGGGCTTTCCGATGCCGACCAGCGCATCGGCGGCATCCTCACGGACCGCTTTCACCTTATCATGCAGCAGCGGCATCAATGGCTTGATGGCTCGAGGATCCCCGATCCGACCCAGCGCTTTGGCGACATGCATTCTGACAATCCAATCGGGACTCTCCATCACCGCGATCAACCGGTCGAGGACGCGGGCATCCCCGATCTGCGAGAGAATCTCTGCCGCCGCCTCCTGAACCCCGAGATCCCGATCGAGCAGGCAGGCCCCGAGCGGGAGAATGGACGCCTCCCCGATTCGGGCCAAGGCCTGCATGGCGGCCTGACGAACGGCACGATCCGGGTCTCTGAGGGCCTCCACCAACGGTCCGACGGCCCGGGTATCTCGAGAGGACCCCAGGGCTTGCGCCGCCTCTTCGCGAATGGCCCAGTCCTTATCTCTGAGGGCCGCGATCTGTTCCATGACGCTGTCGGCCATAACCAAGTATTCCGCTTTCCAGCCACGGACCTTAACACAGCTTTTTTCGAGCGGTCAACACTCCTCCCCCGGCCGAAGTCGTGTTGACAGATTGAAGCCACATGCGTCACTATGCTAACCCGCATCATTCATGACGGTTCGTCGCGAAAGCACGTAGTCGCGAAGCGAGACGGGCGCGTGGAGCCGCGAGGGACCGAGGCGTACCGGGGACCCGTTGCTCTGCTGAATGCAACGGGTGGTCAGTATGTCGACCGACTGAGCGGCGAGCCCGCCCGCCTGCACGCACACTAGGCGCGTGCAGGCTTGTCGCAGCCGCGAATGCGCGATTGCAGCAGAAGCGTTCATGAATAATGCGGGTTAAGACTTTTACTGGTATCGCTATGCGAGCCACGGAACGCTGAATCTGAAGGTGAAGGAGGATACAATGAGCGCCACAGCCTCTCGTACAGTACGCGCAGTGCGTGTCGTTGCCGTCTTCGCGGCAGTTCTGGCAGTCCTCGCGTTCGGCTTGTCCGTCCCGACCGTCTCTGCGTACGAAGTTTGGATTACGGACCAATCGGACACCGCCAAGGAAAGCGGCGGCTTCCTGTACATCTACGACGGGGCCCAGTTGGCGGCCAATCCAGCAGGCGCAAAGCCGACGGTGACGATCGATCTCGCGGGAGAGGTCAACAAGTTCTGCGAGGACGCCACCAAGAAACCCGTCCGCCGGCCGCACATGCTCTTCTTCACGGCCGACCAGTCCCATGCCATCTTGTCATTTCTGAGCGGCCAGGTCTTGTTCATGGACGCCGCCACTCGGAAGCCGGAAGCGTGCCTCTCGATGGGGAAGAACGCTCACGCTGCATGGCCCACGCCGAACCAGAAGATGGCCATCGCGGCCAATATCGCCGAGAAAAAATTCATCCGCATCTGGACGGATTACGCCGCCCACAAATTCACCGTCGATCCGGAGAAGGATGTCTTGGCGCTGGGTCCGCTGGAACGAGGGGAATATCCCGATACGGCGCCCATCTGTCCGATTACGGATGCGTCCAGCAAGTACGCCTTTGTCACGCTTCGGGGTGGCGGGCTGCTCGTGATCGACGTCACCGAAACGCCGATGAAGGTGGTCACGACCCTCAATAATGAGGCGGTTCATCCCGCCGGCTGCGGGGGCATTCAAGTGGGCGGCACGATGTACATCAACTCCGGGGGCGGCTGGCCCGTTGCGCCGCTCTCGTATGACGTCTACGCCTTGGATCTATCCAATCTGCCAAAATCCGTCTCGGCGAAGCTCATCACCACACGCGATACGAAATTTGCCGACTCTCACGGTATGGCCGCCGTGGGACGCTTCTTGTGGAGCGCCGATCGCGCCGGGAACAATATCGAGGTCATCGACACGTTGACGAACCTCAGCGTGAACACCATCGAGCTGGTGGGCAGCGCGAGCGATGACCCCGCGCCGGACCTTCTGGACGTCGCGCCGGACGGGAGTTACGTGTTTGCCGCGACCCGTGGTCCGTCGCCTCTGTCCGGGAACGACAAGAACGTCAACAACGCCAAAGGCTCGACGCCCGGCGTTGGGGTCATCAAGGTGTCGGACGGAGGGAAAGGCGGCCAGTTCGTAGGCGTGGCGCGGATTTCAAATCCCAAGGACGGCAAGGAAACCGCCGATACCCACGGCCTCGCCGTGCGACGGAAGTGAAGGAAACGACTACGCTCCTTTGACGAGGTCCCCGGACGGGCCGAATCGGCCTTCCCCGAGCGGCTTGGTCGGATCGGTGTATTCGAGTTCTTTCGTCTGCGTCGGCTCGTCTTCCGGCGGCGGCTCCCAGCCGAGCTTCCGGAGGGTCTCGTACACGGTCTTGGCCAAGGCATCGGCGGCGCTCAGCCGGCTGGACGCGAAGGAGAGGACCCGCTCGGCCTCCTTCTCCACCTTCGAGGCGTCCGGGTCGTGCACAAACGCCACGAGCGGCTCGATCGCGGAATCCCCGATCAACACCAGCGAGTCCGAGGCGCGCTCCCTCAGGACGATATCCTTCAGCAGCAGGATGAGGTCGGGGATGGCCTGGGGGTCGCGAAAATGCCCCAGGGCCGTCGCGGCCGCCTCTTTGATAAATTGCTCTTCGCTGACGATGCATCCGGGGACCGGTTTTCCATCCTGCCCGATGCCTTTTCCCTTCAACGCGTCCAGCACCGCCGGAAGCGCCCGGACATGGCCGATCATGCCGAGCGACATGATGGCATGACGCTTGACCGCTCCGTCCTTCATCGCCTCGATCAGCGCGTCGATTGCTTTTGGATCCCCGATCATCCCCAGGGCGATCGTGGCATCTTCCCGAACTGCCCGATCCGGATCTTTGAGGGCCACGAGCAAGGCTTCCACCACCCGAGGGTTGTCGCGAATCCAGGACCGGCCGATCTGGTAGTCCGTGGTCATTCCTCCAAGGGCCCGGGCGGCGTGGCTGCGCACCACAAAATACGGGTCCTTGAGCGCCTCGAGCAAGGCATCGATGGACGGCGTGCCGATCGTCACGAGGGCGGTTCCGGCGGTTTCGCGCACCGTTTTCGAACTGTCCTGAAACAGCTTCACCAGCGCCGGCACGGCCTTCGGGTCGCCGATCTTGCCCAGCGCCTCGGCGGCCGCGCTTTTGACCGCGCCGTCGCGGTCGCGGCACGCCACCATCAGCATCTCAACCGCCTGCTCGTCCTTGATCTCTCCCAACGCCTTGGCGGCATGCTCCCGGACGCGCCAGCGCTCATCCTTGAGGCACTTGAGCAGGACCTCAACGGCCGGCGCACCGATGTGAGCCGCGGCGGCGACGGCGCCGTTGCGGACCTCCATCACGGTGTCGTTGAACAGGGCTACCAAGGCTTCTGTCGCTCGCGGCCCTCCGATTCTGGCCACGCCCCAGCCGGCATGGAGACGCACGGACCAGAATTCGTCTTCCAGCGCCCGAAGCAGCGGTTCCAAGGTGCTGGGATCCGCAATGTCGGCCAACGCTTTGGCCGCCTCTTCCCGGGTGGCATCGTCCACATCTTCCAGGGCTTCCAACCAGTCTTGTACCGTGTGAGCCATACGTTACCTCTTCAGTATTCGCGCTGGCCGCTGTACGGCTGCGTCTGACTGCACCGGACCTTGAGGGTCCGGGTGCCGCGGCCTTCGACACACTGATCGAGCGAAGGAGCAAAGTCCAATACGCCCTCGGGCGTCACCGCAAATTGAAAATCAAACGTGAAGGTGCCGAACCAATAGGTGCCGGGCTTCAGCTTGAGGTCTTGCGGCGAGGTGGTTCGAAAGGCATCCGTACTGTCGGGGTCAAGGCTCGACACCAATGGCGTCACTCCGGGCACCTGCCACCAGGTCGGCGGAGCCAACGCCGTCGCATCGACGGTAATCGTGTACACCGTCGTGAACGGATTGCGAACGGACTCAGCCGCCTCGACAGATGCCGCCACCCCGACAAGCACGGCCAGGATCAGCATGACGAGTGCGTTACCGAGCACCCGCAAAGATTTCCTCCACCGCATGGCTGTCCCACTCCACGTGGGTTTCCAGACCGAGGGTCCGAAGCACGGTCGCCCCGGTATCCATAATGGAAACCGGGTGGGTAATGGCATACCCGACCTTGATTCCCGCTCCCCACGCAATCCACGGGACCCGCGTCGCGGACGCGCCATCACTCGTGCCTGGTTTGCTCCGGCCATTCAGGCTCGGCCTTCCGTTGCCCGCGCCATTCAAGGCCGTCACGATGACGACCGCCCGGTCCAGCATACCCAGTTCCTTGTACAGATCCAGGATCGCGCCGATAGCCTCATCCACGTCCCGCAACGCTCGGCGGTACGCAGCGGATCCCCAACCGTTCGCGCCGCCGACCCGCAGCGCCTCGGGAAGGTGCACCACAAGCAGGTGCGGCACCGAGAGGATGGCGTGTCCGTGCCCATCCCCGCTGGTCGCCTTCCGGAAGTAGTCGCGGATGTACCGCAGGAGCGTCTGGGGATTGCATTCCGGCTTGAGGGGCCCGCAGATCTGATAGTCCGTATACGGTTCCGGCTTGGAGAGCTGCTGCAGCGATTCATCCATCCAGAAGATGGCGCTGTCCCGGCCTCCACTGAGATCCAGATAGTCGAACATGGTTGGAGCCCGGACGAATCCCCGCACGAAGTCATAGTTGTTCCAGCTGATCTTGTGCTTCTCAACCGGGAGGCCGGTGAGCAGCGAGGCCATCGCCGGCAATGTGAGCGGAGGGTCAACGGTCGCGGCCGACCATGTGGCCGCACCCTCCTTCGCCAGCCTCGTGAGGACCGGCATAGGCCCAAACTTCACCGCGTCTCGGTTGACGCCTTCCAGGACGATGAGCACGACGAATTCGGTCTGGGGCGGGGGCGATTGAGGACCATTGGATGGAGCTGCCATGGCAGACGGAGCAATCGTCACCATCCCGGTGAGACAGGTCAGGAAGACGACCACTTGAGCAAACCAGCGAGAACCGCGCATCGAAAAGTACCTTATCACGCCAATTTCGGGACGGTCAACCGCTTGCTGGCCGGTGAGGATTCCGGTTCATTGCGCTGAGACCCATGTTTCAGGTATGAGAAATGGAAAACCCTCTGCTGCGAGCCCTCTATGCCGGTAGGGAATAACTTCCAACACTCGATCTACTCACGAGCCAACCCGGCTGACCGGCTCCACTTTCGTGAATTCGAGGCCGGGGCGCCGCCCGGCTCGCCGGCCTGGCGGGAGGCTCTGGCCGGCCTCGGAACCATCTTGGCTGACTCAGGCGTTCGGGCTGTGGTCTTCGTGCACGGGGCTCATTGGGGAACGGACATCTTCGGCGTTCAGCGCCTCGATGAGGCCGGGGGGCTGAAACGGGGCTATTCCCGCGGCATTCCGGGAGTGGACGCCTTGCTGGCGCTGATGCGTGACGGGACCAATGGGTTGCCCCCGCTGCCGAACGGACAGAAGCCGCCGCTGTCCAACACCGACTCATTGAAGCAACTCCTGGATGAGCGCGTCAGCGATGCGGCCAATTTTCCCACCGGCCAGATCAACGCCATCTCCGCCGCCTTGAACAGCAAGGTCTCACAACCGCTGCTCTGCGACCGCTATCTCTGGTCATCGGCGCATCACCACATCGGCCGTGCGAAGGCCGCGTGCGACCTTCTGGCCTATCTCAGACGCCTCTGCACCAGCCACAGCATCGGGCCCAGCCATCGGATCTTGGTGCTGGCCCACGGTCATGCCGGGCAGGTTCTTGCCCTGATCTCCAACCTGTTGGTTCCTGGTCAGTCCTCCGGGCGTGAGCTCATCTTTCGCACACTGACCTCTTTGTACGAGCAGACCAACGCGGCACCGCAGGTCCTTGAGGGCCTGCGTGACATTGACTCGCTGCTGGCCAGCGGGACCGTTTTGGGTGGAGCCGCGCTCGATATCGTCACGCTGGGCACCCCGGTCCGGTACGGATGGGAGCCGGCCACGCTGGGAAAGCTCCTCCATCTCGTGAATCATCGCCCGATCAGGACAGACACGAAGCACTGGTTGGCCAAGTTCGATCTGCCGCAGATTACCTGGGAGCTTCCACTGGCGGCTGGAGGAGACTACGTCCAGCAGTTGGCCGTGGCGGGCTCGGACGCGCTCCCCGATTCACCGCACGCTCAGGGGGCCAACAAAGCGCTCTGGGAGCTGTTGGAGCCCTACGACGGCTTCGAGCGGTGGCTGGAGTGCGTTCGCAAAAGCGTCCGCTGCCCGAGCGATGGCCTGTGCCTGTTGGTCGATTACAAGGACGCCGGGGCCTCGGACCCTCGCGATCACGTCTTCGGCCACGCGGCGTATACCCGCTCCAAGGCGTTGCTCTTCACCATGACCGAAATCGTGCGAACCCTGTACGCACCGTCTTCCTGGTCTTCCTGAAATCAGCCAGCTCCAGCTGCACCCTTCTCTGCCGGCGGCGCCCCGGCCCCAGGCCGGCGACCGGCCCAGAGGGACAGGCAACTTTTCAGTATCTTCGCTTGAAAAGTTGCCTGTCCCCTGTCTCTTTCAACGGTCGCGG
This sequence comes from uncultured Nitrospira sp., assembly GCA_964478915.1. Classification (GTDB taxonomy): domain Bacteria; phylum Nitrospirota; class Nitrospiria; order Nitrospirales; family Nitrospiraceae; genus CAYJUM01. The sequence continues at coordinate 28,524 of CAYZKG010000002.1, forward strand.
TCACGGAGATATTGCTTGATGTCAGACGTAGTCCAACGTTTGATGCTAGGCAGGTGATCAAACGCCTGGTCGTTGGACCAGATACCGTCGTTCTCTTCGGCAAGGGCCAGCGCCGCGAACGGCACATCATTAGGGTCAATCGCACCGATTAACGCCTCAGCGGCCTTCACGTGCGGAGCAATTCGGTCCTTTGGTACAACCGTGACGGATTCGAGTAGCAAACTGAGAAGGAGGTCGAGCTCTTCGGACTTCAGGCGAGCATGGCGAAGGATCTTCAGGCGGTGACGACGTACTTCTTCCAGTCCATGTTCGGGAAGGAGGAATTCAAACTCCGGCAGGAAGAGAATTGCTCGGGTGAGGGAATCCTTGATCAGAGCCGCAATGAGAATATTGGTGTCAAGAACCAACCTCATCGGGCTGGTTTCGCATAGCGCCGGCGAAGCCCAACCTTTATTGCCCGTCCAATGGATTCAGCAGCGTTTTCAGACAACTTGCTGCGAGCAGCGATCTGATCGGCCAGGCGAACTTTCCTGGCGAAATCCCATAGCGCTTTTTCAGCCACGTGTCCCCATTGAACTTCTGGGTAGCGATCGAGAATCTCCTTCAGTTCAGCCGGAATCTCAATAGTTAGCTTAGACATTGGATTACCCTGCGTTGAAACTGTAGTGGAGGAATGGTAGGGCTGTCAACCGTGTGGCTGGAGTGCGTGCGCAAAAGCGTCCGCCGTCGGGGCTATTCAGCATCCTTACGGGTGGGCTGCGCGCCAGTTGCGGCCGACGCCCATGTCCACTTTGAGCGGCACGGTGAGACCCAGGCGCTGGCCGGTGGCCTCCATCTCGGCACGCACCAGGGTTTTGGTTTGCTCGAGGTCCTTCTCGGGCACGTCAAAGATCAACTCGTCGTGCACCTGGAGGATCATCTTGACCCGCGGCATCTCGGCGGCCAGGCGCCGACTGACCCCGATCATGGCCACCTTGATGAGGTCGGCCGCCGAGCCTTGAATGGGATTGTTCACCGCCATGCGCTCGCCGAAGCTGCGCTGGACCGCATCGGGACTGGCGAGCTCGGGGATCGGGCGGCGGCGCCCCAGAATCGTGGTCACGTAGCCGCGCTGCTTCGCTTCCTCAATGGCCCGTTCCAGAAAGGCTTTGACCCCGGCGTACCGCGCAAAATACGTCTCGATGTAGGTCTTGGCCTCGTGTTGGGAAATCCCCAAGGTGGAGGCGAGCCCGAAGGGGCTGATCCCGTACACAATCCCGAACACCACCGTCTTGGCGATCCGACGCATGTCGCGAGTGATGTGGTCCGGGGCCAGATTGAAGATCTCCACCGCCGTGGCGGTGTGGATGTCCTCGCCGCGCTCGAACACCTGAAGCAGCCGAGGGTCTTGCGACAGGTGCGCCAGGATTCGCGGCTCGATTTGACTGTAGTCGGCCGCCAGGAGCACGCATCCTGGCGCCGCGATGAACGCCTCCCTGATCCGAAGCCCGAACTCTCCCTTCACCGGAATGTTTTGCAAGTTTGGCTCGGACGAACTGAGCCGCCCGGTCGCGGTCACGGTCTGGTTCAGGGAGGTGTGTAATCGCCCCGTCTCCGGGTTGACCAGCGTCGGAAGGGCATCCACGTACGTGGACTTCAGCTTGCTGAGGTTCCGGCAGTTGAGGATCTGGGCCGGAAGGTCGTGCTGTGCGGCCAATTGCACCAAGGTCTCTTCATCGGTGGAGTAGCCGGTCTTCGTTTTTCGTATCGGCTTGAGTCCGAGCTTGTCGAAGAGGATGGCAGCCAACTGCTTCGGAGAGTTGAAATTGAACGTTTCTCCGGCCAGCCTCGTAATGATTTCGGTCAGGTGGTCGATTTCCCGCTCGATCTCTTTGCCGAGTGACTCCAGGGAAGCCACGTCCACGCCGAAGCCGTTGCGCTCGATCTCGGCCAGCACGGGCACCAGCGGCATCTCGACCTCTTCGAACAGCCGAAAGCTGCCCTGTTCCCGCATTCGCTCGGTGAGCACGGAAACGAGCCGGCCAATCACGACCGCGGCCTCGGCGGCTTTCGCGATCATTGCCGCTCCCCCCTCTCCCGTCCCTCCAAGCCGGTACCCCAGCGCGTCCAGGGCCACCGCCTCCAGCGCGTGGGTCCGGCGGTTGGGATTCAAGAGGTAGGCGGCGATCATCGTGTCGAACCACGGCGGGGCCAACCGCAGACCGGCGCGCTCAAAGGCGAGCAGCACGGGCTTGAGGTCGTGGGTCACCTTCAGACACGCAGGGCCTTTGAGCAAGTCGAGGATGGGTTTCGGCCAGGCGGCAGAGCCTTCATCGTCCCGCCCGGAAAGAAAGACGCTCGGTCCGTTCGGGACACTCAGAGCCATGGCCTGAAGCTCCCCCCCGACTCCCGATCCCTTCACGAGGCAATGGAGCCCCAGCAGGCCCGCTCCGGACGCCTGCTCGGCGAACCGCCCGGCTGCCGCCTCATCCGAAATGGTTTTGACCTCTCGCCCCCACACCGGCGTGTCGGCCTCCGGTTGGACGGCCTTCAGCAGCGTCGGGAACTCCATCTCGCGGAGGAACGCGACCAGCGGCTCGGTCCGTGGCGGTCTCACCCGAAATCTGTCGGCGTCAACGTCAACCGGGCAGTCCAGATGAATCGTGGCCAACTGACGGCTCAGCCTGGCCTTGTCGGCCTGCTCGACCAGCAGCGCGCGGGTCTTCGCATTCGGGATCTCATCAACGCGCCGGAGCAACTCTTCAATGCTCCCGAATTCGGCGATCAGCTTGGCGGCGGTCTTTTCGCCGATCCCTTTGACGCCGGGGATGTTATCCGTGGCATCGCCCATCAGACCCATGATCTCGACGACGCGCGCAGGCTCCACGCCGAACCGCTCGCGGCACTCCGCCTCCCCAAACCATCTGTCTTTCACCGGATCATAAATGCGCACCGCCGCGGTCAACAGTTGGAACATGTCCTTGTCTCCGGTGACGATGACCACCTCCATCCCCTTCGCCTCGGCCTTCCGGGCGAGCGTGCCGATGAGATCATCCGCTTCGTAGCCCTCGCACCGGACCACCGAAAGGCCGAAGGCTTCCACCGCACGATGAATATACGGAATCTGCGTCTGCATGCCTTGCGGCATTTCCGGGCGCTGGGCTTTGTACGCCTTGAACTCTTCGTGGCGGACCGTGGGCCCCTTCTCATCGAAGACCACCGCGAGATAGTTCGGCTGGTGCTCCCGGAGGACCTTCATGAGCATGGTGGTGAACCCGTAGACGGCATGGGTTTGGAGTCCTTTGGAATTCGACAACGGCGGCAGGGCGAAGTAGGCCCGGTAGATATAGGCGCTGCCGTCGATCAGGTACAAGGTCGGCATGATAGCTTCTATGGCAATGGGCAAGGGGCTAGGGGCGATAGGGAAGCCCCCCGAGAAGCCTTCTGCACTTCTAGCTCCGCTCCGTCTGTTTGGTCAAAGCCCATAGCCTCGAGCCCCGCGCCTCTAGCCTCATCATGGATCACCCGCGACAATCAGCGGCGGCCGACCGAATTGGCCTCGGAGTTTATTGATCGTCCGGAGTACGGCGGGTCGGCTGATCAGCTTCCGCTCCAGCCGGCGCTTTCCGGGGAAATCGATCAGCGAGATTCCGATGAGCATGGTGAGGACCCCTTGCCCCGGGAGGAACAGCATGGCAATGCCGGCGAGCAAGAAGACGATGCCGACCCCGTTCTTGAGGACGAGGCCGATCCACCGCAGCACGGGATGGTATTCCTGCATCCACGTTCTGGGATGGCGTTCGTCGAAGTAATGGGGCGGCAGGCGGACCAGGACAAAAGGGATCGCGAGAACGCTGCCGATAAAGCCGATGACCGAGAGAGCGAATAATTTAAGTAAAAATTCTTGTGATAGCAGGGCCTCCATCGTCGCGGCATCCTAACATGCCCGTCTCTGGACAACAAGCGCCCGGCCTCGGTTTACCGGCGATGGTCCCAAGGGTATAATCCTCATCGATGAGGCCGTTGAGCGACTCGAAGCCCTTCACCTTGACAGGAGAAAATCTGACTCCCTCCGCGTTTTATTCGGTCGTTCTGGGCGGGCGGAAAGTTCGGCTCTCCCCAGTAGCCAGGAATCGGATGACGGCGTCATACGATGTCGTCCGGCGCGCAGCCGCCGGGACAGCGCCGGTGTATGGAGTGACCACCGGGTTGGGCAAATTGGCGGATCAACGCATCGAGCCGTCCGAGGTCAAGCAACTGCAACTCAATCTCCTGCGCAGTCACGCGGCGGGCGTGGGAGAGCCGCTCACCCGCGAGGAGACGCGCGGAATGCTCCTGCTCAGGGCGAATGTGCTGGCCCGCGGGTACAGCGGCGTCCGGCCCGTCCTCGCCGACTACCTGCTGACGCTCCTCAACCGCGACATCCTGCCGGTCATCCCTTCCCGCGGGTCCGTCGGCGCCAGCGGTGATCTTGCCCCACTGGCGCACCTGGCGCTGACCCTGATCGGCGAAGGAGAGGCGGTCGTCAATGGTCGGCGGAAATCGGGTCGAGCCGCGCTTCTCGCATGCGGGCTGAAGCCGCTCCGTCTCGAAGCCAAGGAAGGCCTGTCGCTGGTCAACGGCACTCAGGCCATGCTCTCGCTGGGGCTGTTGGCCCTTCGTCGCTGTGAACAGTTGGTCGATGCGGCCGATGTCGCGGGGGCCCTGAGCCTGGAGGCTCTCAAAGGAACCCCGGTGGCGTTCGATGCAAGGATCCATCAGCTTCGACCCCACCAAGGCCAGATGACCGTGGCGGCCAACCTGCGCGCGTTGGCGGCAGGCAGCCAGATCCGCGCCTCTCACGTGGACTGTCCCCGCGTGCAAGATGCCTACAGCCTCCGGTGCATGCCCCAGGTGCATGGCGCGGTCCGCGATGCGCTGGACTATGCCCGCAGGACTTTGACGGTCGAAATCAACAGTGTCACCGATAACCCCATCGTGTTTCCCGGCAAGGGAGAGGTCGTTTCCGGCGGAAATTTTCACGGGCAACCGTTGGGTCTGGTTCTGGACCACCTGGCCATCGCCATGACGGAGCTGGCCAATATCTCGGAGCGGCGGATCGAGCGCCTGACCAATCCGGAGTACGGTGACCTGCCACCGTTCCTCAGCCCGGATCCCGGCTTGAACTCGGGATTCATGCTGGCTCAGGTCACCGCCGCGGCGCTGGCGTCTGAAAACAAGGTGCTGTCTCACCCCGCCTCGGTGGACTCGATTCCGACCTCCGGCAACCGGGAGGACCACGTCAGTATGGGGATGGGATCGGCGTTGAAGCTCAAATCGGTCCTCACCAACGTCGAGCACATCCTGGCCATTGAATTGTTGTGCGCCGCACAAGGTGTGGATTTCCACCGACCGTTGGAGCCGGGCACAGGAAGCCGCAGAACGATGCGGCTGATCCGCCGCGCGGTGCCGCGGCTCACCACCGACCGGGCCTTGGCCCCGGACATCGAGCGCGTCAGAACCATGGTGGCAGAGGGAGCGGTGTCAGCCGTGCTTTCCACCATCAGACGAGACGGAGGAGTGATGCCATGAGCACAGATGGAGATCGCAAGCCGGTTGCGCCTACGAGGCCGGCCATGGTTGCAGCAGTCGTGTCGGCCCTCGGGCTGCTGGTCGCCCTCACCGTCCTGGCGCCTACCCTGACCGCAGCGGCCTCGGGGGCTGGCGAGGAGGACCTTCAAGTCGAGGTCACCAAGAAAGGGCTGGGGAAGGAGGTCTCGATCAAGAAAGGCGCGAAGGAATGGTTCATGTTGATCGAGGTCACGCCCGATAACACCGTGGTGATCCGCCAGGAAAAAGAGAACGACGCATTCCTCGTGGACGAAAGCGAAACCCATGACCGCGCCATGTCCAAGGCGGAGGTGGACGCCGCGATCGAGGATTTCATCACCACAGTGAAGTCTCAGTTGAAAGGAAAGCGTTGATGTCCATTCGCGCGCCCCGCGGAACGGCTTTGACCTGCAAGGGATGGCCACAGGAGGCCGCCCTGCGCATGCTCATGAACAACCTCGATGACGAGGTCGCGGAGAATCCCCGGGAACTGGTGGTCTATGGCGGAAGGGGCAAGGCTGCCCGAAACTGGGACGCGTACCACGCGCTCGTTCGGGAACTCACGGAGCTGGAGAGCGACCAGACCCTCCTGGTGCAGTCGGGCAAGCCTGTCGGCGTGTGCAGGACCCACGAATGGGCGCCACGGGTGTTGATCGCCAACTCGAACCTGGTAGGGCATTGGGCCACATGGGACGAATTCAACCGGCTGGAAGCGCTCGGGTTGATGATGTACGGACAGATGACGGCCGGCTCCTGGATGTACATCGGCACGCAGGGGATCGTGCAAGGGACGTATGAAACCTTTGCGGCCGCCGCCGTCAAGCACTTTGGAGGCGATTTATCGGGCCGGTTCGTCCTGACCGGGGGGATGGGAGGCATGGGAGGCGCCCAGCCGCTTGCCGCGGCCATGAACGGGGCGGCCATCCTCTGCGTCGAGGTCGATCCCGAAAAAATCCAGCGGCGACTCAAAACCGGCTACTGCGAGCAGATGACCGATTCCCTGGATACGGCCGTGGAGCTGGTGTCGACCGCCAAGCGGCGTCGGCAGGCACTGTCGGTCGGGCTGGTCGGCAATTGCGCGCTCGTGCTGCCGGAGATCGTCAAGCGCGGAATCGTGCCGGATCTCGTCACGGATCAGACCTCGGCCCACGACCCGCTGAACGGCTATATCCCGGCCGGACTGTCTTTGACGGAGGCCGCGGCCCTCCGAAAAGAACGCCCTTCCGAATATGTGGACCGCGCCTTGGATTCGATCGCTACCCATGTCCGGGCGATGCTCGAGTTTCAGAATGCCGGCGCCGTCGTGTTCGACTACGGGAACAACATCCGAACGATGGCGTTCCGCCGCGGAGTGAGGAACGCCTACGCGTTTCCGGGGTTCGTGCCGGCCTATATCCGGCCGCTGTTCTGCGAGGGGCGAGGGCCATTCCGGTGGGTCGCGCTCTCCGGCGACCCCTCCGACATCACCGCGACCGACGAAGCGGCGCTCGAGCTGTTTCCTGAGCACAAAGGCCTCCAGCGGTGGATCCGGCTTGCGCAGAAGCATGTCCGCTTCCAGGGGCTTCCCGCACGCATCTGCTGGCTGGGCTGTGGGGAGCGGGCCGCGATGGGTCTGCGCATGAATGAGCTGGTGGCGAAGCGGGCCGTGAAGGCTCCGATCGTGATCGGCCGCGACCATCTGGATGCAGGGTCCGTGGCCTCGCCGTTTCGGGAAACCGAAGCGATGCGAGACGGCAGCGACGCGATCGCCGACTGGCCCATCCTGAATGCCTTGCTCACTACCGCTTCGGGAGCCAGTTGGGTATCCTTCCACCACGGCGGCGGTGTGGGCATCGGATACTCCTTGCATGCCGGACAGGCCACCGTGGCTGACGGCACTGCTGAGGCTGCGAGGAAGCTCGAGCGGGTGTTGACGAATGATCCGGCGCTCGGGGTCCTTCGCTATGCCGACGCAGGGTACCCGGACGCTCTGGCCACCATGCAGCGGCAAGGCCTCCACATTCCTCTTCCTCCTCAGGACTGACTGAACGCTTGTCACCCCCTCAGGGGCACGCTATAATTTGCCCGTGAGCAAGAAGCCCCGCTTTGTGATCTTCGCGCACAACGCCACCTACGATAAGCTCCATCAGGTGGCCACGCTTGCGCTGACCGCTGCGGCCATGGGGAAGGACGTCATCGTGGTCCTGCTGTTCTGGACCATCAAGAAACTGGCCGAAGGACAGATCGATGCGCTGGACTTCCCGCCTGAATACCGGGAGCACGCCGAGGAAGTGAGCCGATTGCTTACCGAAAAAAAGGTGCCCCGGATCTCCGAAATGTTTCACGAGGCGAGACAGGTGGGCCGGTTTCGCTTGATTGCCTGCAGCGCGGGGCTCGAGTACATGGGAGTGGATACTGAGGTGGTCGCCAAGAACGTGGATGAGGTTCTCGGCCTTCCTGCCATTCTCGCATTGACCGCCGGCGCCGAGACGACCCTCTTCATCTGAACTCGAATATTGGTTTGTCTAGTTTGTCTGGTCTGTCTGGTTAAACCAGATAAACCAAACAAACCAGATAAACCAGACAAACCCGCCCCTTACCGCGACTTCTCTACTCCCACGCGAGCGCAATACTTCACCAGCTGACAGCGGCTGCAGAAGGGCGAAACCGGCTGGCAGATATTCTGCCCGAATGGCACCAGCAGATCATTGAAGGTGATCCAGTACCGTCGCGGTAGCTTCTGACGCAACATCTCCTCCGATTGCTCCGGTGTTTTCGTCCGGATGTATCCCCACCGATTGCTGATCCGATGGACATGGGTGTCCACGCAGATCCCGGGCTTTCCATACCCCACCGTCACGACAAGATTCGCGGTTTTCCGTCCCACTCCGGGCAACGTCAGAAGCTCTTCGATTGAATCGGGAACGTTCCCCCCGTACTCCTTCAGGAGCCGAGCACAGATTCTTTTGATCTGCTTGGCCTTGGTTCGATAAAACCCGACCGGATAGATGGCCCGCTCGATGCGACGAGCAGAAAGGCGGAGCATTGAGCTGTGGTCCGGCGCCAGCTTGAACAGCCGCCGGCTGGCTTCCGCGGTGGTCTGATCCTTGGTCCGGAGGCTCAGGACACAGGCGATCAGGATCCGAAAGGGATCGCGCGACTCTCGCGCCACCACCCCCACCACGGGCTCTTGCCAGCGGCGCAGCTCTTGTCTGAGGATACGAAGGACTGCGTGAATGTCTACGTCACGCATCGCTGTGGAGCTGAGGAACGAGACCGGATCGAGGAGGTGGGGTCAGTCTGTGCGCCGCTTGGCGAGCCATTTCTGGCGGCGCCGCTGCGCCTCGCGCTGCTTAGCCTTTTTCCTGACGCTGGGTTTCTCATAGAACCGGCGGCGTTTCAACTCGCGAAACAGCCCTTCCCCAGCCAGTTTCTTCTTGGCCACCTTCAGCGCTTTTTCAATGTTGTTGTTGAAGACCTTGATTTCCATGCCCGTCAGGATCCCTGTGCGCAAACTCGAAAAGTGAGGCGGTAGTCTAACACAGTGATCTCAGTTCTACAACACTCTGTTTGATGGCTTCGACACGTCGGCTGACTTCTCTAAGATATTCCTCATCTTTCAGCGATTCCAGGTTCACCCGCACGTTTTCGAGCGCCGCGTCAATGGCTGCCAGTCCCAGGATCAGCCCTACCCTGAGATCGGAAGCCACCGTCGGTTTGGCGATGGCGGACAGCCGGCGCAGGATCGAGACCGCTTCTTCAGCAGAAACCGCCGTCTCCAAGGGCGCTTCCGTGGCCAGGCGAAGGCTTGAGGCGATCGTCTGTTGCCTGGCTGGGTCCGTTCTCGCAAGACGGTACGCGGCCACAACACCGGCGTAGGCCTCCGCATCGGCCTGGACGAGCCCCCGGAGTCTCTGGCCAAGCTCCGTCAGACGGCGCTCCAACGGCGCCAGGTCCGGATCGTGCCGTGGCTCGGTCGTGCTGATTCGACAGGCCATGACACCCAATGCGGCCGCCAGCGCCCCGGCCAATGCCGCGGCACTTCCGCCTCCCGGAGCGGGAGTCCCGGCGGAGAGGGCATCCAGAAAATCGTGAGGCGTGAGAGCCTGCCCTGAGCCTGTCGAAGGGCGTGAAGCGTGAAGCGCATCTCTTTCCAATGCCATCTCAAGACGAGTCTCCAACACCTGGGTGGGATCGAAGCGTTCCAGCTTCAGAAAAAACTCCGAAGCCATGATCAAGGCCCGTTGGGGCACAAGCCCGATCAACTCGCTGCTGCAAACTCGGACCCCGCGTTGCTCGGCTTCGCGTCTCACCGCTTCATAGGCCACATGGAGCGGCGTCTCCTCGAAGTTGGTCAGGTTCATGGAAACCTGGACAAGTCCCCGGCTGGGCAGCTCCACCCCGATCGCCTTCACATACGGCAGCCCTCCTCCCGAGAAACGAACGGTCTTGGCGATGGCTTTCGCGAGAGACAGATCCTGGCTCTGTAAGTTCACGTTGAAGGCGATGAGTGGGGGGCGGGCCCCGACGATCGTCGCGCCGGCCGTCGGATGAAGCTTCCGCGGGCCAAAATCCGGGCTCCAAGCCGGATCAGACTCCATCCGCATGGCCAACCCTTGGAGACCGCCACGCCTAATGGCCTCCAGGCTGACGCGCTCCGGACGTGAGGCTGCTCGCTCGTACAGGAAAACCGGGATGCCCAGCTCGCTCCCGATTCGGCTCCCCACCCTTCTGGCCAACTCCACGCAGTGTTCCATGGTCACGCCTCGGATCGGCACAAACGGGACCACATCCGTAGCTCCCACGCGCGGATGGCCGCCCTCATGGACCCGCAGGTCGATCAGGTCTGACGCGACCCGCACCGCCTGGAATGCCGCTTCAGCCACGGCTTCCGGGTGTCCCACAAAGGTCAGCACCGCACGATGATGGTCATGGTCCATCTCCTCATCCAGCACGAAGGTCCCGTTCACGCCTCGGACCGCGGCGACCAGGGCCCGGACGGTCTGCGCATTGCGCCCCTCGCTGAAATTCGGCACGCATTCAACAAGCTGTTCGATCATAAAACCCGGCTAGAGGCGATGGGCAAGAGGCAATGGGTCGGATTCTTTCCCATAGCCTCTCGCTTCTAGCCTCGTGCCTCCCTCTTTCGAATAGACCACCTGCCCCTTCTTGATCACGACGATGCAATGATTCATCCCGAAATAGTACGGGATCTCACGGTAATCGGATACCGCCATGACCGCCACGTCGGCCTGCTTCCCCGCCTCAATCGAGCCCACCAGGTGGCCTCGACCCAGCGCGTACGCCCCATTGATCGTGGCGGACGTCACGGCCTCTTCCGGCGTCATCCGCATCTGGGAGCAGGCCAGGGACAGGATCATCTGCATATTGAGGGTTGGTGAGCTGCCGGGGTTGAAGTTCGTGGCCAGAGCGACCGGAATCCCGGCGTCAATCAGGCGGCGGGCCGGAGGATAGAGTCGGGTTCCCAGATGCAGAACGGTCCCAGGCAGCAGAGTCATGAGCGTGCGCGTCCCGCGGATTTTTTTGATATCCGAGTCGGTCAGGTGCTCCAGGTGATCGACCGAGACGGCCCGAAGCCCCACGGCCATGACGGCCGCACCGGAATGGCGCAACTGTTCGGCATGCAGCTTCAACCTCAGGCCGGCCCGCGCGGCCGCGCCGAGCAGATCTCTCGCCTCATCTACCGAAAAATAGCCTCGATCGCAAAACACATCACCAAATTCTGCCAGCTTCGCCCGAGCCACCCTCGGAATCAATTGCTGTGTCACGAGCCTCAGATAGTCCGCGCGCTTGCTTTGAAATCGGTCGGGTACCGCATGGATCAGCAGCGTGGGGACGAGATCAAACGGTCCGGAGCGGGCCACCTTGCGGATCGCCCGGAGCATTTTCAATTCCTGGCTCAGTTCCAGACCGTACCCGCTCTTGACCTCCGCCGTGGTGGTCCCATGTTCGAGGAACCGCCGAACGGTTTTCTCGAGATGCCTCTCTAACGCCGGTGCACTGGCTGAGCGCATGCGCCTCGCGCTGGCCTGGATCCCGCCACCGGACTCGGCAATCTCGGCATAGCTGGCTCCCCGGATCCGCGCGACGAATTCATCGAGCCGCGGCCCGGGAAACAAGGCATGGGTATGGGAGTCTACGAAGCCCGGCAGCACCACGCCTCCTCCGGCATCCAGATAGCGACTGCCGCGAGCCGCCGGGGACCGGCTCAACCGCCGTTCAGTATCCACTCCCTGAACGATCCCATCCTTGATGAGCACCGCTCCGCGTGGAACCAGGGCCAGGTCCATCATCTGCTTCCCCGCCCGTGGCCGCCTCGGGCCCCGCAGGGTCAGGAGCTGCGCGCAATTGCCCACGAAGAGAGGTCGTTTCATCAGGAAGCGGTACGGTAATGGGATTGATCCGGTGAAGTCAATCCTTCGACTACCACGCCCTTCCGGGCGGGGCTTGCTCAGGATTGACGCTGAGCGGTGCCTGTGACCCCGCTCTTCCGAGCGGCCTGCGACGAACTCAGCCGAGCGGGCATGGGTGCCGTCGAAGCGTCAAGGAAGGCGAACGCGGGAACGCTGATGGCTCGCGCGCCGATTCAGCGTCGGGTCTGAGTCAGCGCGCAAGCCGCACAACCGGCGATGGTGCACTGCCAGTGCTCGGCATGGGAGTTGCGCGAAGCCAGACCGTTGTCGGTCGGTGTGTAGCGGTGACGCCAGGTCTGCTCCAGCCGAGTCGCTTCGTCCGGAGAGGACACATAGGCAAACCAGAAATATCGATAGGGCGAGCGCGTGAAACGGCCCAGCGCAGCCGCGACGTCATCCGCACTCTTTCCGACGAAGTCCGCGGATTTTCCGTCCCTGGAGAGAATAAACGCCCCGGCCGATCTTTCTTTCACGAACAGATGAAGATATCGCAAGCTAAACGGGCCAGCCATACACACCCTCCCAGAAATCCCCCTCACCCCAGCCCTCTCCCCGCCGGGGAGAGGGGAGGGTGAGGGGCAACAGGTACCCGGGGAGAGGAGAAAGGTGAGGGGGCATGGCGTCGCTCAGTAGAGATGTAACTCTGACGGCGCGACGCAGGCGATCTCGATTTTCGAAAGGGTGGCGAGGAGCATGACGGGCTGAGGAATCGTGCAGTCTCGTGGAACATAGAGAAGTGCTCGACGGGCTTGGGCCTTGGCCATCAAGCGACGGAACCGGCTGATGTCAGACAATGCCAGCGCTTCGAACTGGTGCGCGAACACCGCCACTCTTTCCCGGAGCGATGAAACCAAGATCCCGTCTGTCTGGTGAGTCTCCTGATCAAGGATCGGTTCGGTGTGTGCTTCTTGTAGCCCGACCGTGGCCATGCTGAGCATCCGCGACCTCGACTCACCAGAGACCAGACCGCTTGTAGCCATTTCTGTCCTCCTTAGGTAAGAGTGAAGGGGTTGGACCGCCGGGAATCAGTGTGAACACCCAAATACCAAAACCCTGGGATCGAGTCAAGGAAAAAATACTAAATACAGCGCATACCGATAGTCCATACTCTACATCTTGTGGGTATCATGGTGAAACCGTGTGAAGAACTAGGAGACTGACTGTGGATAAAAAAAGAGCCGGAGGCCTCTCGACCCCGGCTCCTCAATTGGTAACCCGTTCGATGATTTGGCGTTTCAGGCTTTTTTCACAAACGCCTTGTACACCCGCTTGGCGTTCGCAGTTTCCTCCTCGAGCGCGACCATCTGGTGCCCGGTGGTCTGACACCAGGCCGGCATATCCTTCTTGATCCCCTCGTCATCGGACAGCACTTCCAACACCTGCCCAGAAGCAAGCTCTTTGATCTTCTTGGATGTCATGATAATCGGCATCGGGCAAAAGTACCCGAGCGTGTCGAGTGTCACATCAGCTTGAATCATAGAGTCTGGTTTGTCTGGTTTGTCTGGTT
>CAYZKG010000002.1:42111-46450 GCA_964478915.1 uncultured Nitrospira sp.
GCCAAGTAGGTCGTCACTCCGGCGAGCTGATCGATGCCCTCGATCAGGGTGTCCTTTGAGATGCCCATAAGACCCATCGTGGTGGTGCAGGCGATAAATCGCACCCCGAGGTCCTGGGCCATCTGCATCAACTCCGGGATGCCCGGCATCCGGTGCTGCCGCATGACCCGCTTCATCAGCTTGGTGCCCAAGCCCCCAAAGTGGAACCGCGAGAGCGGTAGCGTGTCGGCGCCGCCTTTATTGAGGACGCCGAACATGCGGCGAAGCCAGTCTTTCGCAGCACTGGGAGCGCCTTTTCGGCGAATGGTATTGAGGCCCCAGAAGGTAAAGAACATGGTGACCTGCATCCCCATGGCGGCCGCGCCCGTGGCGATGATGAAGGCGGCCATCACCCGGTCCATATCGCCGCTGAGGACCACGATCGTCACTTTATCGGGTTTCGTCTCTTGAAGCTCTGCCAGCGCGGAGGCCGGTTCAAGTCTGGTCTGGTTCATGGCTGCACCTCATGCCCCCTCACTTACCCCTCTCCTCCCCACTCCACCCCTCTCCCCCACTGGGGGAGAGGATGAAGGTGAGGGGGAGAGGGGTGTTTTCACTATAGGATGCACTTCTTTACGTTGTCAACCTCGTTACTCAGCCCTGAGCCCTCAGCCCTCAGCACTCATAAGAAGCCCGAGCGCCCGGCGGATCTGTTCGCGGCTTCCCAGCAGGACCACGACATCCCCCAGCTCCAGGACCCTGTGTTCGGGCGGGTCCGATTCCGTCGTGCCGCTCCGCGTCAAGGCGATGACTGACGCTCCCGTTCGCGGCCGAATGGAGAGCTGCCTCAAGCTCTTGCCGACCGCCGGGGAGTCGGCCTCGATCCGGCAGGTCTCGACCTCCACGTCCATCAAGGTGCCGCCCCGCAAATGATGGGCAAGCTCCGGGAGCGCGCTGCGGCGCAACAGAGCATAGCCTTCTCGTCTGACCTGCTCCGCTTTCTGCATGATGAATTCCGGCGGCATCATGTACGTGCGCAGGACCAAGGCAAAGATTTCAATGGACGTCTCGAACTCCTCCGGAACGACCTCGTCCGCCCCGAGCTGCCGCAGGTCCTCCAGCTCCTTGAGGTACCGCGTGCGCACGATAATGTGCAGGCTGGGATTGAGCCCCCGCGCGATCTGGACGGCGCGGCGCGCCGAGAAGGGATCCGACAGGGCCAGCACCAGTACCCGGGCGTCCTCGATGCGAACATGCCGAAGGACGCTGGGGTTGGTCGCATCTCCGTAGTAGATCGGCACGCCGTTGCGCGCTTCGCGCCGCACCGTCGCGCCGTCCAGATCCAGCACGACATAGGGGATCTCCGTCTCTTCCAACACCCGGGCCAGGTTTCTGCCGTTCAACCCATAGCCCACGACCACCACGTGGTCCTTGATCTTCAGATGCCGGGATTCCGCTTGAAGAAGACGGGCGGTGGTCCGGCCGGGAAACCAGCGGCGCAGCCGCTGGACCGCCTCGAGCCGCCGCGCCGCCCGCGGCGCTCCCTGCATGAGAAAGGGGGTGATCAGCATGGTCAGCACCGAGACCGCGAGAAAGACCTGATACTGCTCTTCGGCCAGCACGCCGACCTTTTGTCCCTCTTGGGCCAGGATGAATGCAAACTCACCGACCTGCGCCAGGGCGATTCCGCTCAACACCGCCGAGCGGGGGGCCGCTCCGATGGCCAGCACCGACCCGGCCGAGGTGACGAACTTGCCGATCAAGACCGCCGCCACCAAGGCGAGAACCATGCCGGGATGACTCAGCATGACGTTGAGATCCATGAGCATGCCGATCGACACGAAGAACAAGCTGTTGAAGCTGTCCCGGAACGGGAGCACTTCGGCCATCGCCTGATGGCTGTACTCGGATTCGGAGATCACGAGGCCGGCGATGAAGGCTCCCAGCGCAAGAGACAGGCCGGTGAGAGACGTGACCCAGGCGATCCCAAGGCACAGCACGATAATCGTCAACACAAACAGCTCGCGGCTCCGGCTTCGCACGATCTGTTCCAGCACTTTCGGCACCAGAACCCAGGCCGCGATAATGACCAGGGCCACCAGCACGGCCGACTTCCCGAGGGCCAGCAGCACCCTGCCGGTCATGGCTTCGGTGTGACTGCCGAGGAGCGGCGTGAGCAACATCATGGGAACCACCGCCAGGTCTTGAAACACGAGGATGCCGATCGTGGTCCGGCCATGGAGCGAATCGGCCTCCCCCCGATCGGCCAGGGCCTTCAGCACGATGGCCGTGCTGCTCAAGGAGAGCAGACAGCCCCAGAAGACCGCCTGGCGGGGGGGAAGGCCGAACAGGACCCCGCATACCGCGACGAGGACCAGGACCGCGCTGACCTGTAAGGGGCCGCCAACCACCAAAATGCTCCGCGCGGCCGCGAGATGGGCCAGCGAGAATTCAATGCCGATGGTGAACAGGAGCAGCACGACGCCGATCTCGGCCAGCACCTTGATCTGGGGAAGATCGGAGACGAGGTTGAGGCCGTATGGGCCGATGAGCATCCCGGCGGTCAGGAACCCGGCAATGGACGGCAGGCGAAGCTTCTGGAAGAGAAACACCACGCCGATCGAGACGGCGAAGATCACCAGAAGGTCACTCAGCACATTATGGCCGGTCACGGTGTCTCCAACTTCACACAGACCACATCAGACGTCAGGTTGTGCGAAGACTATACACTATTCCTTGTTCAACAGAAATTTCTCATGGTAGGGTGCCTGGAGGCTATGCCGCTCCGCGCGATCATCTTCGACTTCAACGGCGTGATCGCCGATGACGAGAGCGTCCATTTTGCCGCCTTTCAGAAGGCCCTGGCGGAGGAGCGGCTGTTCCTTTCCAAGGAGGACTATTACGGAACCTATCTCGGAATGGACGAGCGAAACTGCTTGGCTGCGCTGCTGAGCACCTCCCCTCACCCCAGCCCTCTCCCCGAACCGGGGAGAGGGGAGGGCGAGGGGGCCCTGATCAAGCGGATCTTCAACCGCAAGGCGGACCTCTTCCGCGAATACACTTGGGCACACAAGCCGGAGCTATTTCCAGGAGTCGTGGATGTCGTGAAACGGGCTGGGGAGCGCTACAGGCTGGCGATCGCGTCGGGCGGGAAGAGGGAGCAGATTGAATTCGCGCTGCGGGACACGGCCATTGAAAAGGACTTTGCGGTGATCGTCTCGGCCGAAGACACGGACACCGGCAAACCCGACCCGGCCGTTTACCGGGTGGCCCTCAGACTGCTCAACGGGGTGGAGCCTTGGCCGAGGCCCTTGATCCGGCCGGAAGAGTGTCTGGTCATCGAGGATTCACTCGCGGGGATCCGATCGGCCCTTGCAGCCGGCATGAAAGTGGTCGCCGTGGCGACGACCTATCCGGCCCACGAGCTGGCCGCCGCACACTTGGTGCTTCAGAATCTTGCCGATGCATCCTTGGATCGGCTCGAAGCGCTCTTTGGATAAATTTGTTACAACAAGCCGGCCGCCCCCTCATCTTCCATGTAACGCAAACGATGCGACGGGCGCGCAACCTATTGGAACAACTCGGCTAAAGGAATCGTGAGGCCAGGGAGCACACTCTCCCCATCGAGTGCGTCCTGCTCCCGGAGCAGCCGGGCTGACCCATCGGCGCGGTACACGGTCGCGCTTTGGGCCTGAGGCGCAAGCACCCACACGAGGCGGGCGCCGGCCTCCAGGTAGTCTCGGACCTTCTGCTGGACATCAACGGGGTTATCGGATGGCGAGAGCACTTCCACCGCCAGATCGGGAGCGCCCTGAAGATACCCCTGAGGGAGCCGCCCCTCAGGGAGGCGAGCCGTAGCAATAAAGGCCACATCGGGAGCGCGCACCCGTTCAGGGTCATTGGATAGGTTGAGCACAAACCCGACATCGCCGACCACGATCTTGCCCCCTCCGCATTGGTCAACCCAGCTTGCAAGCTTGCGATAAACCCTCCCGCTCACGTCTCCATGGACGCCCCCGACTGGAACCATTTCGATTATCTCACCGTTCACCAACTCGCGCCGAACGTCCCCCTCACCAAGTCGCCAGAGATCTTGAGCGGTCAGACGCGTTTTCGTCGCCATCGGATATACCACCCCCCCATTCCGGTTGGCATCCACCATAACACCGAACCCGGCCGCAACACCAGCAAGCCCTTGCTTGCCTCGGGCCTTTCCCCCGGCCTCACGGCATCTGCGGATCGCGCTAGGACATCCTACGAGCGACTTTGTCGTGGCAGAGCCTGGCTACCGCGAGCGCCCCTTCCGCGTGAGTGCGCCGCGGAAGTCCTTCCGGCAGCGACCCAGGCAGTGCATCCGGAT
>CAYZKG010000003.1:0-21629 GCA_964478915.1 uncultured Nitrospira sp.
GTGAGGCGAAACTCCGAGGAACAGTCACCCCTTGCGCCTCACGAGAGTTTAGAAGATGAAGGTTGATCAGCGCATCAGGATTCGGTTGAAGGGGTTCGACTATCGCGTGCTGGACCAGTCTGTGGCTGAGATCGTCGAGACGGTGAGGCGAAGCGGCGCCAAGATCGCCGGTCCCATTCCCTTGCCGACCCGCATCGAGAAATTCACAGTCTTGCGCTCCACCCATACGGATAAGAAGTCGCGCGAGCAGTTTGAAATCCGGACACACAAGCGGCTGCTCGATATCATGGAGCCGACCCCCGAGACCATGGACGCGCTGATGAAGCTGAATTTGGCGGCGGGCGTGGACGTGGAGATCAAACTGTAATGGTGCTTGGGGCGGCTCGGCTGCCCTCTTTGCTCGCAGAGCGCGCACGCTCAGAAGGTGCTCGCTCCATGCGCGCAGTTGAGGGCACCCCAGCCACCCCATTCCCGCGCGCCGGGTGGGTGGGAGTGGTGAGATGACGAACGGATTGCTGGGAATCAAGCTCGGCATGACGCAGCTGTTTGATGAGGACGGCCGGCTGTGTCCCGTCACGGTGGTGGATGCGGGTCCTTGCCGTGTCACCCAGATCAAGACCCGAGATCGGCACGGGTACGACGCGGTCCAGCTCGCCTGGGGTGACCTGCCGGAGCGCAAGCTGAACAAGGCTGAACTCGGTCACCTGAAGAAAGTGCAGGCGCCGGCCAGCCGCCACTTGCGGGAATTCAAGAAGGCCGGAGAGGTCCAGATCGGACAGGTCATCAAGGCCGATGTCTTCCGGAAAGGGGACTGGGTGGACGTGGAAGGGATCTCCAAGGGAAAAGGGTTCCAGGGTGTCATCAAGCGGCACCATTATCGCGGCGGTCCCGAGACGCACGGACACATGTTCCACCGGGCGCCTGGCTCCATCGGAAGCAGTTCGTTTCCGTCCCGCGTTTGGAAAAACAAGGGGCTGCCCGGCCACATGGGCCACGAGCGCGTGACGGTGCAGCGGCTCCGGGTGCTGGAGTCCAGACCGGAGGAGAACCTCCTGTTCATCAGCGGTGCGGTTCCTGGCCCGACCGGAGGACTCCTCGTGGTGCGCAAGTCGAAGAAAGGCTGACGCATGCCGACCTTGGCTGTCGTGGACATGAATCGGCGCAAAGTCGGCTCGATCGAGCTGCATGACGGCGTGTTCGGGGCGGCACCGCACCCGGCCTTGGTCCACGCCGCAGTGGTGATGCAGCGGGCGTGCGAGCGGCAGGGGACAGCTTCCGCGCTCGAGCGAGGCGAAGTGAGCGGATCGGGCAAGAAGCCATGGCGACAAAAGCACACTGGTCGGGCCCGAGCGGGGTCGATTCGCTCCCCTCTCTGGCGACACGGAGGCACCGTGTTTGGGCCGCGGCCTCGTTCGTATGCCGTCTCGATCCCCAAGAAACAGTATCGGGCAGCGCTCAGAAGCGCGCTCTCGGCCAAAGTGGCCAGCGGCAGGCTGCTCGTGGTCTCGGAGCTGAACCCCTCCGATGCGAAGACACGATCATTCGCGAAGGTCCTGAACCAACTCGGGTTGACGTCTTCGACGTTGGTGGTGGTCGGGACCGATCGCACCGATCTGGAGCGAGGGGCCAGAAATCTGCCGGGCGTCAAGATGGTCAGTCCGCGGGACCTGAATGTCTACGATGTGCTGCGTTATGACTCCATCATCATCCCCGAGCGGGAGGTGGCCCGGGTCCAGGAGGCCTGGTCGTGAAGCGAACCGAATTTGACGTGCTCATCAGGCCGTTGCTGACGGAGAAGATCACCGCGCTTCGAGAGAGCGGGAACAAAGTCGGATTCAAGGTCAGGCGGGATGCGAACCGGGTCGAGGTCAAGCGGGCCGTCGAAGCCGCGCTCAAGGTGAAGGTCGCAAAAGTGAATCTGTTGAACGTGATGGGGAAGACCAAGAGGATGGGGCGTTTTGCCGGCCCCCGCCCGAGTTGGAAAAAAGCCATCGTGACCTTGAAGAAGGGCGAAAAGCTCGAACTGTACGAGAGCGTCTAGCGCACGCTCTTGCGGCTAGAGGCTATGGGCGATAGGCGATAGGGCAGAGGTTTCCTGCAACCCATAGCCCATTGCCGATAGCCTATAGCCTGGACAGGAAAGATCATGGGATTGAAACAATACAAACCGACCTCGCCGGGGCGCCGGGGCATGACCGTCCTGGTGGACGAGCACCTGACAAAGAAACGGCCGGAACGGAGCCTCACCGAGTTTGCCCCGCGAGCTGGGGGCCGGAACAATGATGGGCGCATCACTGTGCGCTTCCGCGGAAGCGGCCACAAACGGTTGTATCGGCGGATCGACTTCAAGCGGGATAAGGTGGGCGTGCCTGCCCGGGTCGCGGCGATCGAGTACGATCCGAACCGCTCTGCCCGGATCGCGCTGCTCCATTATGCGGACGGAGAGAAGCGCTACATCCTCGCGCCAGAAGGATTGACCCTCAATGACACGGTGCAGTCCGGGGCCCAGGCCGAGGTTCGGCCGGGTAATGCGTTGCCGCTGGTGAATATGCCGCTGGGCACGACCGTGCACAACATCGAGCTGAAGCCGGGCAAGGGCGGGCAACTGATCCGCAGCGCCGGGAGCTTCGCCCAGGTCATGGGGCGTGAGGGCGAGTACGTGCAGGTCCGGCTCAAGTCCGGGGAGATGCGGCGTATCCTCGCGGCGTGCATGGCGACGGTGGGGCAGGTGGGGAACCTGGACCACGAGAACGTGATGATCGGCAAAGCCGGTCGGACGCGGTGGATGGGGCGAACGCCGCACGTGCGGGGCGTCGCCATGAATCCCGTCGATCACCCGCATGGGGGCGGTGAAGGGAAATCCGGGCAGGGGAATCCCCACCCGGTGTCCCCCTGGGGCTTGCCCACCAAGGGGTACAAGACCCGGAAGAACAAGGCGACCAGTAAATTCATTATCACGCGACGAAAGTGATGAGGGCCGGGTATGCCGAGATCTGTTAGCAAGGGAGCCTTTGTGGACGCGCATCTGCTCAAGAAGGTGGAGCAGATGAACGAGACCAAGGACCGCAAGATCATCAAGACATGGTCTCGTCGTTCCACGGTGATTCCGGAGATGATCGGCCAGACCCTCGCCGTGCACAACGGGAAGAAATTCATCCCCGTGTACATCACGGAGAACATGGTCGGTCACAAGCTGGGCGAGTTTGCGCC
This sequence comes from uncultured Nitrospira sp., assembly GCA_964478915.1. Classification (GTDB taxonomy): domain Bacteria; phylum Nitrospirota; class Nitrospiria; order Nitrospirales; family Nitrospiraceae; genus CAYJUM01. The sequence goes on from CAYZKG010000003.1 coordinate 3,211, forward strand.
CACCCGGTTCTTCAAAGGTCACGGGGCCGCCAGGACCGAAAAGGCCGTGCCGCTCAAATAGGACGTGAAACGTGAATCGTGAAACGTTAAACGAGACCCCTCTTGCGATTAACGAATAACGTTTGACGATTAACGAAGGCTGGGAGATGCCTGAAGCCAAAGCCATTCTCCGATTCGTGCGAGTCCCGCCGCGAAAGGCGCGCGCGGTCGTCGATCTCATTCGCGGGCAGCAGGTGCCGCATGCTTTGGCCACCTTGAAATACACCCCCAGGGCGGCGGCCAAGGTGGTGGAGAAGGTGTTGCGGTCGGCGGTGGCGAATGCCGAGCAGAAGGAGCTCGGCGACGCCGACGCCATGCGGATTTCGAAGGCGTATGTGGATGGCGGGCCCACCTACAAGCGGTTCCGGGCCCGATCCATGGGACGAGCGAACGCGATTCACAAGCGCACCAGTCACATCACGATCGTGGTCGAGGCGCCGACACCCGCCCCGAGGAAAGGTTGAGGTTAAGGTCGAGGTTGAGTGAAGCCCTCAGCCTTACAACCTGAACCTTAGCCTTTGTTGCTAAGAAGGGAGCTATGGGACAAAAAACTCATCCCCTCGGCTACCGGCTCGGGTACAACCGCACCTGGAGCTCGCGCTGGTATGCCGGAAAAGACTTCGCCAAGCTCCTCCACGAGGACGTCAAGATCAGAAAGACCGTGAAGGAGAAGCTGTACCATGCAGGAGTAGCTCGGATCGAGATCGAGCGGTCCGGCGATCAGACCAAGATCATCATCCATACTGCTCGCCCCGGCATTATCATCGGGCGCAAGGGCGCGGAGGTGGACAAGCTGAAGGCATCGCTGGAAAAGGAATACGGCCGGCAGGTGTATATCACGGTCAAAGAGATCAAGAAGCCGGAGCTGGACGCCCAGTTGGTGTCCGAGAACATCGCCATGCAGCTGGAAAAGCGGGTGGCGTTCCGCCGGGCCATGAAGCGAAGTGTGGCGGCGGCCCTGCGTCTCGGCGCCCAGGGTATCCGGATCACCTGCGCCGGACGACTGGCGGGGGCGGAGATCGCCAGAACCGAGTGGTACCGTGAAGGCCGCGTGCCGCTCCACACCATGCGAGCCGATATCGATTTCGGGTTCGCGGAGGCGCATACGACCATGGGACAGATCGGGGTCAAGACCTGGATCTACAAGGGTGAAGCCCTGCCGCTCCAGCCTGAGAAAAGCGAGACCGCCTTGGATCGGCGGTAGGCTTCCGCAGGAAGGCGAAGACACCATGCTGGCACCGAAGAAGGTCAAGTTCCGCAAGATGCAGAAGGGCCGGATGCACGGCAAGGCCTACCGTGGTGCGCAGATCACGCTGGGAGACTATGGGTTGAAAGCGCTGGAGCCGGCGTGGCTCACCAGCCGCCAGATCGAGGCGGCCCGCATCGCGCTCACCCGGCACGTCAAGCGCGGCGGGCGGATCTGGACGAGGGTGTTTCCGGACAAGCCGATCACGAAGAAGCCGGCCGAGACCCGTATGGGAAAGGGGAAGGGAAACCCGGAGTACTGGGTCGCGGTGGTGAAGCCCGGCCGGATCCTGTACGAGATGGACGGGGTCACGCGTGCGGTCGCGCAGGAAGCGTTTCGGCTCGCCGCGCACAAGCTGCCGATCAGCACCAAATTCGTCGAGCGAGGTGCGATATGAAGGGCGCCCACGAACTTCGTCAGATGGCCGACCTGGAGCTCCAGGAGAAGGAGCGGCAGCTTCGGCAGGAATCCTTCAATCTTCGATTCCAGCTCGCCACCGGCCGGATCGAGAATCCCATGCAGATCCGAAAAACCAGACGGGAACTGGCCAGGGTCAAGACGGTGCGGCGCGAGAAGGCGATCGTCGAGCGCCAGGGGAAGAACCCGGCATGACACAACGATCGACCGCTCGGAAAGTTCGGTTCGGCAACGTGCTGAGCAACAAAATGGACAAGACCGTGGTCATCGCCGTCGAGCGGTTCGTGGCGCACCCGATTTATCACAAAGTCATCCGCCGGGTGACCAAGTTGAAGGCGCACGACGAGGCCAATGCCTGCCAGGTCGGCGATCGCGTCAAGCTGATCGAGACGCGTCCGTTGAGCAAGGAGAAGCACTGGCGGGTGGTGCAAATCATGGAACGGGGACAGCCGGAGTAGCCAACCAGGTCACTCGCCATGGTGCAGATTTACACGTATCTCGATGTCGCGGACAACTCGGGGGCCAAGCGCGTGATGTGCTTTCACGTCATGGGCGGCTCGAAGCGCCGGTACGGCTCCCTCGGCGACGTGGTGGTGGTGGCGATCAAAGAAGCGATTCCTCAGGCGACCGTGAAAAAGGGTGACGTGAGCAAGGCGGTCATCGTGCGGACGACCAAGGGAGTGAGACGCGAGGATGGCTCGTACATCAAGTTCGACCGGAACGCCTGCGTGCTGATCAATGCACAGGGCGAGCCCATCGGCACGAGAATTTTCGGGCCGGTGGCCCGAGAGTTGCGGCGGAAGAAATTCATGAAAATCATCTCTCTGGCCCCGGAAGTGTTGTAAGGAAGCGGCATGTTCAACCAAGCGGTCCAGAAGGTCAACATCAAGAAGGGCGATACCGTCATGGTCATCGCCGGCCGGGAGCGGGGAAAATCCGGCAAGGTCCTGTCGCTCCAACGGCAGAACGGGACCGTCATAGTCGAGAAGCTCAATATCATCAAGCGCCACACGAAGCCCAGTCAAAAGAACCGGCAAGGGGGGATCCTGGAACGCGAAGCGCCGCTGGCCCTGTCCAACGTCATGGTGTACTGCGCAAATTGTCAGAAGCCGGTGCGCGTGGGGATCAAAGCGCTGGAAGTTGGGCGCCGCGTGCGCATTTGCAAGAAGTGCCAAGAGGTCATCGACAAAGCCTGATGAAGCCGCCAACCACAAAGCCTGACAAAGGACCTCAGAAAAAGCCCGACAAGAAGCCGGCTGCTCCCAAAGAAGCCGCAGCCCCGGCCAAGAAAGTCGAGGAAGCGCCGCTTCCCTCCATTCCGCCCCCGCCACCACGGTTGAAAGAAGCGTACCGCCGCCAGGTCGTTCCGGCGTTGATGAAAGAGTTCAGCTTTCGCAATCCGATGCAGGTGCCCAGGCTCGAGCGGATCGTCCTGAACGTCGGCATGGGAGAGGCTATCCAGAATGTGAAGCTGTTGGAGAGCGCGGTGTCCGAGTTGGCGCTGATCTCCGGCCAGCAACCGGTGGTGACGAAGGCAAAGAAAGCCATCGCCGGGTTCAAGCTCCGCCAGGGAATGCCGATCGGGGCGAAAGTCACCTTGCGAGGGGACCGGATGTACGAGTTCCTGGACCGGCTGGTCAGCGTGGCGCTACCCCGGATCCGGGATTTTCGCGGGGTCTCGCCGAAGTCTTTTGATGGGCGCGGCAATTACACGCTCGGGCTGAAGGAGCAGCTCATTTTTCCGGAGATCAATTATGACAACGTTGCGGCCATCCACGGGATGGATATCACCATCGTCACGTCCGGCAAGACCAATGATGAGGGCAAGGCGTTGCTGAAGCATTTAGGGATTCCGTTTCGAACGTGACCGGCGGGTGCCGGTTCGAACTGAGGTAGGAGAGAGTCGTGGCGCGAAAAGCTTTACGGTTGAAAGCGGCGGCAGAGCCCAAATTCCGGGTGAGGCGGTACAATCGCTGCCCCCTGTGCGGGCGGGTCAGGGGGTTTTTGCGGCGGTTCAGAATGTGCCGGATCTGTTTCCGCTTCCTGAGCCTCCGTGGCGAGATCCCCGGAGTCATCAAATCGAGCTGGTGAGCGCAGCGGAGGAGCGGGTGGACACATGGCAATGACCGATCCGATTGCGGATCTTCTGATCCGACTGCAAAACGCGATGAGGCGGGGACATCCCGCCGTGACGGCGCCAGCTTCTAAGGTGAAGAGGGAGATCCTTCGGGTCCTGAAGGCCGAAGGGTTCATTACGGATTACGAGCAGGTGACCGAACATGGGCATCCCGCGTTGCGGATCCAGCTGCGGTATGTGGCGGAGCAGCCGATCATCACGGGCCTCCGCCGGATCAGCAAACCCGGCCATCGGGTGTATGTAGGGCGGCGCGACCCGATCCGGGTGATGGGCGGCATGGGCATCGCCGTTCTCTCCACCTCCAAGGGCGTGATGACCGACAAGGAGTCCCGTGCCGCCAAGCTCGGGGGAGAGGTGCTCTGTCATGTGTGGTAGGGAGATCGCCCGGAGCGCTGGAGAGTAGGCATGTCGAGGATCGGACAGAAACCCATCCCGATTCCTGCCGGAGTCGGCGTGAACGTGCAGAACGGAATCGTGTCGGTGAAAGGCCCTCTCGGGGAGCTCCGCTGGAAGCTCGCACCCGGGATCGCCGTGCTCGTTGCCGACAGCCAGGTCCAAGTCAGTCGGGAAGGTCACGACGCCGGGATGCGCGCCTTGCACGGCCTGGTGCGCGCCGAGATCAACAACATGATTCAAGGCGTGACGAAGGGGTACGAGCGCACCCTGGAGATCGCGGGCGTCGGCTACAAGGCCCAGGTTGTGGGGCAAGCGGTCCAGCTCAATGTGGGGTATACCCATCCGGTGACATTCGCCCTGCCCAAAGGTATCGAGGCGAAGATTGACAAGCAGACGGTGATCACCATTCGCGGCATCAACAAGAGACAGGTGGGGCAGATCGCCGCCAACCTTCGAGCCATCAAGCCGCCGGACGTGTACAAGCAGAAAGGCATCAAATACGCCAAAGAGGTTCTGCGGAAGAAGGAAGGCAAGACCGGCAAGTGAGAAGCATCGGGTAAGGGCCCATGAATGTCCTCGATAAGCGAGAGAAATTGCAGCGGAGGCATCTCCGAGTCCGGCAACGTGTCTTCGGCACACCGGCCCAGCCGCGGTTGAGCGTCTATCGCAGCAAGGCCAACATGTACGCCCAGATCATCGACGACACCGCTGGCCGGACGCTGGCCGCCGCCTCAAGCCTGGATCCGGAACTGCGGAAGGGCCTCAAGTCCGGCAGCACCACCGAGGCCGCGAGAGCGGTGGGCAAGCTGCTGGCGTCCCGCGCCAAGGCTAAGAACATCGTTGCGGTGGTGTTTGACCGCGGTGGCCGGCTGTATCACGGGCGGATCAAGGCGCTCGCCGAGGCCTCGAGGGAAGGCGGATTGAAATTCTAAGGAGAGGAGCGTTCGTGCGAGTCAATGCCGAGGAATTGAATCTCAAGGACAAAGTGGTGTTCATCAATCGGGTCGCCAAGGTGGTGAAGGGTGGGAAGCGGTTCACCTTCTGCGCGCTCGTGGCGGTGGGAGACGGGCGAGGATGGGTCGGTATCGGAAAGGGGAAGGCCTCCGAAGTGCCCGTTGCAATCTCCAAGGCCATTGAGCAGGCCAAGAAGCACCTGATCCGTGTCCCGCTCACCGGCGATACCATCCCACATGAGGTGCACGGGTTTTTCGGTGCTGAGCACGTGCTGCTCAAGCCCGCCGCCGCGGGCACCGGCATCATTGCCGGTGGAGCGGTCCGCGCCGTCGTCGAGTTGGCCGGAGTCCACAACGTGATCGCGAAGACGCTCGGGCGAGGAAACCCCTTCAACGCGGTTCGGGCGACCTTGAATGGCTTGCTCCAACTGAGGGATCCCCAGGAAGTGGCCAGGATTCGGCAGCCTGGTCTGCAACAGGTTGGGTAGGACCGTGGCGAAGGCGAAGAAGACAGGGGCCGCACCCGAGCGGCAAAGTCTTGCGGTGACGTTGAAGCGGAGTCCGATCGGGACGCCGACGCGTCATCGCCTGGTGCTCGAGGGGCTGGGGCTCCGGAAGCTGCATCAAACCGTCGTGCGTCCCGACAGCCCTCAGGTGTGGGGAATGATCAAGAAGGTCAGCCATCTTCTCGAGGTCAAGGCCGTATGAACCTGCATACCTTGGGGCCGGTCCCAGGGGCCAGAAAAAAGCCGAAGCGCATCGGCCGCGGGCCCGGGTCCGGACATGGAAAAACCGCCACGAAAGGCCACAAGGGGCTCCTGGCCCGCTCTGGCGGAGGGAAGCGCCCCGGGTTTGAAGGCGGCCAGATGCCCCTGATCCGGCGCCTGCCCAAGCACGGGTTCACGAACATCTTTCGACAGGAGTACGCCATCGTCAATCTCAAGGCACTGGCTGAGCTCGGCCCGGTAGATCAGATCACGCCTCAGGTCATGATCGAGGCCGGCCTCATCAAGCGGAACAGCGGGCTTGTGAAGGTCCTCGGGGACGGGGAGGTCACGCGGCCGATTGTGGTCCAGGCGCATAAGTTCAGCCAGTCGGCTGCGGATAAAATCCGCGCGGCCGGCGGGAGGGCGGAGGTGATCGGTGTTTGAACGGCTGATCACGAGCCTTCAGAACATCTTCAAGATCGAAGAGCTGCGCACTCGCATCCTGTTCACGCTCACCATGCTCGCCGTGTACCGCATCGGCGCCCACGTGCCGACCCCGGGGATCAACAACGAGGAGCTGTCCAAGTTTTTGCTGGAGAAAGGCGGGGCCTTGCTCGGCTTTCTGGACATCTTCTCGGGCGGCGCGCTGTCCCGGCTGACGATCTTCGCGCTCGGCATCATGCCGTACATCAGCGCGTCCATCATCCTGCAGCTGCTGACCGTGGTGATTCCGCATCTGGCGAAGCTGGCCAAGGAAGGCGAGCGGGGACGAAAAAAAATCATCCAGTACACGCGGTACGGCACGATCGGAATCGCCCTCGTTCAGGCCTTCGGTATCGCCATCGGCTTGGAGGGGATGAATCAGGGGGCGTTCGTGATGACTCCCGGCTGGCCGTTTCGCCTGATGACCGTCATCACCTTGACGGCCGGTACCGCCTTTCTGATGTGGCTCGGAGAACAGATCACGGAACGCGGCATCGGGAACGGAATTTCGCTGATCATCTTCGCCGGCATCGTGGCGCGACTGCCCAGTGCCGTGGCGCAGACCTACGAGCTGTATCGGGTCGGGCAGCTGAGCTTCCTTCTACTGGCGGTGTTGGTTGTGATCATGCTGGCGGTGGTGGCGGCGATCGTGTTTTTGGAGAGCGGCCGGCGGAAGATCCCCGTCCAGTATGCCAAACGGGTCATCGGGCGCCGGGTCTACGGGGGACAAAGCACCCACATCCCTTTGAAGATCAATACGGCCGGGGTGATCCCGCCGATCTTCGCCTCCTCGATCATTGCCTTTCCGGCGACGATCGCCGGGTTCATTCAGGTCCCGTGGGTGCAGTCCATCGGCACCCAGTTGGCCCCCGGCTCCGTGTTGTACACCTTGATGTACGTCTCTCTGATCATCTTCTTCTGCTTCTTCTACACCGCCGTGGTGCTGAACCCGCTTGACATGGCCGATAACATGAAGAAGTACGGCGGCTTCATCCCGGGGATTCGGCCGGGGCAACGGACCTCGGACTACATCTACCGCGTGCTGACGCGGGTCACCTTCGCCGGCGCGCTCTACCTGGCCGCGGTCTGCGTGGTGCCGGAGTTGTTGATTTACAAACTGAACGTCCCGTTTTATTTCGGGGGCACGTCGCTCCTGATCGTGATCGGCGTAGGACTGGATACGGCTCAGCAGATCGAGTCGCATATGCTGATGCGGAACTATGAAGGATTTCTGGCCAAGGGCCGCCTGAAAGGCCGAAGCGGGTGAAAGGTGATGCGCTTGGTGTTCCTCGGGGCGCCGGGCGTCGGCAAGGGGACGCAGGCCAATCTCGTCGCCTCCCGGCTTGGGCAGCCGAAGATCTCGACGGGAGATATCCTGCGGTCCGCTGTCGCTCAGAAGACGGCGCTGGGGCTCCAGGCCAAATCCTATATGGATCAGGGACGTCTGCTTCCTGATGCGGTCGTCGTCGGACTGGTGAAGGCAAAATTGGCGGAGCCGATGTGCGCCAACGGATTTCTGCTCGATGGGTTTCCTCGGACCGTGCCCCAGGCCGAGCAACTGTCGGGGCTGCTGGAGGCCAAGGGCCAGCGTCTCGATCGGGTCATCAATTTCCGGGTCCCGAGGGCGGAAGTTGTCCGGCGCCTGACTGGCCGCCGGAGTTGTTCCAAGTGCGAGGCGGTTTTTCACGTGGATTTCGCTCCTCCGGCCCGGGAGGGCATCTGCGATCGGTGCGGCGGCGCGCTCATCCAGCGGTCCGACGACGAGCCTCAAACCGTCGAGGCCCGGCTGTCGGTGTATGAGCAGCAAACCGCGCCGCTCATCGAGTATTATTATCGGAAAGGGCTTCTCTCGGAAGTGGACGGGGCAGGAAAGATCGAGGACGTGCACCGCAGGCTTATCGAAGTCCTGTCAGCGAATGGCTTGGCATGATCATTTTGAAAACAGCGGCCGAGATCGAAATCATGGCCATGGCCTCCAAGCTGGTAGCCGAAACGCTGGAGGCGCTTCGCCGCGAGATCAAGGCCGGAGTGACGACCGGGGAACTGGACCGGCTGGCCGAAGAGTTCATTCGCGCGCGGGGAGGTATCCCCGCGTTCAAAGGGTACCGCAACTATCCGAAGGCCCTCTGCACGTCGGTCAACGAGCAGGTGGTGCACGGGATTCCGTCCAAGCGCGTGCTGAAGGATGGGGACATCATCGGGCTGGATCTGGGCGCGATCGTCAACGGGTTTTACGGGGACTCGGCGGTGACCGTTGGCGTGGGGACCATTCACTCGAAGGCCGCTGAACTGCTCCGCGTGACGGAGGAAGCGCTGTACAAGGGAATCGAGCAGGCGGTGATGGGCAACCGTCTCTCTGACATTTCCCATGCGATCCAGCGTCATGCCGAAGCCGCAGGTTTTTCGGTAGTCCGAGATTTTGTGGGACATGGAATCGGCCGGCAATTGCACGAGGAGCCGCAGATCCCCAACTACGGCGAGCCCGGGCAAGGGCCCCGTCTGCAGGTCGGCATGGTGCTGGCGATCGAGCCCATGATCAATGTGGGAGACTATCGGGTGCGGATTCTCGAGGATCGATGGACCGCGGTCACGGTGGACGGCAGCCTCTCTGCTCATTTCGAGCACACCATCGCCATTCAGCCGAGCGGTCCGCCTCGGATCCTGACCAAACTGTAGGTCACGGCGAACGATATGTCGAAAGAGGATGTGATCGAGGTTCAGGGAACGGTCTCGGAGACACTGCCCAATGCCATGTTTCGAGTGCAACTGGACAACGGGCACAAAATCCTGGCGCACATCTCCGGCAAGATGCGGATGCACTTCATCCGGATTTTGCCGGGCGATAAAGTCACGGTCGAGCTGTCTCCGTACGACCTGACCCGCGGGCGCATTACCTATCGATTCAAGTAACAGTTGTGAGTGTTGAGTTATGAGTCTTCGAACTCAAAACTAAAAACTCAAAATTCAAAACTCGGGGTTTGTTGTGAAGGTTAAGTCATCGGTCAAGCCTATTTGTTCAAAGTGCAAAGTCATCCGCCGGCGGGGCGTGGTGCGGGTGTTGTGTCCGAACCCGCGGCACAAACAGCGGCAGGGCTAATTAACCTAGGACTGAGGACTGAGCGCTGAGGACTGAGAGGAGAAGGAGTTTCGTCTAAGCTTCCTTGGGCACCTCAGTCCTCGGCCCTCAGCACTGGAGGTAAGATGGCGCGGATAGCCGGAGTAGATCTGCCACGGGAAAAGCGGGTGGATGTCGGGTTGACCTATATCTTCGGGATCGGTCGGCCGCGGGCCGCCCAGATCGTCAAGAAAGCGGGGGTGGGTCCCGCGACACGAGTCAAAGACCTGAGCGAGGACGCCATCGTCAAGCTCAGGGAGATTATTGAGCGCGACTGCAAGGTGGAAGGGGATCTCCGCAAAGAGATCACCATGAACATCAAACGGTTGGTGGACACCGGGACATTTCGGGGGCTCCGCCACCGGAAGAGTCTGCCCGTCCGCGGGCAACGCACCAGGACGAACGCGCGGACACGGAAGGGGCGGCGTGCGGCGATCGGGAAGGCCCGGAAGCCCGCCGCGCCCACGGCGGCGGTCAGGACCGCATAGGCTTTTGAACGGGAATCTCGACGAGGGGCGATGGCATGAGCGTCAAGAAAGGGAAAAAGAAGGAAAAGAAGACGGTCCAGACCGGAATCGCGCATATCCAAGCGTCGTTCAATAATACCATCGTCACGATCACGGACATGAGCGGAAACACGGTCGTCTGGGCCAGCGCCGGGAACCAAGGGTTCAAGGGCTCGCGGAAAAGCACCCCGTTTGCCGCACAGCGAGCCGGCGAGATGGCGGCCCGGAAAGCCATGGAACACGGCATGCGGCAGGTGGACGTGTACGTGAACGGTCCCGGGTCAGGACGCGAGTCGGCCATCCGGTCGTTGCAGGCAGCCGGCTTGAGGGTCAACTTGATCCGAGACGTCACGCCGATTCCCCATAACGGGTGCCGTCCGCCGAAGCGGCGACGTGTCTGAGGAATCGTGAGGGGGCACCCGTTGCTCTGGGGCACCCATTGCACTCTGCAGAGCAATGGGTCCCTGCAATGGGTCCCCGGCGTAAGGCGTAAGAGAGTAAGGAGGAAGGAGTGGCGAAATATCGAGGTCCCGTCTGTCGTTTGTGTCGGAGGGAAGGCGTAAAGCTCTTTCTGAAAGGCTCGCGCTGCATGACGGAAAAGTGCGCCATCGAGCGCCGAAGCTATCCTCCCGGCCAGCACGGACAGGGTCGGCAGCGCATTTCCGAATACAGCGCCCAGCTCAGGGAGAAGCAGAAGCTCAAGCGGATCTACGGCCTCCAGGAGCGTCAGTTCCGCGGCGTCTTCGGCAAGGCCGAACGGCGAGCCGGGATCACCGGAGATCAGCTGCTGATTCTGCTGGAGCGCCGATTGGACAACGTGGTGTACCGCCTCGGCTTTGCCTCGTCTCGGAAACAGGCCAGGCAGTTGGTCAACCACGGCCATTTCGTCCTCAATGGGAGACGGGTCACCGTCCCGGGTTACTTCGTCAAAGCGGGTGATGTCATCGAGATCCGGGAACGCAGTCGTGACCTCCTGCCGATCCGCTCAGCGCTGGATGCGGTGGAAGGACGGGGAATGCCTGCCTGGCTCGAGCTGGATCGCGGAGCCTTTAAAGGCGTGGTCAAGGCTTTCCCGGCGAAAGAAGAGATTGCACTTCCGGTGAACGAGCAGGTGGTGGTGGAATTGTACTCCAGGTAGAAGGCTGAGCGGTCGGGTCGGGCGGCACGTCGCTAGACTCACCAACCTTGGGCGATGAGACGAGGGAAGGCAAACCATGATTAAGGCGATGAAAGACTTCCAGATCCCCATGCGGGTGGAGCTCGAAAAGGAAACGGCGACTCCGACATACGGGAAATTCACGACCGAGGCGTTCGAGCGGGGGTTCGGAACCACGGTGGGAAACTCCCTGCGCCGAGTGCTGCTGTCGTCCTTGACCGGTGCCGCCGTGACGACCGTCCGGATCGAAGGGGTCCTGCACGAGTTCTCAACGATACCGGGGGTGACCGAAGATGTCACCGGCATCATCCTCAACATCAAAAACCTGCGACTGAAGCTGCACACGGACAAGCCCAAGACCATCCGGCTGCGGAAGAAAGGGCCGGGAGAGGCCAAGGGCTCGGATATCATCCATGACGCCGACGTCCTGATATTGACCCCGGATCTCCATATCGCGACCCTGGATAAAGAAGCCACCCTGGACATGGAGATGGTGGTGAAGACCGGGCGTGGCTACGTGCCGGCCGAACGGAACAAGGAAGAAGGGCTCCCGATCGGCGTGGTCGCAGTGGATTCGATCTTCTCGCCGGTCAAGCGCGTGAATTTTCTGGTGGAGAATGCGCGGGTCGGCCGGGTCACAGACTACGACAAGCTGCTCTTGGAGATATGGACCGATGGCAGCGTCACCCCGCAAGATGCCCTTTCGACGGCGGCCGGTATCCTGCGCGAGCACCTGGATATCTTCATCCATCCGGAGGAGCTGACCACTCCCAAGGCGGAAGCGCGGACGGAGGAAGGAGGGCGGGAGGTCAATAAGAACCTCTTCCGCAGCGTGAACGAACTCGAGCTGTCAGTCCGAGCTGCGAACTGCCTCAAGAACGCCAATATCAAGACGATCGCAGATCTGGTGCAAAAGACCGAGATGGAAATGCTGAAGACGAAGAACTTCGGCAAGAAGTCTCTCAATGAGATCAAGGAGATCCTGGCTGAGATGGGACTGAGCCTGGGCATCAAGCTGGACTCCTTGCCGGCTGGCGACGGCCATACGAAGAGCGAAGGCTGATCGAGGCACTCGATGCGGCACCGGAAGAGAGGCAGACAGCTAGGCCGGAACACCAATCATCGCCGGGCCTTGTTTCGAAGTCTCGTGACGTCGCTGCTCGAGCATGAGCGCATCGAGACGACTGAGGCGAAGGCCAAAGAGGTCCGGGGATTCACCGAGCGGATGATCACCCTCGGCAAACAGGGCGATCTTCCCGCCAGACGCCGGGCTTTGTCCTTCTTGCGCAGCAAAGCGGTCGTCTCGAAGTTGTTCGGCGAGGTCGCCGGCCGCTTCGAGGGGCGGAACGGCGGCTATACGCGGATGATCAAAACCCGCCGCCGTGTGGGCGACGCCGCTGAACTTGTGGCCCTTGAACTGGTGGTGAAAGGCGCTGAGCCGGCTCAAGGCAAATCAGCTCCACCCGGCACCCAAAAAGAGGCGAAGAAATTCGCCAAGCCCGCTGAAGCCAAAGCGGCTGAATCGACGGCATAACGCTCCCCGACCCTCGCTGCCAAAGCGCATCTTCCGATCTGGGAAACGCCCACTCCATCCACACGTGTGTTTACTTGCCCGTATCTCTATGCTACTATCATGCCCACCTCACCGGGGGCCTAACTACTTGATTTGGTGACCTTGTGTGGCATCGATGGCTTCGTCGGGGCCTGTTGGCCCTCAGTCTGCTCCTGACCTCTTTCCTCGTGTACCTCCTCATGACCCGTACGGAAACCACGGCTCCCAATGTTGCGGGTTCTACGGTGCTGGAACGTGCCGATGCCGGGCTGGATCGCTTCCGGTTCACCCAATCTCGAGCCGGGGTGGTGCAATGGGAGGTCCTCGCCGAGCATGGGAGGGTGTTCGAAGCCGAAAACCGGGCGGTCCTGGATCGGGTCAAGGTTACCCTCTACGGGCTCAAGGGGCGTGAATTCACCCTGGAGGGGGATGAGGGAACCATCAACACGGCCAAGCGGGATTTCATGCTGGCCAAGCGGAATGGGCTGATTGCCATCAGACTGGAAAACGGGTACACGATCTATACCAACCACCTGACATGGACCGACGACCGCCGAGAGATCAGTACCACGGACCCGGTCACCATTTCCGGGCACGGCATGACGCTCACCGGACGGGGTCTCGTCGGGAAACTCGATTCAGAAGAGTTCAAGGTGCTCGAAGATGTCCACCTGGAAATTCTTTAGCGCGGCCGGCGCCTGCGTCTTCCTGGCCGCGGCGGCTGCACAATCAGCAGAGCCTCCTTCGAAGCCGGCTGCCGACAACAATACGACCATCACCGCGAAGACCATGACGGTCCGCAATCAGGAGGGCAAAGCGGTCTTCGAGGGCGCGGTCGTCATGACGAAGGGGGGCCTGACGGTCCGGTCGGACACCATGGTGGTGTATTTCAAACAGGCCGCTCCGTCGGCTCCGGCTGACAAGGGTGTGGCCGAGGCGGACGGTCGGGCTCCGGAGAAAGGGATGGACAACCTGCCGACCATGTCGAATCGGGCGGTCAGCCAGATCGAAGCCATCGGCCAAGTGACTATCGAGAAGGCAGAAGGACGGGCACAGTGCCAGAAGGCGGTGTACTACGAGGATGAGAAGAAGATTGTATTGACAGGCGATCCGGTGGCCTGGCAGAAAGGAACGCGAGTCAGCGGTGAGAAAATGACGATGTTTCTGGCTGATGATCGGAGCATTGTGGAAGGCAAGACGCGTGTGACCATTGAATCGGAGGGTCCGGGCCAGTGACTGTGAGTTCTCGAACCATCGAGCGTGGCCAGGCGCGGGGTGGTCCCACCGTCACCGGCAATCTTTCTCTGCGGGCGACCGGGCTGTGGAAGAGCTTCAAGGGCCGGGATGTCGTAAAAGGGGTAAGCCTGGAGGTGCGGGCCGGAGAGGTGGTGGGACTCTTAGGGCCGAACGGGGCAGGGAAGACCACCATTTTCGACATGATGGTGGGGTTGTGCCGGCCAGACAAAGGGCAGATCCTGCTCAACGACGAGCCGATTACCGACCTGCCGATGTTCAAGCGCGCCCGCCGGGGGCTCGGCTACCTCCCTCAAGAGTCCTCGGTATTCCGGCGGTTGTCGGTGGAAGAAAACATCCGGGCGATCCTGGAAATGCAAAATCTCTCCCGCGAGGAGCGGGCGATGCAGGTGGAGGTGCTGCTCAAAGAGCTGGATCTGACTCCCCTGCGCCAGTGCAAAGCCTACTCGCTGTCAGGCGGTGAGCGGCGGCGGCTTGAGATCACGCGGGCCTTGGTGACGCGCCCGCAGTTCCTGCTTCTGGACGAACCTTTCGCCGGCATCGATCCGATTGCTGTCGGGGATATCCAACAGATCGTCACCAGGCTTAAACAAAAGCGGATCGGGATCCTGATCACGGACCACAACGTGCAGGAGACGTTGTCGATTACCGACCGGGCCTATATCATCAACGAAGGGTCGATTCTGGAGGCGGGCTCGCCGGAAACCATCGTCAACAGCGCGACGGCGCGGACGATCTATCTGGGTGAGCGTTTCAGGCTGGACGGGATGAATCGTGAATAGAGCGGACATGAAACTGCGGTTGGGGCTGCGACTCACGCAAAAGCTGATCATGACGCCCCAGTTGCAGCAGGCGATCAAGCTGTTGCAGCTCTCCAGGCTGGAGCTGCAGCAGGTGTTGAGCCAACAGTTGATGGAAAACCCGTTGCTGGATGAGGTTCAGGCAGAGACGGAGGCCGCCGATGTCGGAACCGGCGACGAGGCCGAGGAGAAGAGGGGCATCGATCAGCCTGATGCCGGCGAGCCGGATGACCCTCAGGCTGAAGGATCGGAGAAACTCGAGGATCTTTCACCGGCCGACTGGGAGGATTACTTTGACAACGATCGTCTGACCGCCCCCGCGGAGTATCCGTCCGCGTCCCAAGAAGAGTATGCCTCGTACGAGCAGACTCTGGCCAAGCCGACATCCCTTGAGGAGCACCTCCTGTGGCAGTTGGGACTTTGTGAATTGAGCGAGGAGGACAAGGCGGTCGGGCGGATCATCATCGGGAACATCGACGACGATGGCTACCTGAGAACCGCATTGGCGGAGATCGCCGCGGACGCTCGGGTCCCGGTGGAGAAAGTGGAATCGGTGCTCGATCATGTGCAAACCTTCGATCCTGCGGGGGTGGGCTGCCGGGACCTCCGGGAATGCCTGCTCATTCAAATTCGGCACCTCAACCGCGGTTTGCGGCGATCGGTTCGGGGAACCCAGGGAACGCTGACCGGGTCGCTCGTCGAAGCGATCGTGGCGAACCATCTCAAGGATTTGGAGAAGAAGCGTTATGACCGCATTGCCAGGGCGCTGGGTGTCTCACTCCAGGAAGTCTGTGAGGCCACCCGTGTGATCGAAGGACTGGAGCCGAAACCCGGCCGGCCGTATTTCACCGCCGACAACCACGTAGTCGTTCCGGATGTCTTCGTCATGAAAAGCGAAGGGGAGTGGGTCGTTGGACTGAACGAAGACGGGCTCCCCCGGTTGCGGATCAGCTCCTACTACAAGCGGCTCATGGCGAACAAGTCCAGCAATTCCGATGGCACGCGCGCCTACCTGGAAGAGAAGCTTCGTGGAGCCCAGTGGATTGTTCGAAGCATCGAGCAACGCAACAAGACCATCGTGAAGGTGGTCCAGAGCATCGTCAAGTTCCAGGAGAACTTTTTCGACATAGGGATCGAACATCTCAAACCCCTGGTGCTCAAGCAGGTGGCCGAGGACATCGGGATGCACGAATCGACGATCAGCCGGGTGACGGCCAACAAGTACCTCTACTGCCCGCAAGGCTTGTTGCCGCTAAAATTCTTTTTTAATGCCGGCATCCAGCGGTCTGACCACGATGCCGACGAACTGTCTTCCGTCACGGTCCGGGAGATGATCCGAAAGATGGTGGCCGAGGAAGACGCGCAGCATCCCCTCAATGACCAAGAAATCGTGGCCAGGCTGCAACGTGACCACATCGTGATCGCCCGGCGGACCGTGGCGAAATATCGCTCGGAAGTGCATATCCCGCCTGCCCGCCAACGCAAACGCTTCTTTTAATCGCGTGCGCAGACGCCATTCCAGTCTTTATCCGGATTCTTCGGAGCGCGGACGAGGATAAGGTGCAGCTTACCGTTACCGGCCGACATGTCGAGGTGACCGAGGCCTTGCGCCGGTATATCGACAATCGTGTGCGGCGACTAGAGCGGTATGGCCTGAAGCTTGATGAAGCCCAGGTGGTCCTTGGAGTCGAGAAGTATCGCCACACCGCGGAGATCATCCTGACGCTGAACGGCGCGGTGATTCAGGGCAAAGAATCCACGACCGAGATGTACGCCTCCATCGATCGGGTGTTCGACCAGATGCGGCGCCGAGTCCGAAAGCGCAAGGAAATCCTCTCCGACCACAAGCCGCGGTCATTCAGCCGAAAGGCGCCTCAGGCCGGGCCCGGCCCTGCGATGCCGCGGTCGCCGATTCGGACGGTGCGGATGCCGCTACCGACGCTCACCGTGGAAGACGCGGTTGGGCGGGTTCCGCTTCCGCCGTCCTCGATTCTGGTGTTTTTGAACCCTTCCACAGAGCGCGTCCAAGTGCTGCGTCGGCTCGCCGACGGGGACATCGAGCTGGTCGATCCAGAGCCGGCGTAACCCGGAGGCCTCATGCTGCCGCTTCGCCTCGTGATCATCAGCGGGCTTTCAGGCTCCGGCAAGACCCATGCGATCAAATGTCTGGAAGATCTCGGGTTCTTTTGTGTGGACAATCTGCCTCCTGCCCTGCTCCCCAAGTTTGCCGAGCTGTGCATGCAGCGTGGCAGGGAGGTCAAGAACGTCGCGCTGGGCATCGATATCCGTGAGCGGGGGTTCTTCGCCGACTTTTTCGATAACCTGGATCGGCTGAAAGCGTTGGGATACCCGGTGGAGCTGGTCTTTCTGGAGGCCAAGGACGAGGTGTTGGTCCGCCGTTTCTCAGAATCCCGCCGGCCTCATCCCTTGGCTCCCCAAACACCGGTCCTCGAAGGCGTGCAAGCGGAGCGGGAGCGCTTGCTGGAATTGCGGCACCGCGCCGATCGCATTATCGACACGTCGGACCTGACCGTTCATGAGCTCAAAGCCCTGCTGGCACGGCAGTATCTCGCCGATCAAAGCCAGCGGTTGAGCATTTCGCTGGTTACCTTCGGCTACAAGTACGGGGTGCCGTACGATGTCGATCTGGTCTTCGACGTCCGCTTCTTGCACAACCCGAACTTTGTGCCGCATCTGCAACCGCTCACCGGGGAACATCCGAAGGTGCAGTCCTACGTGTTGGATGACCCTGAAACCATGACTTTTCTGGAGCACCTGGAGAACCTCTTTAAATTTCTGATCCCCCTCTTCGAGCGGGAGCGGCGCAGCTATCTGACCGTCGCTCTTGGCTGTACCGGCGGACGGCACCGGTCGGTGGCCATCGCCTGCCGACTGCGGGACCGGTTCGCGAGCCTGGGATACGATGCCGTGATTCGCCATCGCGATCTGCATCGATCCTGATCGCTTTCTGGGACCCATTGCACTCTTCGGAGCAATGGGTACCCCATTTCCTGTCCGCCCGCGTCGCCTTCCAGGTGGATCATGTCGGTCAATTCTCCGCGCATGGGCGTTTCAGTGTTTTCCTTGACAGCCACAGTATATTAACTATACTTACTCGCCAGGATGGTGATGGTCCGCAAAGTGGGGCGGATAGGGGTGTGGAAACGATGAAAGGCAACTCCAAGAAGCGGTACAAGACCTACGAAGTCTGCAAGTTGTTCGATGTGTCCAAAGCCACGCTCTTTCGCTGGGAACGAGAAGGGCTGATCAGCGGTCCTCCCCGTGATTGGCGCAACTGGAGGCTGTACACGCTCCAGAACATCCAAGAGATCAAGCGGATCATTCAAAACCGCAGCATGGTCGTGTAAGCAGGAGCCATGCCCCTCCCATCACCCAAAGAGTTCCTGAGCCGGAGTGTCGCTTCGCTGACAGGGGGCGGCAAGCAGTTGCTGGGGCTCGATATCGGTTCCAGCGCCATCAAGCTGGTACAAGTCAAGGAGGGGAAAGGACGGTACAAGCTGCAGAAATTCGGTGTGAGGCTGCTGGACCCCGAACTGATCGTGGACGGCACCATCATGGACACCAGCCGGGTCATCGAGGTGATCAAGGAGCTGCTGGCCGAGCAGGAAGTTACGCTCAGAAACGTGGCGATGTCGAT
>CAYZKG010000003.1:21639-45239 GCA_964478915.1 uncultured Nitrospira sp.
TCAAAAAAATCAACGTGCCGGTCATGTCGGAAGAGCAGCTGGAGGATCAAATCCGAGCGGAAGCTGAGCACCATATCCCGTTCGACATCACCGACGTGAACCTGGATTTTCATATCGTGAATGCATCCGAGCCGTCGAGCGAGGATGAGCCGCGCATGGCCGTGCTCCTGGTCGCCGCCAAGAAGGAAAAGCTGACCGAGCTGAGCGAGGTGGTCAAAGAAGCCGGCTTGGTCCCCTGCGTCGTGGACGTGGATGCCTTTGCCATAGAGAACATGTACGGGATCAATTATGACTCCCGTCCCAACGAAATCGTGGCGCTGATCAATATCGGAGCCAGCGTGACGAACATCAATGTGTTGAAGGGTGGGACGGGAGTCTTCACCAGGGATGTCTCCGTTGGCGGCAACCGGTATACCGAAGCCCTACAGCGCGTCTCGGGCTCAGCCTACGAAGAGGCCGAGGCCGCCAAGAAAGGGGAGCGCTTCGAAGGCCTTGAGCGAGAGACTGTGGAGACGGTCATAGATGGCGTGAACGCCGAGGTCTCGGCAGAGTTGGCCCGGACCTTGGATTTTGTGCGATCCAGCATCCCGGGCGGCGAGATCCATCGCATCTTGCTGTGTGGGGGCGGTGGAAAAGTGGCGGGGTTGACTGCCCAGTTGAGCGCGCGGTTGGGAGTGGACGTGGACGTGGCGAATCCGTTCAGCAAGATCGACACTTCGGAGGCAAAGGCGGACCCCGAAATGCTTGAGGAACAAGCGCCGCTGGCGGCGGTAGGAGTCGGGTTGGCTTTGCGGAAAATCGGGGACCGCTGAGAGAGGCCTGAGCGTGGTCAAGGTTAATCTCCTCAAACCTGGTCGCCCGAAGCAGGAGAAGAAACGCCGCGATATTCACCTCCAGGCCGCAGTGGGCCTCACCGTCTTGCTGTTGAGCGGCGCCGGATGCGGCTACATGTGGGTCACCATCAGCAATGAGCTCGACACGTATGAGCGTGAAAAACAGGAGAAGGAAAAGCAACTCGCCGTGCTGAAGGAGAAAACCAAGCAGGTTCAGGAATTCGAGCAGAGGAAGAAGCTGCTCGAAGACAAAAATCGGATCATCGAGCAGCTAAAAAAGGACCAGGGAGGGCCGGTGAAGGCCCTCGATTACGTCAGCCAGAGTCTGGAGCCGCTGAAGATCTGGCTGGTCAGGTTGCACGCGAAAGGCAACGAAGTGGAAGTGGAGGGCCGGGCCCTGACCAATGATGACGTCGTGGAGTTCGTGTCCAACCTCCGGAAAACGGACCACTTCAGCCAAGTGCGATTGCTGGAAACCCGCTCCGGCTTGGAAGCGAAGGTCACGGTGTACCAGTTCAGGGTGAATTTGACGCAGAAGGTGTGAGATGCAGCTCCCGACTGTCAGCCTGGACTTTCTGGGCACGATACCGGGCTTTCAGAAAGTCCTCCTCCTCGGGGTCATGATCGGTGGCATGGCCGCCGGATTCTACAACCTGGTGTTCTTGCCCGACACGGAACGCGTCGAGAGCCTGCAGGAAGCGATCGGGAAGCTGGACGAAGAGATCATAAATCAGCGCCGGGTCGCGAAGCACTTGGATAATTTGGTCCAAGTCACCAAGCAAATGGAGGCCGAGCTGGAAACGAAGAAAGGACAGCTCCCTCCCGAGCAGGAAGCGGCTTCGCTCCTGAAACAGGTTTCAGATCTGGGAGCCGAGATCGGGCTGGATTTCAAACTGTGGAAACCCGGGAATCGCTCCGAGGACGCCTCGAAGCTTTTCATCAGGCTCCCGGTCAGCGTCGAAGTCGCAGGAAGCTACCATACGGTAGCCACCTTCTTCGACAAGATCACCAAGCTGCCCCAGATCATCAATGTCTCGGACGTTCGGATGGGCTCGCCGATCATCGAGAAAGACCGGGTGGTGATCCAGACCGTTTTTGAGTTGACCGCCTATGTGGCACCGTTCGATCAGAAAGCCATTCCAGCGAAACCGTGACGGAAGCGGCGAGCGCGGCTGTCCGGGGCGCGGCGTCAGCAGTCTGGGCCGCCGTTGGGCGGAAGCCTGGGTCATTGCAGCGCTGTGGGGCACAACGGGACTTGCGGGAACCGGCCTGGCACAAGTCAGCTCCGTGGCCCTTTCCCTGTCGGCCCCGCCCGCTGAGCTGACTCGGCCCGGACTTCCCGGGCCGCCGCCATCGGTGGGCCTTGAGCCGTCGGCGAAAGAACCATCAGGCTATGCCTATACCCCGGGAAGGAGACGCGATCCCTTCATGCCGGTGATCAGCGCTCGCCAGATGCAAGCGAGCCAGGATCGTGCCCCGTTGCAACGGGTCCCGCTCGGGAATCTGACCTTGATCGGAGTGGTGTGGGGCGGGTTTGGCGCACGCGCCATGGTTCAGACACCGGATGGCAAAGGCTATACGGTCCTTCACGGGACCCTCATCGGGCCGAACAACGGGGTGGTCACCGCCATTTCGGAGGACACCGTCACCGTGGAGGAGGGTGTGATCGACCTGTACGGAAGGAGACTGATCCGCGAGCACGTCGCGGTGCTGGGAGCCGGTTTTGGCGAGGTCAAGGATCGGTCCTACCGTGCCGGCATTTCGAAGGACCAGCCGTCTAGCGCCGATATGGCTTCCGTCAACGACTTGACGAGATCCGCGCGGTCGGTCCACTTCGCCGCCCTGTCGAATACCATGGCGGCCATGGACATCAACTCCCCGCCGGGTGCTCCAGGGAGCTATTCGTACAACCCTCTGGGAAGGCGCGATCCGTTTGCCCCGGTGATCCGGGAAAGCGGAAGTTCGCGCGAGGCGGACGTAGCGTTGCCCCCCCTCCAGCGTATCACGCTGACGGAGTTGACGCTGATCGGCATCATTTGGGGCGGGTTCGGGTACAGTGCGATGGTCCAGACGCCGGACGGGAAGGGGTATACGGTGAACCGTGGAACGGTGATCGGGCCGAACAATGGCGTGGTGACGGCCATTTCGGAGAACGGCATCACTGTTGAAGAGCGTTTTACCGATCTCTACGGGAAGAAGCAGGTGCGAGAGCACGTCATACCGCTTCGCGTAAAAGAGAAGGCCGAATGACCGCGCGCACAATAACACTTTTCGGGTTCTTGCTGGCGCTGGGGGCGATCTCCTGCAGTCACTTGACTGGTGAGGAGATCGGACCAGTCACACAGAGCGCCATCCTCGATCGGATCGCCGTGAGCGAGCTCGCTGATCGGATTCGGATCGAGGTGGAGGGAGGCCACGCGTTGACCTATTCCGTCTCCACCAGCGTGGTGCCTTCGAGCGTTACGGTAGAGTTACCCGGGCTCGCCAAGGGGGATGCCCTCCAACCCCTGGAGATCAACAAGCCGCCGCTGCTCCAGGTGGTCCCCATCGGGATATCCCAACCTCGGACGGCAGTGCAACTGGTGTTCGTGCTCTCGGCTCCGGTCAAACCCGAGATTCGCACCGAGCAGGGGCGGTTGATCGTCGAATTTGCCAAACAGATCGGCCCTGAGGTGGCGCGTGCGACTGCCGAGGAGCAACTGGAGGCCGACTCGTCCTCGACCCCAGCGCTGCAACCGCCTCCGGCCGGGGCCACTCCTGCTCGCACCCTGACCAAGGTTGAAGTCCAACGCGGAGACGGCGAAGTGACGGTGGTGATCCTCGGGGACGGAGCGTTCACCTACGACGCGAGACCGCTCAACTCCAATCGCGTGATCGTGGACCTGGTCAATGTCGCCTCACCGATCCGCCTCCAGGTATTGCCAGTGGATCATCCGGTGCTCAAGCAGATCAGGATCGGTCATCACTCGCACAAGGTGCGGTTGGTGTTGGACCTGCTCAAGCCGGTGAAATATAGCGTCCAAAGCGGAAGCGACCGTTTGGCTGTCCGCCTGATGGCCGCCGCGGAGCCCGAGCGGGCTGAAGAGCCGAGGCAGGCCGAGCCTCGGGAGCCCCAGGCGGCAAGTGCTGCCCAGGAGGACAAACGAGTCCGGTTCGTACCGGCCGGTCGCGTGCCGTTTCCGGAACGGCTTGCGCTGATCCAACAGACCCAACGCGCACAGGCGCCCGCGGCATCGGGCGGGAAAGCTGTGGTGCCGACGGACGAGTCAGGCGCGCCGCGCTACACGGGGCGACGGATCTCGTTGGACTTCCAGAACGCCGATATCGGCAATGTGCTGAGACTCATTGCCGAGGTGAGCGGGTTCAATATCGTCGTGGGGGAGGGTGTCAAGGCCAAAGTCACCATCCGGCTGGTGAGCGTCCCATGGGACCAGGCCTTGGAGATCCTCTTGCGCATGAACAATCTCGGGATGATCCGGGAAGGCTCCATCGTCTGGATCGATACGATGGCCAACATCGCCAGGCAGCAGGAGGAAGAGGCGAAGGTCAAGGAATCCAGAGTCAAGGCCGCGGATCTGGTCACCAAAGTCTTGTACGTGAAGAATGTCAGCGCCCAGGAAATTCAGCTCACCTTGCAAAAGTACCTGAGCCCTCGGGGGCAGCTCACGGTGAATCCGAGCACTAACACGCTGGTCATCCAGGACACGGAGACCAGTGTGGCGCAGTTCACCAAGCTCGTGGACAACCTGGACATCGAAGTCCCTCAGGTCCAGATCGAGGCCAGGATCGTGCAGGCTGATACCGCGTACACTCGCTCACTGGGCATCCAGTGGGGTATTCAAAACCGGAACACGTTGCAGAGCGGCAACGCCGCCAGCTTGGTGAGCGGCAACGACGGCACTTTTGGGGCGCAGACCCCCCAGGGTGCCCAAGACGCGAATTTCCTCATCAATCTGCCTGCGGCCGTGTCCGGTATCGCGGCAATCCCAGCCGCGGGCTTTACGTTCGGACGACTCGCCCAGGACGGCACCGCCCTGGATCTGCGCATCTCGGCCGGAGAGTTCCTCGGCTTGACAAAGGTGATAGCGGCCCCTAAGATCATCACGCTGGACAAGCGAGAGGCCAAGATCGAGCAGGGAGAGTCCATCCCGTTCCAAACCACCTCCCTTCAGGGCACTCAGACCACCTTCGTGGATGCCAACCTCACCCTGCAGGTGACGCCCCAGATCACCTACCAGGACCCGACCGCGGAGCGAAAGCTGGTGCTGCTGAAGATCAGGGCGACGCGGAACGCGGTCGGTGCCAGGAGCAACCCGGCTGGGCCGAGCATCGATAAACGAGAGGCCACGACACAGGTCCTGGTTCGGGACGGCGAGACCACCGTCATCGGCGGGATTTTCGTGGATTCCCAGATCAACAACGTGGCGGGGATTCCGTTCCTGTCCCGTATCCCGGTGTTGGGATGGCTCTTCAAGAAGAAGGATGAGAACGTGGCCAAACAGGAACTGCTGATCTTTCTCACGCCCACCATCGTCAAGAGCTAGCCCATTACGAATTGACATGCTGCGGTATCTGAATGCCGGCGAATCGCACGGCAAGTACCTGCTCGCCGTCCTGGAAGGTGTTCCGGCCGGATTGCCGCTGACCACCGAGATGGTCAACCATGATCTGGCCCGCCGACAGAAAGGGTACGGCCGCGGTGGCCGCATGCGGCTCGAGGAAGACCGCGTCGAATTCGCCTGCGGCGTCCGCAAGGGCAAGACCCTGGGAAATCCCATCGGCCTGATGATCGCCAACAAGGACTGGGAGAACTGGAAAGAGGTGATGGCGGTCGAGCCAGGCCCGGTTCCCCCTCAGAAGGTGGTCACGCGTCCGCGCCCCGGCCACGCCGATCTTGTCGGGGCCATCAAGTACGGTCACCGCGACATCCGGAACGTGTTGGAGAAGGCCAGTGCCAGGGAGACCGCGATCCGCGTGGCGATAGGCGGGGTCGCGAAGGCTCTCCTGGCGCAGTTTGGCATGCGGGTCGTCAGCTACACGATGGAGATCGGCGGTGTGGCGGCGGGTCGGTGCGAGGACCCCATCGCGGCTTACGAACGGGCCGAAGCCTCTGACGTGCGATGTCCCGATGAGAGGGCCGGTGCTGAGATGATCGAGCGAATCCGGACCGCGAAGCACCGGGGGGACACCCTGGGGGGGGTGTTCGAGGTCGTGGTGACCAATCCTCCCATTGGACTCGGCAGCTATGCGCAATGGGATCGGCGGCTCGGGGCGCGGCTGGCCATGGCGCTGATGAGCATCCAGGCGATGAAGGGCGTGGAGATCGGGATGGGATTCGAAGCGGCGCGCCGGTTCGGATCCGAGGTGCATGACGAGATCTATTATGAACGGGGGGGGAAGGGATTCATCCGCAAGACCAACAACGCCGGAGGGCTCGAAGGCGGCATCACCAACGGCGAGCCGATCGTCCTTCGGGTGGCGATGAAACCGATCTCGACGCTGTACAGTCCGAAGAAAAGCGTGGACATCGAGACCAAGGAGCCGTTCGATGCCACCGTGGAGCGATCGGACATCTGCACCGTCCCTGCCGCCGGCGTCGTCGGCGAAGCGGTCGTGGCCTTCGAGATGGCGAATGCGCTGGTCGAGAAGTTCGGCGGTGACAGCCTGGAAGAGATGAGACGGAATTTCGAGGCTTACCAGGCGTACGTGGACTCCTTTTGAATTCCTCGCGGTATGACCGCCGTCCTAGAACAGTCTGTGAAGGTCTCCCTGGGCGATCGCAGCTACGACATCGTCATCAAGCCCGGCACGCTCACGGACGTCGGGAAGCGTCTCACCGACTTGGGACTGAGCGGCAAGGTGGCGCTGGTGACCGACGCCGTCGTGGGGCGGCTGTATGGTCAGAGGGTCATCCGGTCTCTCCGCGCCGCGGGCTTTGAGGCCCACACGATCACGATCCCAACGGGCGAACGGGCCAAGACGCTGCGCCACGTCTCGACGGTCCTCGATGCCCTGGCCAAACGGCGGTTCGAGCGGGGATCCGCGCTCATTGCGCTGGGCGGCGGGGTGGTCGGAGATCTCGCCGGCTTTGCTGCGGCGATCTATGTGCGAGGCATTCCGTTCATCCAAGTTCCGACCACGCTGGTGGCGCAGGTGGACTCCAGTGTCGGCGGAAAGACGGGGGTGAACCATCCTGTCGGCAAGAACCTGATCGGGGCGTTCCACCAGCCCCGTCTCGTCCTGATCGATCCGGAGTCGCTCCAGACCCTGCCGCGCCGTGAATGGGTCGCCGGCCTGGCCGAAGTGATCAAATACGGCATGATCGCCGACGAGGGGCTGTTCGCTTATGTCGAACGGTCCATGGAGGCGTTGGTAAAAATGGAGCAGGAAGCGGTGGTCCGGATCATCACGCGATCCTGCCAGATAAAAGCGTCGGTCGTGTCGGCGGATGAGCACGAATCTGATCAACGCCGTATCCTCAATTACGGCCACACCGTCGGCCATGCGCTGGAGTCGCTCGGACGATACCGTCGGCTGATCCATGGCGAAGCCGTGGCGATCGGCATGGTCCAGGAAGCGGCTCTGGCCCACGCGCTCGGCCTGTGCTCGGAAGACGTGGTGTCCCGGCAACGGGCAGTGGTTCGATCGGCCGGCCTGCCCGATGCGCTTCCGGATGTGGCGTTCACGGAGCTGTGGGACGCCATGCAGCACGACAAGAAAGTATCCAAGAGCCGAGTCTACTGCGTCTTTCCCGAGCGGATCGGCAAGGTCGTGATCGCGCCCCTGGATCGCGCGGCGTTCAAGCGGTGGTTCTTTGAGCAAAGGCAGCGGTGAAGATGGCTTCCAGACGAAATCAATCGGTCCAGGCCCTCGACCAGGCACTCCGGGAGAAGACCCGTGAAGTGGAACTGCTGCACCGGATCAGCGAGTCCATCAGCAGCACCCTGGATCTCGAATCCGTGCTCAAGCACATCGTTGATGTGGTCGTCGAGGTCACCAAGGCGGATGCCTGTCTGCTCTACCTCCTCTCGGACAGTCGGGAAGAACTGATCCTCCGCGCCTCGAAAAATCCGCATCCCAAACTGATCGGACGCATCACCATCGGGCTGGGCGAAGGCATCACCGGGTGGGTCGCCCGCGAGCGCACCCGCGTGGTGATTCCGAGTAACGCCAGTGACGATCCCCGGTTCAAGTTCTTCCACAACCTGCCGGAGGATCGCTACCAGGCCTTCGTCTCGGTTCCCATCATGGCGAAGAAGGAAGTCGTGGGAGTGATCAACGTGCAGCACAAACGCCCGAAACGGTACCGGCCCGATGAGTTGGCGCTGCTCTCCACGATTGCGAACCAGGTGGGCGGTGCCATCGAAAACGCCCGGCTGTACACCGAGATGAAGCGCAAGGCCTTACAGGTAGAAACCTTGTCGCAGGTATCCGAGACCGTGGCCTCCAACCGGCTGATCGAAGATGTCTTGCACCTCATCGTGACCATGACGGCTCAGATGATGAATTCGAAGATCTGCTCCATCATGCTGTTGGATCCGCAAGGCGACGAACTGCGCATCGTGGCCACCCAGAGCCTGAGCGAGGAGTACCGCCGGAAACCCAGTCTCAAGGTGGGGCAGAGCATCAGTGGCCGGGCGGTGCAAGAGCGCCGGCCGATCATCGTGGCCGATGTCACCAGGGAGCGCGACTATATGTATCCCGACATTGCCCGGAAAGAAGGGCTGTGCTCGCTCCTGTCGGCTCCGATGATGATCCGGGACAAGGCCGTGGGCGTCATCAACAGTTACACCTCCGTTCCCCATACCTTCACGCCCGAAGAGGTCAAGGTCATGCAGGCTATCGCCAATCAGGCCGCGATCGCGATCGAGCATGCCACGCTTCAAGAAAAGTCCTTCGAGATGCAAGAAGCCCTGGCGGTCCGCAAGCTGGTGGAGCGGGCGAAAGGGTACCTGATGCGATCGAAAAAGCTCTCCGAAGAGGAGGCGTTTCGCCTGATGCAGCGCCAGAGCATGGATCTGAGAAAGTCGCTGCGCGAGATCGCCGAGGCCATTCTGCTGGCCGGCGAGATCGAGATGCGGGCGGAGGAAAAAAAGGCCTTGACACCCCTCGGGCCGTGATGCTATAGAGTCCGCGCGGCAGGGAGACAACGACGTCTCCGGAAGCAGGGAACGGACAATGGTGTCCTCGCTCCGCAAGGAGCCGAGGACATTTTTTTTGGCTGATGAGTGCGGTCAGCACGTGAACGCGGGCCGATAAGGGGGTCGGTCCGCGGTCTGGCAAGGGCGCCAGCACGGTCGAGAGAGCTTCCAGTGGAGTCTCGCTCTCGAGTGCTGGCGCCTTTTTTATTGCTCAGTACAGGACAGGGGTCGGCTTGCCGGGGCCTTCTACGGACCGACTTTCCTCACACCACCGATCCGTTCAAGTACCGGCTCCTCGAAGTCATCGGCGTGTACGGAGATGCGCTCTGCGAGATGGCCAACGAGATGTTCGGCGACGGCATCATGAGCGCCATCGATTTTACGATCGATATGGAGCGCGTCACCGGTAGCCAGGGCGAAGCCCGGTGCAAAATTGCCTTGAACGGGAAGTGGCTGGAGTATAAAACATTTTAACCATGCGCACCTTCCGCATCGCCATGGTCCAGATGAACCCCACCGTGGGGGATCTGGACGGCAATGTCCGGCGGATCACGGGCTGGCTCAAGGAAGCCCGGAAGGCCAGAGTTGACCTGGCTGTGTTCCCTGAGCTGGCCATCACGGGGTACCCGCCTGAGGACCTCCTGCTCAAACCGCGCTTCATCGAGGACAACCGGCGGGCCCTCCAGGAGGTCGCCCGCCGGTGCCGGAGCGTGGCGGCCGTCGTGGGGTACGTGGGACAAGGCAGCATCTCCGAGCTGACGGCCGACCATCCCATGGTGGTCCCGGCAGGCCGGCATGAGCTGTACAACTCGGCCGCCATCATCGCCGATGGTCGCCTAGTGACCACGTACTGCAAGCTGTACCTGCCGAACTACGGCGTCTTCGATGAGAGCCGGTATTTTCATCCCGGTCGGCGCATTCCGATCGTGGTGCTGAACGGGACCGCCTTGGGGGTGAATATCTGCGAGGACATCTGGTTTCCGGAAGGTCCCACCCGGGCACAGGCTGCCGCCGGGGCCGAGGTGATCGTCAATATCAACGCGTCACCTTTTCACATCGGCAAGAGCCGGTTCAGGGAGCAGATGCTTGCCACGCGGGCCAGAGAGAACGGCGCCATCGTTACCTATACCAACATGGTGGGCGGGCAGGATGAGCTCGTCTTTGACGGCAACAGCCTGATTCTGGATCAGGCCGGGGAGATGATCCTGCGTGGGAAGGCCTTCGAGGAAGATCTCCTCGTGGCCGATCTGAATGTGGCGGCGGTCGCCCGTTCCCGGGTCGGACCGTCCCGCAAGAAATGGGCGGGCGCTCGGACTTCCGTGGAGCGCATCGTGATCTCGACCTCCTCCGCGGCCAAGAGTCGGGCACGCCTGGTTCCCTCCGAGAGCACCCTATTGGATCCGCTCGAAGAGGTGTACCGGGCCCTGGTGCTGGGCGTACGGGACTATGTTCGGAAGAACCGGTTCAAGGAGGTCGTGATCGGCTTGAGCGGAGGCGTCGACTCGGCGTTGACGGCCGTCATCGCCGTGGATGCGCTCGGCGCGGGCCATGTGCGAGGGGTGTTCATGCCCTCTCCCTATACCTCCCGGGAGAGCCGCGAGGATGTGCTGGAGCTGGTTCGGCGCTTGGGCGTCCGGCTCCGGACCATTCCGATTACGGCCACATTCAAATCCTATCTCCGCATGTTGTCCGGGGCGTTCCAAGGGCGGCGTCCTGATGAGACCGAAGAGAACATTCAGGCGCGGATCCGTGGAAACATCCTCATGGGCCTGTCGAACAAGTTCGGCTACCTCGTCCTGACCACGGGCAACAAGAGTGAAATGAGCGTCGGCTACGCGACGCTCTATGGCGATATGGCCGGAGGGTTCGCCGCCATCAAGGACGTGCCGAAAACGATGGTGTATGATCTCGCCCGCTTCCGGAATCGGTGCAGCGAGGCCGGAGCCCCCGTCATTCCCAAGCGGATTCTGGAGCGGGCTCCGTCGGCGGAGCTCAAGCCGAACCAGAAAGACGAAGACTCCTTGCCTCCCTATGCGATCTTGGACCCGATCTTGAAAGCATACGTGGAAGAGGATCGCGCTCCGGAAGAGATCGTGGACATGGGGTTCGACCGGGACACCGTGGCTCGAGTGATCGCCATGGTGGACCGCAGCGAGTACAAGCGGCGGCAGGCGCCGATCGGCATCAAGATTACCCATCGAGCCTTCGGTAAGGACCGCCGCATGCCGATCACCAACGGCTATCAGCATGTGTAAGCGCAGCGAGCGACCAGGCAAGAGACGGCTTCGACCTTTATGCGGCCAGACCAGGAAATAGATGGGCCGCGACCATAGTGCGGCACGGAGCTTCGTCGGCACAGATGATGGTTTAGCGAGAATGGATCGCTAGAACGTCGGCGCGCCGCAGACGACCTAAGACAACTGACAGGAGGACATCATGACGAACATGATGCGAGACGGGATTCGGGCGCTGCCCGTGGTGGGTGTGCTGGGCATCCTGATGGCATGGGCAGGGGAAGCCTGGGCTCAGGAAGCCGTCTCGATGTCGGTTCAGCCGAAGATCGATACGGGGGACACCGCGTGGGTGTTGGCGTCCTCAGCCATCGTCCTGGCCATGGCGACCCCCGGGCTTGCGCTGTTCTACGGCGGCCTGGTGCGGAGCAAGAATGTCCTCGGGACGATCATGCAGAGCTTCATCATTCTGTGCCTGGTCAGCCTGATCTGGGTGCTCTGGGGATACAGCCTGGCGTTCGGGCCGGACAAGGGCGGCGTGATCGGAGGATTGGACTGGGCCGGCTTGAGCGGCGTGGGGACGGACCCGCATCCGGTATACGGCCCGACTATTCCGCATCAGGCGTTCATGATATTTCAGCTCATGTTTGCGGCCATCACGCCGGCCCTCATCACCGGCGCATTTGCGGAGCGCATCCGGTTCAGCGCCGTGCTGCTCTTCGCGGGACTGTGGTCCACGCTGGTGTACTGTCCGCTGGCTCATTGGATCTGGGGAGGCGGCTGGTTGGAGAAACTGGGCGCGCTGGATTTTGCCGGTGGGGCGGTCGTGCATATCAGTTCCGGGATCGGTGCGCTGGTCTGCGCGGTGGTGCTGGGCAGGCGCCGTGGCTATGGGACCGTCAACATGGCCCCGCATAATCTGCCCCTCACGCTCTTGGGCACAGGGCTTCTGTGGTTCGGGTGGTTCGGGTTCAACGCCGGCCGCGCGCTGCAGGCCAATGGGATCGCCATCGGGGCGATCGTGGCAACCCACACGTCGGCCGCCACTGCCGCCCTGGCGTGGATGGTGGTCGAGTGGCTCCATCGCGGGAAGCCCACCGTCTTGGGCGTGGCGACGGGAGCCGTGGTGGGCCTCTCCACGATCACGCCGGCCGCCGGATACGTCGGGGCTCAATCAGCCATCCTGATCGGGTCGGCCGCCGCGATCCTGTGCTATCTCGCCATTGTCTGGAAAGCGAGGATCGGCTATGATGATTCGCTCGATGTCCTCGGCATTCACGGCGTCGGGGGGATCACGGGTATTCTAGCCACCGGGCTCTTCGCCTCCACCGCGATCAACCCCCATGGCGCCAACGGTCTCTTGTTCGGGAATCCCTCGCAATTCGGCATCCAAGGATTGATGGTCCTCGCCGTGGTGCTGTTTACCTTCGTCGGAACTTACGTCATCCTCAAGTTCGTGGATGCGGCGGTGGGCCTGAGAGTATCTGCCGACGAGGAGGCCATCGGCTTGGACCTCAGCCAACACAACGAGCGGGCATACTCATAAACGATGTGAGGCAAGGGGAGCGGATATGAAGCTGATCGAAGCGGTCATCAAGCCGTTCAAACTCGATGAGGTGAAGGACGCCCTGATCGAGATCGGTGTTCAAGGCATGACGGTGACGGAAGTCAAAGGGTTCGGCCGTCAGAAGGGGCACAAGGAGACATACCGTGGCACGGAGTACAACATCGAGTTTGTCCCGAAGGTCAAGATCGAGGTCGCGGTGCAGGACAGCCAGGTTCAGCGGGTGATCGAGACGATCACGAGAAGCGCGAAAACCGGCAGCATCGGGGACGGTAAGATTTTTGTCCGCGACCTCAGCGCCGCAATTCGCATCCGCACCGGGGAGACAGGGGAAAGCGCACTGTGAGTTTCGTGCTGAACGGCGAGGGGGGTGCGGTGTTACCCAACGACCCGGAGACGGGAGTCGCTGCCGCCACGCTCGCGCAACATCGAAAGACCCTAGGACAACGGCTGTTGAACGGGGCTTCCGGCGCCGAAACGGTCACCGCCCGGACGGAGCTGGTTGACCGGCTGATTTTGGACCGGTACCGCAGCGCTGTGCGGCGGGTCAGCGGGGAGAACTGCGGGACCGGGGCGGAGCAGTGTTGCCTGGTCGCGCTGGGCGGCTATGGGCGGCGGGAGCTGGCGCCCTATTCCGATATCGACGTGATGTTCCTCTACCCCTCGGAGTCCGAGGCCGCCGCGCAGGCGCTGTCGCGCGATGTCCTGCATCACTTGTGGGACTTGGGCTTTCAAGTCGGCCATAGCGTCCGGACCATATCGGATTGTATCCGGCTGGCTGCCGACGATCTGACCGTCCGGACTTCCATGTTGGAGTCACGATTCCTGGCCGGGAACTCCCGGCTCTTCCAGGAATTCCGCCACCGGTATTTCAGTCGGGTGGTGGCGCGAGGGACCGACCGGTTCATCGGGCAGAAGATGGGGGGGCGCCGGCGGGAGGACGAGAAGTTCGGGGAGACCATCTACCTGCTGGAACCCAACGTCAAGAAGAGCAAAGGCGGCCTGCGGGACCTGCATGTCTTGCAGTGGGCGGGGATGGCCCGGCATCAGGCGGCCACCCTTCAGGAACTCGCCGACCGGGGGGTTCTGTCCCGTCAGGATCTTCAGGCGCTGCTGGATGCTCGCGAGTTTTTATGGCGGGTGCGCGCGCTCCTGCACGTTCATGCCGGCATGGCTCAGGAGATCCTGTCCTTCGACGAGCAGGTCTGGCTGGCGGAGCGTTTCGGATTCCAGGATCAACCCCATCTGCTCGCGGTGGAGCAGTTCATGCAGCAGTATTACCGGCATACCATGGAGCTCCATGAGCGGTGTGTCCGCTTTGTGGACCGGTGCCGGAGCGTTCCCGTGTTCAGGCGGCTCGGCCGCCTGTGGCCGGCCCGGCGAATCGACGGGCATTTTGTCGTGACGGGCTCGCGGCTGACCGTCCCGCCGGAACACCGGACCCGTGTGCTCGACAACCCCGACTTGCTGCTCCGGCTGTTTGATCTGTCCCAGAGCAAGGCCCTGCCGATCGAGACCGAGCTGTTGGACGAGATCCACCGGCATGTGGACGGCATGTCCAACGGGGCTTTCCGGACGCCTCTGGCCGGGAGGATTTTCCGCAAGCTCCTGTCCGGGCCCGGTTCGGTCGCCGGCACGCTGGAGGCCATGCACCGGGCGCACGTGCTGGAGAAGTTGATCCCGGTCTTTGCGACGGTCCGCGGCCTGATGCAGTTCAATCAGTACCACAAATACACCGTGGACGAGCACAGCCTGTTGGCGGTGGCCAAGGCCGAGGCGCTGTCGGGAGATCACGGCATTCTCGGCGAAGTCTACCGGGAGATCGGCCGCAAGGACATCTTGCATCTGGCGGTCTTGTTGCACGATCTGGGGAAAGGCCGCGAAGAGGACCACAGCGAGGTCGGCAAGGCCATCGCGGAAGAGACTGCCGTGGGCCTGGCGTTCGATGAGCAGGAGACCAGGACGCTGGTGTTTCTGGTGCATCAGCATCTCCTTATGGCGCACACGGCGTTTCGACGGGACCCGTACGATGAAAAAGTGGTGCTGACCTTTGCGCGGGCGGTCGCCACTCCCGAGGTGCTCCGGAAAATGCTGGTGCTGACCGCCGCCGATATCGCCGCGGTCGGCCCCGGGATGCTGACCAAGTGGAAGGAGTCCTTGCTGATCGAGCTCTACCTGCGAGCGCTGCCGGAGCTGTCGGGCGAAGGGGAGACGATGTTCGGTGCCGAGCGCTTGAATCGCGTTGCGAAAGAGATCGCCCGCGAAGCCGCGCGGCAGGCGCGCAGGGCGAAGGCGGACGAGTCGGGGTTCCGGGTGGACTGGATTCGAGAGCAGCTCGACCAGTTTCCTCTCCGGTATGTGTACGGTACGAGCCCCGCCAGGATCGCATCGCACCTGGCGGCGATCAGGCGGCTCCAGCGGGGCGAGGTGCTGGTGCAGGACGAGTTCAACGAGACGCTGGGCACGTGTGAATACACGGTGGTCACGTTCAATGATCTGATTCCGGGCATCTTCTCCAAGATCGCCGGGGTGATGGCGTCTCAAGGCCTGCAGATCCTGGATGCCCAGATCATCACCAGACACGACGGCGTCGTCGTCGACACCTTTCAGGTCGTGGACCAGGATCATGCCGGCATGCCGCCGGCAGACCGCCGGGACAGCATCGCGCGGACCATCATCCGTGTCTTGAAAGGGGAGGAAGCCGTCGAACACCTGGTCAGCCGGACCAGCCGACTGCCCTCAGGGCCCCGGGTGCTCACCGGGCGGCAGCCCACCGAGGTCCAAGCGGACAACGAGACCTCGGACCGATACACGATCATCGACGTGTTCGCCGATGATCGGCTGGGATTACTGTACGTGATCACCCGAGCGATCTTCGATCTCGGTCTCTCGGTTCACGCCGCCCGCATCTCGACCCGGCTCGATCAGGTGGTGGACGTGTTCTACGTCACGGACGTCTCGGGTGAAAAAGTGGAGAGCGCGGGTCGCCTGGAGACGATTCGCGCGATCATCAAGGAGGAAATTGACCGGTTTCTGGAGAAGCCGGTCGGTGAACGGCAGGGTGTGTCATCCATCTCATGATTTTACTCGGAGAGGTATGAAAGGAGGTTCGGAATGACTCCGCGCGAAGTACTGGAGTTTGCCAAGAAGCACAAGGTAGAGGTGGTCGATGTCAAGTTTGTGGATCTCCTGGGGACGTGGCAGCACTTCTCGACTCCGATCGAGGAGCTGAACGAGGCAACCTTCAAAGACGGCCTGGGCTTTGACGGCTCGTCCATCCGCGGGTGGAAGGCCATTCACAACAGCGACATGCTGACGGTGCCGGACCCGGACAGCGCCTGTCTCGATCCGTTTACGGCGGTCCCGACCCTGAGCCTGATCTGCAACGTCGTGGATCCCATTACGCGGGAGAACTACGATCGGGATCCACGGAACATCGCTCTGAAGGCGGAGCGGTATCTCAAAAGCACCCGGATCGGGGACATTTCCTACTGGGGTCCCGAGGCCGAATTCTTCATTTTCGATCAGGCCCGCTACGACCAGGACAGCCACAGCGGCTATTACTTCATCGACTCCGAGGAAGGGATCTGGAATGCCGGGAAGGACGGCGCGAACCTGGGCTCCAAGCCGCGGCACAAAGAAGGCTACTTCCCGGTGGCGCCGACCGACACCCAGCAGGACATCCGCAGCGAGATGATTCTGGAGATGCAGAAGGTCGGGATACCGGTCGAGAAGCAACACCATGAGGTGGCGACCGCCGGCCAGGCCGAGATCGATTTACGCTTCGACTCCCTGGTGAAGATGGCGGACAAAATGATGATGTACAAGTATATCGTCAAGAACGTGGCGCGTCGGCACCAGAAATGCGTCACGTTCATGCCGAAACCGATCTTCGGCGATAACGGCTCGGGCATGCACACCCATCAGAGCATCTGGAAAGAGGGCAAGCCGCTGTTTGCCGGAAAAGAGTATGCGGGCGTGTCCCAGCTCTGTCTCTACTACATCGGCGGCATCTTGAAGCACGCTCTGGCTCTGGCGGCGTTGACCAATCCGACGACCAATTCCTACAAGCGGCTCACCCCGGGATTCGAGGCGCCGGTGCTGCTCGCCTATTCCAGCCGCAACCGGTCAGCCGGGATTCGCATTCCGATGTACTCGCCCAGCCCCAAGGCAAAGCGCATCGAGGTACGGTTCCCTGATCCGGCCTGCAACCCGTATCTGGCCTTTTCGGCCATGTTGATGGCGGGACTCGACGGGATCGAGAACAAGATCGATCCCGGAGAGCCGATGGACAAAGACCTGTACGATCTGGAACCGCGAGAGGCCGCCAGAATCCCGACGATGCCGGGCAGCCTGGATGAGGCCGTCCGCAACCTGGAAAAGGATCACCAGTTCCTCCTCAAGGGAGGCGTGTTCAGTGAGGATCTGATCGAGACCTGGCTTTCGTACAAGCGCGGTCGGGAGATAGATCAACTCCGTCTCCGCCCGCATCCCTACGAGTTCTTCATGTACTTCGACGTGTAGGAAACAGGCAATAGGCAATTGGCTATAGGCAAGAGGCAAGAGGGCTGCGAGGGGGTATTTCCCATGGCCCATTGCCGATAGCCCATAGCCCCATAAGCGTGTGGCCTGACAACGAGGTCAGGCGGGGTGCCCGTTGCGCGGGGTGCCTGTTGCCGGGGAACCCATTGCGCTTTCGGGGACCCGTTGCTCTTCCATTGCAACGGGTCTCCACTGGGTCGAATGCAACGGGTCAATGCAACGGGCCAAACTGGCAAAGGCGCCAGTTGGCGGTCGTGGTCCTCGCCGGAGGGCCTTCCCAGGACCGCACTGGCGCCTTTGCATTGGCCCTGGGCCTGCGTGGCAAAGATGAGCGTGGTGGATCTCACAGAAGACAGGGGCACCGAGGAATGCGCCGCTCTTGAAGCGATTGCCTCCGTCCTGACCGGCTCGGGGCCGCCGCAAGAACGCCTGGCCCATGCCCTGGCCTTGGTCCGGCAGCGGCTGCAGACGATTCGAGAGCGGGATGCCGGGGGAGAACCGCAACGGCCCTCTCCTGCCCTGGTGGGCGACAGCGAGGCGATGCAGTTGGTCTATGAGGCGATCCGACGGGTCAGTCACAGCTCGGCGACGGTGCTGTTGCGCGGGGAGAGCGGGACCGGCAAGGAGCTGGTGGCAAAGGCGATTCACATGGAGGGGCCTCGAGCCAGGGGACCGTTTGTGCGGCTGCACTGTGCCGCGGTCACCGAGACGCTCCTGGAAAGCGAGTTGTTCGGACATGAGCGAGGCGCCTTCACCGGCGCCGTCGAGATGCGCAAAGGGCGATTCGAGCTGGCTGACGGTGGAACCTTGTTTTTAGACGAGGTTGGAGACATCCCCTTCACCATCCAGGTCAAGCTGCTTCGCGTGCTCCAGGAGAAATGTTTCGAGCGGGTTGGCGGCACCCGCATGCTTTCGGTGGATGTGCGGGTCATTGCCGCGACGCACCGGGACCTCGAGGCCATGGTCCGGGCCGGAACCTTCCGCGAGGACCTCTATTACCGGCTGAATGTCGTTCCCATCACTCTCCCTCCCCTCCGCGACAGACAGAGCGACATCCAGCTCTTGATCGAGCATTTCCTGGCCCGATCCAACCGGGAGAACCGGCGTGGTGTCACGCTCAGCGCCGAGCTGCTGACGCTGATGGGGCGGTATCACTGGCCAGGGAATGTCCGGGAGCTTCAAAATTGCGTCGAACGCTTGGTCGTCTTGGCCGAGCAGGAGCATGTGACCTTCACCGCTATCCCTCCGTCGCTGAGAGCGTATTTTTCCGATATGAAGCAGGTGACCGCCACGACGCGCTCCGAAGCGGGTCTGCTCGCGGGGCTGACCCTGCGACCAGAGCGCCTCGCGGACAGCCTGCAGGAGATCGAGCGCCGCCGCCTACTCGATGCACTGGAGCGGACAGGATGGGTCCAGGCCAAGGCCGCTCGCGCGCTCGGCCTGACTCCCCGGCAAGTGGCCTACAAAATGAGGAAATTCCATCTCGTACCGCCCTCGATGGGGCAACCCGCCTGAGCCTCGACCCGGAACGTACACAGAGAGGCGTGACAACCGCTGCCCGCGGTGTTAGCGAGGCACTCGCATCTTGCCCGAGACAATGGCGTCCTCGGTCGCCGTGGGGCGAAGAGGACGCCTTTCTTTTGTTCCCAGCCAGGAGGTGAGTCATGAGGCGGATGACACCGAGGGTCATGTTGGTCTTGATGGGTATCCTGTGGTTGGTTGGCCCTGCCTGGGCGGAGATCGAAAGCAGCGTGGTGGACATGATCGCGCATCAGAGCTATCACAAGCGGAAGGCGACGCTGGAGATCGCGTATAAAGCGGCGGCGCCATCATGTCGGCGATTGACTTCGTGGTCCATGTCGAGGAAGCAAAGGGCAGCCGCGGCGAAAAGCGCATGCGCGTCATCTTCGACGGCAAGGCCCTGCCGTACTCCAACGACGAAGGCTGGTCCCCAGCGCCCGCCAGCCACTGACTGTTTCCGGGGGAGGGAACGCAGCCTCTCGCCCCGTGCCCGCCATCCGCGCATTTTTGTCGCGCCCCCAACAATCTTGTAGGGTCCGTGCCTTCTACGGACCTGAAAACCTGATGAAATCGGCCCTTTAAGCGGTTGGAGCATGGCACCTGTCTTGCTCCCTTCCCCGCAGAATCCCTGGAGTTACACCATGAACCAGACTGCCTGGCTGCTGATTTCCACCACGTTGCTGCTGTTGACCCTGCCGGGCGTCGCGCTGTTTTACGGCGGTATGGTTCGGAAAAAGAACGTCCTGAACACCATGGCGCTTCCACTGCTCGCCTTGGTCCTGGCCTCCGTGGAGTGGCCGGTGTTGAGCGAGGTGCTTCCAATCGGCCTCGGGGTGTGGACCGGCAACCCCGCCCAAGAAGGGCAATCTCCCGTGCTGATGCACCACTCCATTGCCTGCGCCCTGGCCTTGGCCTTGGTCGCCGGGGCGCTGGTGGAGCGCATGCGGATCGCTTTTTTCCTGATCTTTGGCCTGCTGTGGGTCGCCTTCGTCTATAGCACCGTGGTCCAGTGGCTGTGGGATGGGGGATGGTTGACCAACCTTGGGGCATTGGACTTTGCCGGCGGCGCGGTTATTCACATCAGCGCCGGCGTGACCGCGCTGGCGCTGGCCGTACTGGTCGGCCCGCGTCAAGGATACGGGCGGACCGAGATGATGCCGAATCACCTTCCTCTCTCGTTTTGCGGAGCTTCGTTCATCTGCGTGGGTTGGTTCGGGTTCTCCGCGGGAATGGGGCGGGCACCGATCACGGTCGCCACCGGCGCGGTTGTGGCGATCCAGGTGGCGGCGGCGGCTGCAGCGATGGCGTGGACGGCCGCGGAATGGCTGCAGCGGGACAAGCCTACCATGCTGGGAAGCGTGAGCGGAGCCATTGCCGGCTTGGTGGCCATCTCTCCGGCGGCGGGCTACGTCGGTCCGCTCTCGGCGATGGTGATCGGCTCGGGGGCTGGCGTCCTCTGTTACATGGTGGTCAATTTCGTGAAGCCGATCCTCGGCTATGACGATTCGCTCGACGTCTTCGGCATGCACGGTGTGGGGGGAACCTGGGGCATGATCGCCACGGGACTGTTTGCGTCAACCGCCGTGAATCCTGAAGGGAGCGACGGGCTCTTCTACGGTTATCCCTATCAATTTGCGGCCCAGCTCGCCGCTGTTCTCGGAGTATGGATCTTCGTCGGGACCGCGACGGTGTTGCTGTTCAAGGGCCTGGAGTCGGTCTTGTCACCGCGTGTGGATGAGGAATCCGAGATCGTCGGCCTGGACCTGACGCAACACGGCGAACGGGCCTACCAATAAGGCGTTAGGCGTGAGGCGCGAGGGGTAAGGATGGCGATTATCCACGATGATGTCGGGCGCCGGCGGTTTCTCAGCCAGGCGGTGATGGGCTTCGGCTTGCTGTTCGGGATGGGAACGCTGGCCGTGCGGTTCTTCCAGTTCCTGATGCCGAGCACTTCCCGGAACCGTGTCGAGGCGGTGTTGATCGGGAGCGATGCTCAACTGCCGGTCGGAGAGGTGCGGGCGATGGATCTGGGTGGGCACAAGATCATGGTGCTGAGGACCGATGAGGCGGTCGTCGCGTTTTCCCGTCGGTGCACCGATCTCGGATGTCTCGTGTCCTGGAATAAGGAGCAGGAACAATTCGTGTGTCCCTGCCACCAGGGAGTGTTCGACAAGACCGGTCGCAATATCGCGGGACCGCCGCCGCGTCCCCTTGACCGGTACGAGGTCGTGGCCAGGGGCGGGCAATTCTATGTCAATCTGTCGATGGGCTGAGGCATGGGGCACTGGGCTATGGGCAAGATAACGCGTAAGGTGCTGAAGAATGCTTGAGTTCCCCCTCACTCCTCACGCCTCACGCCTCACGGAAGCTGAGGGTGAGCCACAGCGGATCGAGGCGCCACAAGAGACCAGATCGTGGATTGACTACATCCAGAAAGATCTCCCGGAGCATCTCGATTGGTGGCCATACACGCTGGGGGCCATTCCGCTGACCTTGTTCGGACTGTTGGTCATCACCGGGTTGCTCCTCACCTTCTATTACGTGCCGTCGCCCGAAAAAGCCTATGAGAGCGTGGAGCACATCACCTACGAGGTCTATTTGGGATGGTTCATCCGAGGTGTCCACAAGGTCTCGGTGGACCTCATGATCCTGTTCCTGCTGTTCCACGTGATCCGGGTGTTTCTGACCAGGGCCTATGCGGCGGGGGGAGAGCTGAAATGGGTGTCCGGGTCGGTCGTGCTGTTCGTGACGTTCGCCATGGGGTTCACCGGGTACTCGCTGGTCTATGACAACGTGTCGTACTGGGGCATGACGGTGGTCACCAGTATGCTCGGGGGGCTCCCTGTCGTGGGAACGCCTCTGATGTATCTCTTGCGGGGCGGCGAAGAAGTCTCCGCGGGGACGCTGTTGCGGCTGTACGATCTGCACACCAAGCTGCTCCCCATCCTCTTGGGCGCGCTCGTCGTCGGTCATGTGGTGATCGTCCGGCTGATCGGGTTCGCCGACGTGAAGGGCAGTCGAGCCGCGCACTCCTTCTATCCCGAGCACACCCTGAAAATGGGCGCGATCGCGGTCGGGCTGCTGGTCCTGATCGTGGATGTGGTCATGATCTTTCCGCCAGCCGTGGGCGCGCCCGCCAATCCTCA
This sequence comes from uncultured Nitrospira sp., assembly GCA_964478915.1. Taxonomy (GTDB): domain Bacteria; phylum Nitrospirota; class Nitrospiria; order Nitrospirales; family Nitrospiraceae; genus CAYJUM01. Next base: position 43,618 of record CAYZKG010000003.1, read on the forward strand.
GGAAGTCGCCGCCGACGTGTCACCGCCCTGGTACTTCTCGGCTCCGTACATGTGGATCACGCTGCTCCCCGGCCCGCTGGCTCTCTGGAGCTTGTTGGGCGGCGCGGCGCTGTTCGTGGTGTATCCCTTCGTGGATCGGATCCTGTCGGAACGCGGGTGGCCCATGGTGGCGATCAATGCGGCAGTCGGTGCTCTGGCCGTCGGGCTCGTTGCCGTGCTGATGGTCTTGGATACGCGCATGTGATCAGATCGTGGGACGTGAGACGTTAGAGCGCGAAGAAGGAGTTCTCGTCTTACATCTCAGTTTTACGTCTTACGAAAGATGAGGAGGACGAATGGAGCACGAGCTGGAGCCCAGCGCAGAACAGCCTGAGTCTCACACCAATGGGAAGCTGAATTTCACCCGCTACATGATCGGGGGGTTGTGCCTGGTCTTGTTTCTGGCACTCACCGGCGTGGGCTATGTCCAGGTGGAGGAACGGCGAGGTGGGGGGCTGCGCCCCTTCATTTCCGCAGACAACAAAAAATGCATCGACTGCCACATAGCCAAGGACATCTCGGTCGGCGGGATCAACGACTGGAAATACAGTCGCCATGCGCCCAAGGGAATCGGCTGCATCGAATGCCATCGCGCGGAGAAGGAGGATCCGGACGCCTACGAGCACTACGGAAGCGTGGTCTCCACGCTGGTCACGCCGAAAGACTGCATGCGGTGCCACGACAAGGAGGCGAAGGAATTCGGGAAGTCGCATCACGCCAAGGGTGCGCAGTTCACCGGCTCCCTCGATAATTTCCTTGGCAACGTGGTGGAGGGACCGGAGATCGTCACGACGGGCTGTGCCGGCTGTCATGGAAGCATCATCAAGGTGATGGAGAACGGAAAGCTCCACCCGGCCACCTGGCCGAATTCCGGCATTGGCCGGGTGAATCCGGACGGCTCCAAGGGCACCTGCGCCGCCTGCCATGCGCGACACAGTTTCTCCATCGCTCAGGCGCGGCAGCCGGAGAATTGCGGCCGGTGCCACATGGGGCCGGATCATCCTCAGATCGAGGCTTATCTGGAGTCCAAGCACGGAGTTCTGTTTACTGCGAACAAGGAGAAAATGAAGCTGGCCGAGCCGGCGGAGAAGTGGCATCCCGGGAAAGATTATCTCTATCCCACCTGCGCCACCTGCCATATGAGCGCGACCACGGTGCAGGAAGTGACCCACGACGTGGGCGATCGCATCACGTGGACACTTCGTCCTGTCATCTCCACGCGGCTGGAGAATTACGAGGTCCGGCGGAAGGCCATGAGGCAGGTCTGTTCCGCGTGTCACAGCGAGCAGATTGTGGACCGATTCTTCACGCAGATGGACCAGGGGATCACGCTGTACAACGAGAAATTCGGCAAGCCGGCGAAAGCGGCGATGGATAAGCTGCTGGCCATGAAGAAGATCACGCCGACGCCGTACGATGAAAAGATCGAATGGGTGTTCTATGAGCTGTGGCACCATGAGGGGCGGCGGGCGCGTCACGGGCTCTCCAAGGTGGCGGCTGACTTCGTCCACTGGCAGGGCTTCTATGAAGTGACCAAGAGCTTCTACACCAAGTTTCTGCCCTTGGTGCGCGAGCTGTCGCCG
>CAYZKG010000004.1:0-42326 GCA_964478915.1 uncultured Nitrospira sp.
CTTGTCCGCAGCCGCTCCCGGGGGTAGATCGGTCAGGAGGTAATCGAGCTCTCCCCAGATGATGTCCGCGAGGAATTCCCGGATCACGTTCATTTCCATGACTCCCAGCCAGACCGGGCTGAGATCCATCGGCCCCTTCCAGCGAACCGGCGAGGCCTCCTGGAGGAAAAAGTCCATGGATCCGACCTTGATGCCCAGCGGTCCTATCGGCGGCACCGCGCCGTTGGGAGTCAACGTCAAGGATTGTCCGCGCATCCCGAGCATGCGAGGCACGCACGGGCCATTGAGGTCCACATCGAGCAGCCCCACACGATACCCAAGCCGGGCGAACGCCAGCGCGAGGTTTACCGTGGTCATGCTTTTCCCCACGCCGCCTTTGCCGCTCATCACCACCAGCTTGTGCCGGATGCCGACCATGCGGTCCTTGACCTGGCGCATCTGCTCGGTGATCTGCTGGACCACCTTGGCGTCGTCGGTGTATTGCAGCCTGCCCAGGATCGCTTTTAAGTCTTTTTCAACCATATTGCACGATGGCGATGGGCTATAGGCTATGGGCAATGGAGCCGAATTGCTTCTTTCGTCTGCCTATCGCCTATGGCCCATAGTCTATTGCCTATTTTGTAGGCAGAACGTAGCACAGCGTTTTGGGGCCGGTCAAACCGACCTCTGGCGCTTCAAATGGAGTATTGGAACGTCGGCTTACTGCCGATCGCCCTCGCCAGCACACCTCGACGCTTCAACTCCTCAAGGATCCGGCGAGCCGCTTCGTCGAAATCCTTCGGACCGGCGAACGCGAGGTCCGTGTTCGAGGGAAGCGGCTCCTCGGCCTTGCTCATGTGCACCGCAATGAGCGGGGCGGGGTGAACCAATGTCCGGATGGCCTGATGGTCGGCCAGGCCGAGGGCGTTGGTGGTGGACACCACGATCATGCCCGTATCGATCAGCAGACGAGCGACTTCCCCGAACCGCCGCACTATCTCGGCCGCGTCCGGCTCCGCGAGGTCGGCATCCAGTCCCCGTCTGAGGTTTTCGCCATCCAGCAGATACGCGTGGCGACCTTCGGCGACGAGCAGCGCCTCCAGCTTTCTGGCCAAAAATGATTTGCCGGTATGGGCTGCCCCGGTAAACAGCACCATCGCGGCGCGGTGGCCGTATTGCTGCGCCCGATCCTCTAACTGCACCTCTCCCTTGACCCAGGCGAAGTCCCGCCGCCGCGCCTCGTTCCTGAGAATTTCCAGCTCGTCGTGCACGAGTTCGGTGACCACCCCGCCGCCGGCGATGTCGTAGTCGTCCACCACGACGAATCGCCCCGTCACGGGGGAGGCGTCGTACAAGTCGAAGGCAATCGGCGATTTCGTGCGAAACGTGACTTCCGCCACCTCATTGCGCCCCACCGTGTGGCGATTGGGTCGTTCCTCCAGCTCCGCGGCATCCACGGTCCGGTGGAGGATGGCCACTTCGCACTCCACCTCTCGCGTGGCGAGCCGGAGCAGATACTTGCGGCCTCGCTCCAGAGGGCGCCGTCCCAACCAGAAGAGATTGGCCTTGAACGCCGTGGACACCAGCGGGAGGGCATCCTCATGGGAGGCGATCTCTCCGCGCTCGATGAAGATCTGCTCGTCCAGGGTGATCCCGATGGACTGGCCGGCCTGGGCCTCCGTCGGCGTCGGCTCCATGTTGAACGCCTCGATCGTCTTGATGTTGACGGTCTTGTTCGACGGCGAAAACACGAGCTTGTCGCCCACTCTCAGCCGGCCGGCCGAGAGCCGCCCGGCCACGATCCGGCGGGCGTCGAACTTGTACACGTCCTGGACCGGGAACCGAAGAGCTTCCTCTGCTCCTCCGACCGCCCGCTTGAAGCATCCCAGCGTGTCCAGCACCGTGGGGCCGCGGTACCACGGCATCGAGTCGCTGAGCCGGACGATGTTGTCGCCCTCTTTGGCGCTGACCGGGATCACTCGCTCCGGGTTCACTTTCAGCCGTCCCAGGAAGTCGCGGTATTCCCGTTCGATGGCGTCGAAGACCTCCTGGCGGTAGCCCACGAGGTCCATCTTGTTCACCACCACCGCCACCTGCTTGACCCCGAGCAGGGACAAGAGGTAGCCGTGCTTCTTGGACTGTTCCCTGACGCCTTCCAGGGCGTCGATCACCAGCAGGGCCGCGTCGGCGCGGGCGGCCCCGGAGATCATGTTCTTGAGAAATTCCTTGTGGCCCGGCGCATCGATGATGATGTACTGACGGTTGTTCCAGGAGAAAAAGGTCCGGGCGGTGTCGATCGTGATGCCTTGCTCCTGTTCTTCCAGGAAGGCATCGAACAAGAACGCGTATTCGAACTGTTTTCCCTGCTGGCGGCAGATGGCCTGAACTCGCTCGAGCTTCCCGCTGGCCAACGAGCCTGTATCGGCGTACAGCCGCCCGAGCAGGGTCGACTTGCCGTGATCCACGTGCCCGACCAGCACAATATTGAGATGGTCCTTCGGCTGCGTGGGATGAATGGATCTGAGCAGGGGAGTCGGCACGGTCGGCATGGACTACATGTACCCGTCTTTGCGGAGCAGCTCCATTCCGCGTCCTTCGTCCTGCGCGCGCCCTGCCCGCTCGGCGACGGTGGTTTGCCGCAGCTCCTCGATGATATCGTCCACGGTCTTTGCGGTGGACCGGATCGGGAAGGTGCACGGGGCGCATCCGAGGCTCCGGTACCGCGTGCCGTCTCCCCGGTCCAGGTACAGATCCATGAACGGGATGCCCTCGAGCTTGATGTACTCCCAGATGTTGATCTCGGTCCAGTCCAGCAACGGATGGATGCGAATATGCGTGCCGGCCGGGAAAGCCGTCTTGAACTGGTCCCACAGTTCAGGCGGCTGGTCCCGGAAATCCCATTCGTTGTTCTTGTCGCGGGGCGAGAAGTACCGTTCCTTCGCGCGCGTTCCTTCCTCGTCGGCCCTGACCCCGAGGATGATCCCGGTATAGCCTTTTTCATCCAGCACCTGCTTCATGGCGTTGGTCTTCAGCGCGGTGCAGCAGACGGTGCGGCCGAGGGTATGGTTCATGCCGTTGGCGAGCGCCTCCTTGTTCTGGCCGATCACCAGATTCAGCCGCCATTCCCGGGCGAGCCGATCGCGGTATTCGATCATGGCCGGAATCTTGTAACTCGTGTCGATGTGGATCAGTGGAAACGGCACGTGGCCGAGGAAGGCCTTGCGGGCGAGCCAGAGCAGGACGGTCGAGTCCTTCCCCATGGACCACAGCATGGCGAGGTGATCGAAATGCTTGTAGGCCTCGCGAAGGATATAGATGCTCTGGTCTTCGAGCTGCCGGAGATGCTTCATGCCGCTGAGACCCCTGATGTGATCGATGTGGCCGTGAGCTCCGACAGTTTCCGGGCGGCCGCCCCCGACTCCAACAGGCGCTGGGCCCCCGGCACCGCCGCCGAGATCGAGAGGGCCTTGCCGGCTGCATACAGGAGCATCGCGGCGTTCAAGACGACCCAATCGCGCTGGCTGCCCTGGAACTCGTTGGTGATGATGCGCCGCAGCAGCGCCGCCTCCTGGTCTGCCTGGCTCGGGGGAAACCCGGCCATGCTCTGGAAGGAGCCGGAGGTGAGCCCGACATCTTTGGGGTGCAGCGAGAGCGGCAGGAGCCGATCGTCGCGAATCTCTAGAACCTTGGTCACGGAGGAGATGGACAGCTCCGGATCTCCTTCCACCCCGCGCAGCACCAGAGCCCGTTGGCAGCCAAGTATCCTGAGCGCCTCGGTCACCTTGTCGAAATACGGCGGATGGGAGATGCCGATCACCTGGGAGGCCGCCCGGGCTGGATTGAGCATGCGGGCGACGGGGTGAAACAAGGTGCGGACGCCAAGCTCCTGTCGGAGGTCGAGGAAACGGGCGATCGGGGGGTGATACAGCGCAATGTCCAAATAGGCGAAGCCCTTGGCCGCCAGATCCTCGGCCACGCGTCTTGGCTCTCGATCGACCGGAACGCCGAGGGTGGCCAACACGGCGGAGATTCCTGCTCGTGCCGGTGCCGCCTCGTAGCCGTGCATCAGGATGAACGCGCCGCCCGCTGCTGCGACGATGGCCGCGGCGACAGCGGCATGGAATGTCTCCTGCTTTCCGGCATACGCGGGCAGATCCACCAGTGCGGGCGACGGCGCAGCCGGCACGGGCGCCACGTACTCCCGAGCCGTTGCGGTGAACGCCGCCAGCTCGCTGACCGATTCCATCTTGATTCGCATGGCCATCAGGAACCCACCCACCTGCACGGGCGTCGCTTGCCCTTCGATCAAGAGGCGCATGGCCTGCTTCGCCTCTTCCCAGGTCAGGTCCTTGGAGGCTTTCGGCCCTTTGCCGATCTTGGCAATGAACCTCTGCATTTCCTCCTCACCCCTCACGCCTTACGCCTCACGCCTTACGATGAATCAGAACGTCAGCACGTGGTCGGCTTGCGCGACTTCTTCCTTCCAGAACGCTTCGGCCGCTTGGACTTCGTCCAGTTCGGGAATCAGATGCTCCACCTGCAGCTCGAAATACTCCATCGAGCTCCGGCAGATGGAGAATTTGGCGTCGCCCTTCTCCTTGATCTCTCGCAGGATTGCCGCCAGGTCGTTCTGTTTACGTTCGCGCAGCATCTCGCGGACCTTCGACTCGCGGCCACGGTACGCCTCAGAAAACGTCAGCTCCTTGATCTTGTCGACGGTCAGCTTGGCGGCCGCTTCGTCACAGAACAGGATGCTAACCTGGACGCCGGATGCGACGGCAATCCTGGCCAGTTCGCAGGCTTGCAGCAGGTTGTTGTAGGCACCTCGGGTCACGATCATCGCCAGCTTCTTCACGGTCAGTCTCCCAACTGTGATAGTGATGCGTCATGCCTAACAGGTATCTGTGATGAACTCATCACGCATCACGCTTCACGTCTTATTGTGGAGGCCGCACTCGGTCTTGGCGAAGTTCTTCCACCGGCCCGACCGAGCGTCTTCGCCCGGGAACACCGGTGCAGTGCAGTGAGTGCAACCGATGCTGGGGTACTGCTGGTCATGCAGGGGGTTGTATGGGACATCGTTGGCCCTGATATAGGTCCAGACGTCCGCCGTCTTCCAGGCGGCCAGTGGATTCACCTTGACCAACCGGAACTTCGTATCCCATTCGATCACGCGCGCGTGGGCCCGTGTCGGGGCCTGCTCCCTCCGGATACCGGTGATCCAGGCCGAATAGCCGCTCAGGACGCGCGTCAGCGGTTCCACTTTGCGCAACTGGCAGCAGCGATCGGGGTCACGCAGCCACAGCGCTTCCCCGTATTGCGCTGCCTGCTGTTCCGGGGTGAGTTGGGATTTCACCTGGATGACCTGCGAGGGCTGGAGGCCGTACTTGGCCACGATCCGGTCCCGGACGCCGTAGGTTTCAGGAAAGAGAAAGTCAGTGTCCAGATAAAACAACGGCGTCCGCGGATTGATCCGGTGGATCATATCCACGAGCACCACATCTTCCGCGCCGAAGCTGCACGCCAGCACGATCCCCGGGAAATACCGCTTCAGGGCGTACCGCAACACCGCCTCCGGCGGTTGCGTGTCAAACGCGTCGCCGACCGCCTTCAGCTCTTCCTCCAACGGCTGGCTCTGTGCCTTAACGTCTTCGGTCACCTGTATTCCTCAGCATGCGCCCGCGCTGCTTATCCCTCGACTTTTTCAACCAGTAGCTTATAGTGCGCCGCCTCCGGTTCCAGCGGCTCCTCCGCCAGGATCTTGTGGCCGTCATTCCGCAGGCTCATCGGGACGTTCTTGATCGGCTCGCCCGCATCGAGCCATACCTCGAGGTACTGCCCCGCGTCCATCATCTCCAGCTTGAGCTTCGTTTTGACGTAGTTCAGCGGACACATCACGCCGCGGAGGTCGAGCACCGGCGTGTCGGTAGGTTCAGCGGCGCGCGGGGTGGTTAAACCGGCGCGCGGCTGATCGCTTGGTGTCCCGCGCTCTGCGCCCTCGGCCGCGGCGAGCTTGAGGTCCTTGCCCATCTGCTCGGTCGCGGCCTTGCAGGCCTCCACGAACCCCCGTGCGAAGTCGATCTTGCCGCCTGCAAACTCCGGGGTGGTCTCTTTGGGACCCAGGTCCCCGATCTGGGCGCCGAGATTCCGGTACGAACCCGGCACAACGCCGGTCTCCGTCAGTCGCCGCTCGAATTCCAAAAAGGTCTCTGCATCGGTGGCGGGGTCAATCCCTTCGGTCACCAGCAACGCTTTCGCCCCGGCCAGCACCGCCCGGTAGGCTTTGTTCACCGCCACGGAGTATTGGTGCTTGTCGGCCAGCAGCCGGGCCTGGTACAGCTCCTGCTCGGCCTCAAGGATGCGGTTGTCGATCATCTCCAAGGCGCCGCCGGCGCATTCACCGGGACCCAGATCCTCGGTCACGAATTCTTCATCGCCTTCCCAGTCGTAATAGTAGCTCGGGTCCTGCTCGAAGCCGGGCACGATCGTGAACGGGATCAGTTCCTCTTTGAGCTTGGCCTTTCCGGCTCGCGCAATGAAGGCCGGGAGGCTCTCCCCTTCGCATCGGTCCCGCCGGTACACGGCCAGGAGGTGGGAGACGGCCGCCGGCACATTTCTCGCCGGGAGCTTGACGGTCATCTGGCCGATTTTGGCCGTGCCGTTTACCTGTCCGCCGAGGTGCAGCTCGTAGAACGGTGCGACATGGTCGCCGATGCGCTTTCCCACCCCATGCAGGCCGATCGTGGCGATATGGTGCTGTGCGCAGGAATTGTGGCAGCCGCTGATTTTGACGCTCACCCCTTTGAGATCGGCAGGGGTTCGGCCCGGCGGAAATATTTCGGCCATGGCCCGCGCCAATCCCTTGGAGGAGGTGATCCCGAGTCCGCAGGTGTCGGTCCCGGGACAGGCCGTGATGTCTTCGACGAACTCTGCCCCCGGATCGGCCAGACCGTGTTCGGCCAGCGCGGCGTACAGCGCTTCCACCAGGGACTCCGGGACCCACCGGATAATCAGGTTTTGGTTGATCGTCGTCCGGACGTTGCCGTTGGCATAGGCCTCGGCCAGATCGGCGACCACGTACATCTGCTCGGTGGTGATATCCCCCATGGGGAGCTTGATCACCACGGCCACGTATCCGGATTGCTTCTGCGGAACCACGTTCGTGCGGCGCCACATCCCGTAGGCGGAAGCCGACAGGTCTGGCTCACTCTCGAAGTCGTGATGCCCGTTGCCCCCATCGCCGTGTTGCCCATTGCCGAGCGCCGAGCCGCCGTTGCCGTGGGCGGTGCGACCGGTCGGCATGACCAGGGGGACCGGCGAGTCGTCGTGCTGCAGGAGCCTGATCAGCCCCCGGCCCGCGCGGGCATGGCCCATGCTCGCGTAGGCGTCTTCCCAGAGCTGCTTGAATTTCTCAAAGCCGACCTTCTCAATGATGAACTTCATCCGGGCCTTGTTGCGGTTCTTCCGGTTCCCGAAGGTGTCGAACACCTTGAGGATCGCTTCGATCGTCGGAATCAGATCATCCATCGGCACGAATTCACGCAGGATGTGCCCGATGCGGGGGGCGGAGCCGAGCCCGCCGCCGACCGACATCCGGAAGCCGATGGTGCCGTCCTCCCGCCGTGCCGCCAAGAGCCCGATGTCGTGAATCGGGGTCAGCGCGCAGTCGTGCCGGCAGCCCGAGAAAGCGATTTTGAACTTTCTGGGCAGACTTTGATTCAGCGGGTTCCGTAACAGATGGAGCGCCACGGTCTTGGCATAAGGCGTGACATCAAAGACTTCGCCGGGGCAGATGCCGGCAAGGTGGCACGCCGTGACGTTCCGGACCGTGTTGGCGCAGGCTTCTCTCGTGGTGAGCCCCACTTCGGCCAGGCCGCGCATGACGGTTCCCACGTCCTTCAGTTGCACGAAATGAAGCTGGATATCCTGTCGCGTGGTGACATGGCCGATCCCGGTCGCATAGGTATCGGCCGATTCGCCGATGCGCCGCAATTGATTGGCGGTGAGGCCGCCGAATGGAATCTTGATGCGGACCATCTGGACGCCGGGCTGGCGCTGCCCGTAGATCCCGTGCTGTAGGCGAAAGGGCTTGAAGATGTCGCTCGGGATTTCTCCGGCTTCCAACCGCTGAACTTCCCCTTCGAAGGCTTCGATCTCCTCGAGAATCTCGGGCGGGATCGGAGACGTTTTGATCTCGAAGGTCTTGGTATAGGGATTCGCCATATGCGCTCCTCGGACCGTTCTTTAGATGTGATACATGGGGCTTCGCTGCTGCTGCAGGGTTTGATGCCGGTCGGACAGCTCCTTCAGCGTGATGCCGCTGAGCACCGCAAGCTCGGCCTGCCGCACGCGCTCCCAGACTTGAGTGAGCAGGGATTCCGGAACCGACAGCCGGCGGCCGTTTCCCTCACCGGCGTATGGCCCCCTGGCTGACGAATGGAGCAGCGGACCGTCCAGCGCTTCCACGATCTCGGCGAGCGAGATCGTTGAGGGGGACTTCCTCAACAGGTAGCCGCCCTTCGCTCCGCGGAGGCTCTCCACGAGTCCGGCCTTCTTCATTGAGGCAAGAACCTGCTCGAGAAATCTGAGCGGAATAGCCTGTCGCCGGGCAATCGCTCTGGCCTGGACAGGCGCCTCTCCGTTCTGGAGGGCCAGGTCCAAGGCTGCGAGAATCCCATAGGCTGACTTAACAGATAGGCGCATTTCCTACTATTCCGATAGGATTAATGTACAGTAGCTATTTATAATGCTGAAGCTCTTAAGATGTCAAGCGCTTTTTGTGACCCGTGAGATCTGGTCTCTGAGAGCATTTCTTCGAGAGCAGAGAGACTCTCCTGCGTCTCGAAGCTGATGAGATGAAATAGAAGATGAAGAGGAGAGGTGGATCGCAAGCAAAGGTCTCTGAGTCCGAGAGGTGAGAGCGCACACGAGGCAATGGCATCATCCCGGTGACCTCTCGAGCCCCGGGACGATTGTGTACCCTGTGCACGATGGTGCAAGACGTGACATTGTGATGCCATCGCACTTCAACCTTCTTTCTTGCGTGTATTCTTTCTTGATGGCAACAGGTCGTTTTCGCGGTTGACACGGGCATAGCCTTGGGAGGATAATCCCGCCCGCTTTCCGTGGTCGCCTTATGTCGCTCGTCTCTATATCGCCGTTACACCCATCCCAGGAAAGACCCTTCCGGCTCGGTCGCCGACCCTACAAGGCTAAACGCTCCCTGTTCAGCGTGCTCCTTCTCAGCAGCGATCCCGACCTTCAAGCCCATCTCAGGCAGTCTCTCCGGGAAGCCACCCTGACCGTCGCCAAGGATCCGGCGTCCCTGCCCCGGTCCGAAATGAAGCGAACGTATGATGGGGTGATCCTCGAGACCAAGGACAGCATGGTCGAAGCATTGGCGAAGCTTGAACGGTCCATCGATCCCTCCAGGACCTTTATCCTGGCCGGGGCCCGGCCGGTACTCAAACACGCCTCGCATGTCGTTCGCGCCGTCGCCGGCAGCAACGGCTTCTTTGCGAAGGCGGCGGGTCAGGAGTTTTCCCTGGAGGATTACGTCGAATCCAAGCTGACAGACTTCGTGAAGGGCATGAAGCACACGTCCGCGCGGAACCTGTACGCCATGCTGATGGAAGCGGTTGAGCGGCCGTTGATCACCCTCGTGCTGAAGGAAACCAACGGCAATCAGACTCAAGCGGCGCACGTGCTGGGAATGAACCGCAACACGCTCCGGAAAAAGATCGCAGAATTTCGTATTTCCGTGAAGCGGGGAAAGAGCGTCGCGCCGTAGCGCCGAATGAATATTCTCCGGCTGCCGGTGAGGCAGGATGCCTGACCGCGAAGGCGGCCGGACCACCTACTAACGGAAGGGGGACGGTATGACGAAAGAGGAGTTAATCGCCAAGATGGCCACATCGGCCGGGATCACGAAGGTTGCCGCCGGGAATGCCCTCGCGGCGTTCACCGGGGCGGTCACCGCATCCCTGAAGAAAGGGAAGAAGGTCAGCCTGGTGAACTTCGGCACGTTTGCAGTGGCCAAGCGGAAAGCGCGAACAGGTCGCAATCCGCGCACCGGTGAGACGCTCCGGATTCCCGCCGCTCGCGTCCCGAAATTTTCCGCCGGAAAGGCTTTGAAATCTGCCGTCAGGTAACGCGTCCCTCCACCGCGGACAGGAAAGGCAGCACAGAACTTCGTGCTGCCTTTTTCATTCTGAGGTCCTTGACAGTCGGAACAGGGCTATACTAGCATGCCGGCGGACATTAGGCGCGTAGCTCAGGGGGAGAGCGCTACCTTGACACGGTAGAGGTCGACGGTTCAAGACCGTCCGCGCCTACCACTTCCGCCAAGGTATCAGGCCGCTTCGGCGGTTGTGATGCCTTTGTTGTTTCTGGACTTGTTCGTGTCGTTGGTAACGTGGTGGAACCCCGCGCCATACAAGTGAGCCTACCCGGAGGCGCCCGACGGACTCTACCGTCCGGGTCCACCGTCCGGGACGCGCTCGCCGCGCTGAACGGCGGGCTGAACAGCGAGGTGTTTGCTGCGACGGTCAACGGCACGCCGGTTGATCTGGCGACCGTACTCACCGAGGATGCCACCGTGGAGCCGGTGACCTTTGACTCTCCGATCGGCAAGGAAGTGTACCGGCACAGCAGCACCCACATCATGGCGCAGGCCGTCAAGGAGGTGTTTCCGACCGCGCAACTGGCGATCGGGCCGGCCATCGAGGACGGCTTCTATTATGATTTCGCCTTCGAGCGACCGTTCACCCCTGAGGATCTCGACAAGATCGAAGCCCGGGCCCGGGAGCTCATCAAAGCCGACCGGCCGTTCAAGCGCCTGGAAATGCCGCGCGAGGAAGCGATCCGGTTTTTCAAGGAGCGGGGCGAGGGATACAAAGTGGAGATCCTGGAGGAGATTCAGGATCCAACCGTGTCCGTGTACAGCCAGGGAGAGTTTATCGACCTGTGCAGGGGGCCGCACGTGCCGTCCACCGGACGGATCGCGGCGTTGAAGTTGCTGACCACGGGCGGAGCTTACTGGCGCGGGGACGAGCGCAATCCCATGCTCCAACGGATCTACGGCACCTCCTTCCCGACCCGGGCCGCCCTGGACGCCCATCTGCAGCGGCTGGAGGAGATCAAACGCCGTGACCACCGGAAGCTCGGGAAAGAGCTCGATCTCATCACCATTCAGGATGAGGTCGGCCCCGGTCTGGTCCTCTGGCACCCCAAGGGTGCGCTCGTGCGGTTGCTGATCGAAAATTTCTGGCGGGAGCAGCACCTCAAGCAAGGGTACGAATTGGTGTACTCTCCGCACATCGCGCGGCTGGACCTCTGGCGTACCAGCGGGCATGTGGACTATTACCGCGAGAATATGTTCGCGCCGATGACGGTCGAGGCCGGCGAGTATCAGCTGAAGCCGATGAACTGCCCCTTCCACATCATGATCTACAAATCCCATCTGCGCAGCTATCGGGAGCTGCCGCTCCGGTACGCTGAACTGGGCACGGTGTACCGGTACGAGCGCGCGGGAGTGCTCCACGGGCTGCTCCGGGTGCGCGGGTTCACGCAAGACGACGCGCATCTGTTCTGTCGGCCCGATCAGATCGAGGGAGAGGTCGGTCGGGTCCTCGGCTTCACCTTTTTCATGCTGCGGGCCTTCGGGTTTTCGGAATTCGAAGTGTGCCTCTCGACCCGTCCCGACAAGGCGGTGGGGTCGCCGGAGCACTGGGCGCAGGCCACCAGGGCCCTGGAGGCGGCGCTGACCGGACGCGGGGTGGCTTATGAAGTGGAGCCTGGCGAAGGGGTCTTCTATGGGCCCAAGATCGACATCAAGATCAAGGATGTGCTGGGCCGCGCGTGGCAGTGCTCGACGATCCAGATCGACTTCAACAATCCCGAGCGGTTCGGCCTGGCCTATACCGGCGAGGACGGCCGGGAGCACCAGCCGATCGTGATCCATCGCGCATTGTTGGGGTCGATCGAGCGCTTTTTTGGCATCCTACTGGAGCACTACGCCGGCGTCTTTCCGGCCTGGCTGGCGCCGGTTCAGGCGAAGGTTCTGTCCATTACCGACAAGCAGCGGGACTACGCCGAAGCCGTGGTGCGCCAGCTCAAGGCGGCGGGCTTCCGTACAGAAGGCGACTTGCGGAATGAAAAGATCGGGTTCAAGATCCGAGAAGCGGAAAAGGCCAAGATTCCCTTCATGCTGGTGGTCGGCGAACGGGAAAAACAGGATGAGACGGTGTCCGTTCGCCGGCGTAGCGGAGCGAATCTCGGCAACATGCCGGTCCCGGCGGTCATCGACTTGATTCGGAGCGAGACGCTTCAAGCCGGCCGGTCGGATGCCACCCTGTCGGAAGAGGTGCCCTATCGTCCCGAAACTACGCGTTAATCGAGAAATCCGGATCCGGGAAGTCCGGGTCATCGGGCCTGATGGCGAACAGTTGGGGATCCTCCCGACCCCAGACGCCTACCGCACGGCGCAGGAGATGGGCTACGATCTGGTCGAAGTGGCGCCGACGTCTCAGCCGCCAGTCTGCCGGATCATGGATTATGGCAAGTACAAGTACGAACTCAGCAAGAAAGAGCACCAGATCCGGCAGCACCAGAAGTCGACCCAGGTCAAAGAGATCAAGCTTCGGCCGCGTACCGACAAGCACGATCTGGAGATCAAAATCCGCCAGGTGAAAGGCTTTTTGGCCGACGGCAATAAGACCAAGATCACCGTGACGTACCGTGGCCGGGAGATGGCCAACCAGGAATTGGGGCGCGTCGTGATGCAGAAAGTGCTTGATGAGCTGGCCAACTGCGGAACTGTGGAGCATCCGCCGCGAATGGAGGGGCGGAGCCTGACGGCAATTCTGGCGCCCAAGAGCTGACCAAGGGGATCAATCGATGGCCCGGATGAAACTGAAAAACCACAAAGGTGTGACCAAGCGCTTCGGCCGGACCGGTAGCGGCAAAGTGGTGAGACGCAAGGCAGGTCTCCGTCATATCCTGACCGGCAAGACCCGCACTCGGAAGCGGCGGTTGAAGGGCAGTGCCGTCGTGGACCCCACCGTAGCCCTGTCCATCAATCGCTTGATGCCGTATAACCCGTAACACGACGTGAGGCGTGAGGCGTGAAGCGTTAGACGCAAGGAGAGCCAATGTCTCGAGTCAAAGGCGGTCCGAAGACGCGGCAACGAAGGAAGAAGCGGCTCAAGCTCGCGAAGGGCCAGTACGGGGCCAAGAGCCGGCTGTTTCGCACCGCGACTGAGTCGGTGGACAAGGGCCAGACCTACGCCTACGCCCATCGGCGAAAGCGAAAGAGGGATTTCCGTCAATTGTGGATTACCCGTATCAGTGCAGCCGCCCGTCTGCACGACCTGACCTACAGCCGGTTTATGGCTGCGCTGCGGAAGGCCAACGTTCTGCTGGACCGGAAGGTACTCTCCGAGATGGCGATCAAGGATCCGTCAGGGTTCGAGAAGCTCGTGCAGGTCGCCAAGCAGGCGGCTCCCGCCACCCTGTAACTCGTCATTCGTCATTGGTCATTCGTCAATGGTCTTGCTTCGGAATTCCGTTACGATTGACCAGTGACAAATGACGATTGACATCTTCAAGCCAGCAGCTCCGCGACTGCATTGACTTCCAGCTCGAAGACCACGGTGGGCATGCCGACCTGCCACTGCTCCAGCACCTCCGGGTGGAGTTCGCCGATCAGGCCGATAGATCGGCCCTGAGACGTGATCCAACCGCTCCGGCCTTCCAGAAAGGACGGGTGGCAGTTAGGCTCGAGCGAGTAGGGCAGATTGAGGTAGAACAGCAGCAGATCGAGGCACGAGTGGACTTCGGAGAAGTTGGCCGTCGCGTGTGCGATCAAGGCGCCGAGGATCATCATGGTGCGCGAGCCGAACTCTTCTCCCGGGTCGGGCACCGCCACTTCGCCGACCTCGAACAGTCGATGGGGGTAGAACGCCCGCGTCGAAGCCGATTCGACTCGGAGCAGCGAGGGTGTCATCCATTGGCGGAGGCACGAATGGTTCTGGGACATCACATTGTCGATCTCGACCACCTGATCCATGTCACTGCCGGCCAGCCGCATCCGCTCGACGAGCTCCTGGCGCGAGGTGATCACGTTGGAGATTACCTCCTGAAACCCGATCCCGACCATCAGCTCGCGCACGCGGTCAGAGACCTGTTCCAGGCGGGACAAGCCGCCCACCGTGAACTGGGACGGCATCATCAGCTCGAACCTGTCATAACCGAGGCTGATGGCCACGTCCTCGACGACGTCCACGTCATGCATCATGTCGTTTCGGTAAGGCGGAAGCTTCACGGAGATCCCGTCGCGAGACAGTTTGGCTTGGTAGCCGTAAGCCAGTAGCGCGTCTCGCACCTGGCCGGCCGGCAGGGGCTGCCCCAGTGCGCTCTGGACCGCCGTGAGCGGCAGCGATCGGGTCCTCCCAAGATCGTGCGGAGTTCGAACCCGTTTCCCGATTTCCGTGGCCTGGGGATAGAAGATCTCCACCGGCTCGATCGCGGCACCGCGATCCGCCAGGTTCACGGCCAGGATGTTCAGGGCCAACAGCACCATCCGCAGATCGGTGCCGGTCACCTCCACCAACAGCTCCTTGTCCCCCACCTGGACCTCGCCGATATCCCGGCTGTTGATGATCGGTGGAAACGAGAGCACACGGCCGTGGGCATCGCGCAGCAACGGCACGCCGGGCTTTCCGTCCAGAATGGAGCCGTACTCGATTCCTTTGGGGTGCACGGCTAAAATTTCCCGCAATGTGATCTCTTCTTCGAAGCCCAAGGGGGTGAAGCGAACCTCGTCAGGATTCACCAGGGCATAGGTGACCGGAAAGGCGATCCGCTGGAGGCGGTAGAGCCCGATGGATACGGAACGGCGCTTACGCCCGAAGATATCGGCCAACTTCTCTTGCGTCTGAATCAACTGGATCAGGCCTTCGTCCGTGACCGAGCAGCCGACAGCGGCGCAGGCGGCCACATATGGCCGAACCTGCTCCAGGCCCGGCTCCACCACGAGGCGGCGCTTCGGCCGCAGCGCGGGCTTGAAGCAGGCGTATGCGGGTGCGGATCCGGCGAGCTTGATGCGAATCTGGCGGGCGATTCCCTCGCAACACCAGAGATC
The DNA here is from genome assembly GCA_964478915.1 of uncultured Nitrospira sp. Classification (GTDB taxonomy): domain Bacteria; phylum Nitrospirota; class Nitrospiria; order Nitrospirales; family Nitrospiraceae; genus CAYJUM01. Next base: position 15,122 of record CAYZKG010000004.1, read on the forward strand.
AGGACGGTTGCTGTCCCGCACTTCGATCCGCAGCTCGCCGGTGGCCGGATTGTGATCCTTCAGCTCCCCTTTCACTATAGGAAGCCAGGACTCCACCTCGTTCGCGTCCATGGGACGGCCCACGAGGTGCTCCAGGTCTGCGCAGCTCACGGAAATGGTGGGCATAGTCTTATCACAACGGTGTACTTCGCATGGTGCGGATCAGCTCGAGGTCGGCGGTAAACAGGTTCCGGATGTCATGGATGCCGAGGGCGATCATCGCCATGCGATCGAGGCCCAGTCCCCAGGCGATGACCGGCACATCGACGCCGAGCGGCAGGGTCACTTCCGGCCGAAGCAGCCCCGCGCCACCGAGCTCCATCCAGCCCAAGCGTGGGTGCCGGACATGGACCTCGACGGACGGCTCGGTGAATGGAAAGTAGGCCGGAGTGAAGCGGCTTTCCTGGGCCTGTGCCACCTCGCGCGCGAACAGCTCCAGGAGGCCCAGCAGAGTCCGAAAGTTGATATCCGCCCCCAGGACGATTCCTTCCACCTGAAAGAAGTCCGTGGCGTGCGTGGCATCCACCTGGTCGTACCGGAAGCAGCGGGCGATCGAGAAATATTTGCCCGGGATGGACGGTTTCGCGGCCAGCGTGCGAGCGGACACCGCCGTGCCCTGACTGCGCAGTACCAGTCGGTGGGCGCGGTCGCGATCGTAGTCATACCCCCACCCCGTGGAGCCGGTCTTCCAGCCATCCCGATGCACGGCGGCGACTTGAGACAGCAACAGGCTGGCCGTGCCGCGGCCATGCGTCGGGTCCTTGACGAAATACACGTCATGGATCGCGCGAGCCGGGTGGAACTGGGGCATATACAGCGCGTCCATGTTCCAAAACTCGGTTTCGACGAGAGGCCCGCGCATCTCCTGGAACCCCGTGCTTACGAGCTTCCACTTGACGCCGTCGAGAAACTCCCGGTAGGCGTGGCGCTTGCCGACCGCCATCCGGGGAGGGCGCAAGCTGATGGTGTATTTTCGGAACCGTTTGCCGCGCCAGGCTCCGTCCTTCAGCAACTCGGGGGTCAGTTGAGAGACTTCCGCTTTGCCGCCTTCCTGTAAGAGCGCTTGAGCGGCCTGCCCTTGCGGGGTCAGCGTGTACCAGCGCTCGATCCGGTCGTCGATGCGAAACGGCTCATGGGTCCTACCCCGTTTCACCGCATGCTGCTTGATGATCAGCCGCATCGGCTCCTGAAAGGACGCCAGCTCGCGCGGCCCTGCGCGGAGGAATTGAAACAGGGTCCGCAGGGATTCCGCGACCCGGCTTGGCGTCCCGGTGGCTTCGACATAGCCGCCCGGGACGATCCGGATGGCGCCTTCCTGCTTCAACGCGCCGATGGCCCCGCTGATCTCCGCGGGGTCCAGCTTCTCGCGCGCCTGGATATCCTGGATCGTCAACCGCCGTTCGGTCTCGCGGGCCTCCCGCAGCGCGGACAGGATGCGCTCGACCGGCGCGTATTTCTCGAAATATTGCTTGCCCACGTCGGTCAGCGACACGATGGAGGTGACGGTCTCCTGCTGCACGCTGATGAGGGACTTGGTCAACAGCCACCCGATGGCCATGCTGACCTGCGACGGCTCGAGGCCGGCATGCCGGGCGATCTCGTCTTCCCGGAGAGAGCCGGCCGGGGCGTGCGGCTGGTGCTGGGTCAGGGCCGTGAGGACCTTGATCTCCAGCGGATGCAGGCTTTCGATGAGGGTCGTGTCGCTCACCGGGCCCCTTTTCGCCGACTGTCGTGGCGCTTCGACTGCCCGCTGCGGCGCATCGCGCGGATCGTCGCCCCGTAATCAGAGCTCGAGAAAATCGCCGAGCCGGCCACCAGAATATCGGCGCCGGCCTTGACGATCCGAAAAGCGTTGTCCACTTTGACGCCCCCGTCCACCTCCAACGCGGCATGACTGCGCGCCTGGTCGATGAGCCGGCGGGCGCGGGCGATCTTCTGCAGGCTGCCGGGGATGAACTGCTGTCCGCCGAATCCCGGATTCACGGACATCACCAGGAGAAGATCGACGTCCGGCAGAATCTCCTCGACGGTGCTCAGGGGCGTGGCCGGGTTGAGCGTGACCCCCGCCTTCACGCCGCGCTCCTTGATGAATTGAACGGTGCGATGGAGGTGCGGGCAGGTCTCGACATGCACGGTGAGATAGTTCGCGCCGGCATCGGCAAACTCGGGAATGTAGGCGTCAGGATTGGTCATCATCAGGTGCACATCCAGCGGCAGCTTGGTGACCTTGCGGAGTGCCTCCACGATCGGCGGGCCGACGGTCAGGTTCGGGACGAAGTGTCCATCCATCACATCCACGTGCAGCATGTCGGCGCCGCCCATTTCGACGCGCAGGACTTCATCAGCGAGCCGCGCGAAGTCGGCAGACAGGATGGAGGGAGCGATGCGCAGGCCCTGGCGAGTCACGGGTTCTCAGCCTTCATGTGGCACCTCTGTCGAGTTGGTCACTCATCACCGTCGCTCTTCCGGAGACGGGCCGCGAAGAATCCATCCATCGACTGGGTGTTGAAGAGGGTGGAGAAGTCTCCCTGGGCGTTGAGGAGACCGCGCCCGGCTTGCGGGAGCCGTGGGGCGAGGGTTTCGCGCCGAAACTCCGGATGCTCCGCGCAAAACCTTTGAATCACGAGTTCATTTTCGTCGGGCTCAGTCGAGCAGGTACTATAGACGATCACGCCGCCGGGTCGCAAGAGCCGCGAGGTCCTCCCCAGGAGACGGAGCTGCACGGCCTGGTGACGGGCAAGCGCGACGGGGCCCTTCCTCCATTTTGCGTCAGGATGCCGCCGGAGCACGCCCAGCCCGCTGCATGGCGCATCGACCAGGATGCGATCAAAGCGGCGGGAGGGCTCGAGGCCCAAGGCCCCGGGCTCGAGGTCGCCCGCATCCGCCGACACCGGCCTGATGATCCGTACCCCGAGGCGACGGCAGTTGTCTTCTAAAAGTTTCAGGCGCTGCGCGCTCCGGTCCACCGCCACGAGCTCACCGCGGTTCTCCATGAGTGCAGCCAAATGGGTGGCTTTACCGCCTGGAGCCGCACAGGCGTCCAGCACGAGCTCCCCGGGTTTCGGGTCGAGGAGAACGGCGATCAGCTGGGCCGCCTCATCCTCGACGTAGAACCACCCTTCTTGAAATTGCGGCAACTCGGTCACAGCCCCGCTCTTTTCCACGATCAACCCCGCCGGGCTGATCGTGGTCGGCGCCACGTCCAGCCCTGCGCGGATGAGGTCGGCGGCCAGCGCGTCCCGTGAGACCCGTAGCGTATTGCAGCGGATCGTCAGCGGAGGGATTTCCAGCGTTGCGCGGCACAGCGCCTCGGCCTTCTCGTACCCGTGGCGCTCCAGCCACCGGCCGACCAGCCAAGGCGGACAGGCATATCGGATGGACAGCGCCTGCACCGGATCGTCGGCCGGATCAGGCCAGGGGGCAACGGGCAGGCGGAGCAAACCGCGCAGGACGGCATTGACAAAGTCACCCCAGTCGCCAGCAGGGCCGCGGCGGATCCGTTTGCCCAGTTTGACCGATTCGTTGACCGCCGCGGAGGGCGGAATCTTCGCGAGATACAGCAGTTGATAGGCGCCCACTCTTAGGGCTTGTCGCACCGCCAGCGGGAGCCGGTCCAGCGGGCGAGCGGCCACCTGCGCAAGCCGCCAGTCCAGCGTCAATCGATGGCGGAGCACGCCGTACACCAGTTCCATGACCTGCGCCCGATCCCGGCGGTCCAGACCCGCTCGGGCGGTGCGGTGGTCCACCGCAAGCTCCGCTTCGGCCCCGTGCCGCTCAACGTCGAGCAAGGTGGCAAGCGCGGTGGCGCGCGGTCCTGCCGCCCGCTGGGCCGTGCCGGCGGAGCGTGCTGCCATGGTGCCGGCTTTAGCCATCTGCCGAAGCTCCCGGTACGGCATCGGAGCGCGGAGAAGCCAGAACTGTCCCGACCTGCACCGGATGGCCGGCCAAGTACTGCGCGACCGTCATGCGGCGACTGTTCGCCGGCTGGACCTCGGTGACCGCCAGCAGGTCGGTTCCCGTGGCCACGAGCACGGCTTCTTTGCCCACCTCCACGATCGTCCCGGGTTGGTGTCCCTGAGCGGACCGGTGGGTCCGCAGGGCGCGCCAGATCAGCCACCGGTCCTGGCCCATGAAGGTGTAGGCTCCGGGCCAGGGCGTCAAGCCTCGTATTCGATTGGCAATGGCGGACGCCCCAAGGGCCCAGTCGATCACTCCATCTTCTTTCTTCAGGAGCGGCGCCAAGGTGGCCTGGGTGTGGTCCTGAGGCTTCGGCGTGACCGTCCCGGCGTTCAGCTCCTGGATGGTCGCCAGCAGGAGTCGTCCTCCGACTACGGCCAGACGGGTTGACAGCACGCCGGCAGTCTCCTCCGGTTGGATGGCTACGCGTTCTTGGAGCAGGATCGGTCCGGTGTCCATGCCGGCATCCATCAGCATGGTGGTGACGCCGGTCTCCTGCTCTCCGTTGATGAGGGCCCATTGGATCGGAGCGGCGCCTCGATATTTGGGCAGGAGTGAAGCGTGAACATTGACGCACCCCTGCGGGGGGAGCTCGAGAATCATGGTCGGCAGGATGCGCCCGAAGGCCGCCACCGCAATGAGTTCAGGCTTCCAGTTCCGGAGCGCTTCAAGAAAGGCGGGATCTTTCATCTTGAGCGGCTGGAGCACCGGAAGTCCCACGCGCTGGCAGAGCCGTTTGACGGGGGAAGCCACGACGGACCGTCCTCGACCCTTGGGACGGTCCGGCTGCGTGACGACGCCCACCACGGTCTCCTCGGACTGGAGGAGAGACTCCAGGGACGGGACCGCAAAATCCGGAGTTCCCATGAAAACGAGGCGCATGCCGATTGCTCTACCACCCCTTCCGTGAGAAATCAACCGAGCGGGCCGACGGTATTTTTCAGGTTTCCTTGACTGGATAGAAACTCCTCATTAGAGTTCACACGTTGGCTCACCAGAGGGCTCCCGTGCGACGATCGAAATCGCATCCTCGTGCGCCCTACGCCTGGCTGCAACTCCTCATCATCGTGATGACGCTGGTGGCCCTCGGAACGGGCGCCGTGGCGCTTCACTACGTCGAAACTCACCTCGTGGCCAGGACAGGCGAGACACTCGCGCTCGCTGCCGCCCAGGTCGCCGACAAGCTGGATCAATACTTGAACGACCGGTACGGCGATGTTCTGGTCGCCGCCAGCTCGCCGGCCCTTCAAGGCCGGGACCCATCCGCCATGGCTCTGTACCTCAGGGTGATGAAGGAGGCTCATCCGGCCTACCTGTGGGTGGGGGTGACCGACGCGCGCGGAAGGATCGTGGCGGCAACCGACAGGGCCAGCGTGGGGCAGGACCGGCGGCAGGGCCGGTGGTTTCAGGCGGTTCGCGAGAGCCGGCAGGGCAGGATTGACGACCCGGAGCCCTGGAAGGAGGCGGGCGGGATACCGGTTGTCGGCTTTACCGCGCCGATTCTGGACCGGCGAGGAAGCTTGGCGGGGCTGATCAGCGCACGCGCCGGTCTTCCGGCCATCGAAGAGATTCTGACCGGCAGTATCCGAACGTTCCAGGCGCAACGGGGCTTCCCCGGGAAGGTGGAGTACCAGTTCCTCACGCGCAACGGCGAGGCCTTTATCGATTCGGTTCTCGACCAGAAGGGCGCTGTGAACCTCAAGCGCCTCGGATTGCCTTCCGCGATCCTCAGCGAGTCCGGGGGGCCCGGGTATGTCGAAGAGCAGCACCTCCGCCGGCATGTCCCCGTGATCACGGGGTACAGTCAAACCAGGGGATCCGGCCGGTATCCTGAGCTGGCTTGGACCGTCCTGCTGCGCGTCGATCGAAGCGACGTCCTGATTCCTATCCGGAGCGTGCTGGTGAAGCTCGGGCTGGCGGGAGGCCTGGCGTTCATCCCGATGCTGGGATTGCTGCTCTGGAGCACCGGTAAGCTGCGGATGGCATGGCTCAAGACCCAAGAGAGCGAGCGGAAATTCGCCCAGCTCGTCCATGACTCCCCCGACGCCCTCGTTTCCTTGGATCTGCGCGGCAACATCCAGCTGTTCAACCCGGCGGCCGAGCGCTATTCCGGCTATACCGCCGAGGAAGTACTCGGCAAGCACTTTGCCAGCGTGGGCCTCTTGAGTCCGGACTCCCGGAGCAAGGCGCTCCAGGAGTTCGAGCGTGTGGTCACCGGAGAAGCGCGGCCACCCTTCGAACTGCAGATCGTGTGCAAGGACGAAAGCCGGCTCATCGGAGAAGCCCACCCCAGTCGCCTCAAGCAAGACGGTGATGTCATCGGCTTGCAGGTGGTGATCCGCGACATCACCGAGCGGAAACTGGCGGAGGACAGGCTCAGACAGAGCGAAGAGCGATTCCGGTTCATGGCCGACCACGCGCCGGTGCTGATCTGGATGACCGGCCCGAATGGCCAATGCATGTTCGTGAACAAGCCCTGGCTCGATTTCACGGGGCGCACGCTGCAGGAGGAGCGCGGGAGGGGCTGGACCGAGAGGATGCATCCTCAAGACTCCGTGGTGTGCTTCGGGATGTACCAGTCCGCGCTCCAGGCCAGGCGGCCCTTTACGATGGAGTATCGGTTGCGGCGAGCCGACGGGGAGTATCGATGGATGTTACACACGGGTGTTCCCTTGTTCACGTCGGGCGGGTGGTTCACCGGCTATATCGGCTCCTGCGTTGATGTCACGGACCGCAGACGCGCGGAGCAGGAGATCAGGGAGGCCCAAACCTTCCTGCAGTCCATCGTCGAGAACATCCCGGACATGATCTTCGTGAAGGATGCCGCAGAGCTCAAATTCGTGCGCTTCAACAAAGCCGGGGAGGAGTTGCTGGGCTACTCCCGACAAGAGCTGATCGGCAAGTCCGACTATGACTTTTTCCCCAGGGAGCAGGCCGACTTCTTCGTGTCCAAGGACCGGGAAGTGCTACAGGGTGAAGGAGTCCTGGACATCCCGGAGGAGCCCATTCAGACCCGGTACAAGGGCGAACGGTTGTTGCACACGAAGAAGATCCCGATCCTGGACGACAAGGGGGACCCTGCGTTCTTACTGGGTATCGCCGAAGACATTACCGACCGGAAGCAAACAGAAGAGAAATTTCGAGGGATCTTCGACGCCTCTGGGGACGGGATCGGGTACGCCACGTTGGACGGCGTGCTGCTCGATGTGAACGAGGCCTTCTGCCGGCTCACCGGCTATTCCAGACAGGAGCTGCTGGACGGGCGAAGCTACCAGGCCATCACAGCCCCCGAGTATCACGAGCTCGAAGCGCGCCGCGTCCAGGAACTCCTCAGAACCAGATCGCCTGTTGTCTATGAGAAGGAGTACATCCGAAAGGACGGCAGTCGCGTGCCGGTCGCGCTGACGGTCTTCGTCGTGAAGGGAACGCGAGGGAAGCCGGACGCCTTGGCGGCTGTCGTGAAGGATGTGACCGAGCGCAAGCGCGCGGAAGAGACACTCCGGCAAAGCGAGGAGCGGTTCCGGCAGCTTGCCGAGAATGTTGAAGACGTCTTCTGGATTACGTCGCCGGATTTTCAAGAGGTTCTCTACGTCAGCCCGGCTTATGAAAAGGTCTGGGGCCGCCCCTGCCAGAGCCTCTATCAATCGGCGTTGGCCTGGGCGGAGGCCATCCATCCTGAAGATCGGCCCAGAGTGCTCGCGGCCCTCGACAAGAGCGTCGCGCAAGCAGCGGTTTTCGAGGAAGAGTACCGTATCGTGCTCCCTGACGGCTCGATGCGCTGGATCAGCGATCGTGGCTCGCCCGTACGCGACGAGCGTGAAGTCGTCAGGCGTTTCGTCGGTGTCGCTCGCGACATCACCGAACGAAAGCGGTTTCAGGAGCGCATGCAGCACATGGCCACCCATGATGAATTGACCGGCTTGCCGAACCGCCGGCTGTTCGTGGATCGCCTGGAGCGCGCGCTGGCGCAGGCCCGGCGCCGGCAGCAAAAACTGGTTGTGCTGCTTCTGGACCTGGACCGGTTCAAATACGTGAACGATACGTTCGGCCACGCGATGGGGGATCTCCTGCTGCACGGCCTGGCCGACCGGCTGAAAGAGTGCATTCGGGAAAGCGATACCGTGGCCCGGATGGGCGGCGATGAGTTTGCCGTGCTGTTGCCGGAGATCGCCCACGAGGAGGACGCCGCCAAGATCGCGCAAAAAATCCTGGAGATCTTCACCGAACCCTGCGATCTCGGGGGCAACAAGGTGGTTATCACCACCAGCATCGGACTGAGCCTGTACCCGGAAGACGGCAGCGACGGAGAGATCCTGATGAAAAACGCCGACGCCGCGCTGTATCGGGCCAAAGAGCAGGGACGAAACAATTATCAATTCTGGACTGCTGATCTGAAGCTCCGGTCAACGGAGCGGCTGGTCATGGAAAACCGCCTGCGGGTCGCCTTGGATCACGAGGAGTTCGCGCTCCATTACCAGCCTCAGGTGGACCCCCGCACCGGGCGGATCGTCGGCTTGGAAACACTGCTCCGCTGGCGCCATCCGGACAAAGGGCTGTTGCCGCCCGCGGCCTTTATCGGCTTGGCCGAAGAGACAGGCCTGATCGTGCCGATCGGCGCCTGGGTGCTCCAGACAGCTTGCGCTCAGGCGAAGGCCTGGCAAGAGCGGGGGCATCCGCCGGTGCGAATCGGGGTCAACTTGTCGCCCAAACAGTTTCGCTACCACGATCTTGTGAAGCAGATCAGCACGATTCTGACCGATACCGGCCTGGAGCCACGGTGGTTGAATCTGGAGATCACGGAAACCCTGGCCATGCACGATGTCGAGGCCACCGCCGAGACCCTCCGGGCCCTGGCCGCGCTGGGAGTCCAGATCTCGATTGACGACTTCGGGACCGGCTATGCCTCGATGGGATACATGAAGCGCTTCCCTATCGATGTGTTGAAGATCGACCAGTCCTTCGTGAAGGAGATGACCACCGGTTCGGAGAATGCCGCGTTCGTCCCGGCAATCATCGCCATGGCCCACTCCCTGAAACTCAACGTGATCGCAGAAGGGGTCGAGTCAAACGAGCAGCTCTCCCTGCTGCAGTCGCACGATTGCGAAGGGATACAGGGGTATCTGTTCAGCCGTCCCGTGCCGGCCGAGGAATGCGAGCGGCTGCTGGCCGCGGGTAAACTCACGTCGCCTTCCTGATCGGCCGAGAAGGCAGCCTGAGGCGGCATCGGCTTGCGCCGCGCGCTCCCCCTCCTTATCCAGAACGATCAAGACCCGGGACCGGACGCGCCTTCGCGATGCGGAAGCCCGTCTCCGCCAAGGAAGATGGGCTGCCGGCGCTGCCAGCCAGCGACGATTTCGCCGTGCAAATGGATGCCCTAATCTCGTACAATTTAACGTCATCTCTTGCTCAGGAGCTTCGTTCATCGCTCATATTTGGTTAGGAGGCTTCCATGAGGCACACATTATTCTTCCTCATCATGATCCTTACGGCAGGAATCGAGCAGGCTGAAGCACGCCGCGACATGTTTACCCCCGAGCAGAAAAGTCGGCTCCAGAAGGCCGATCGGATCCTGATGGAGGTGGTGGCCATCATCGACAAGGGGTCCGTGGAACCCGGTCCATTGGCGGATGTCGTGGCCGGCCGGTTGAAAGAGATGGGCTATACGGTCCTCAAGGATCCTGCCCAGCCGTATGACGTGGAAGTGAAGGTCAAATGCGAGCAGCGCAAGGTGTGGGAAGGCACCACGCCGTCCGGCGGCGATGCTGACCTGCCGGATTCGCCGTCTCGGGTATGGAAGGGACCGGCCTGTCAGGTCCTCTATCTCCTTGGCGGCAGGAAAATGGGCTGGCAGAAGGAGGTCCGGACGGAGTTCATCGACGCAGCGAAGGCTGCGGAAGCGGCCAAAGCCGACGATCCCGGCGCCTATGCCATGAGCAAGCTGAAGGAGCGGCTGGAGCAGTATGATTTTCCGGTTCTTCTCACGGCTGAATGGGGGCAGGAAGAACGGCTCCTGAAAACGTTGGACACTGCGGACCAGGCCCGCAAGTTGAAGATCATCGGGCTCTTTGGTGAGATGCTGGCCGCCAAGGCGGTCCCGCGGCTGATGAGCCTGATCAAGGATCCCGACCTCGCGATCGCCAAGGCGGCCGTGGTTGCCTTGGGCAACATCGGGCAGCGAGACACGATCCCGGTGCTGGTGGACTTGTTGAAGACGGGAAAGCCAGAGCTTCAGGCCGCCGCCGCCAAGGGGTTGGGGCAGATCGGCGCCTTGAACGGCGAGTTTTCCATCATTCCGCCGTTGATCGATGCGTTGCAAGCTCCGGACGTCACCGTGAAGACCGAGGCAGCCTGGGCTCTGGGCAAGCTGCCGGACAGGCGGTCTTATCAACCGCTCTATGCGCTCTATCAGTCGATCCAGGGAATCCGGGCGACCGATGATCCGAAAATGAAGGAGCTGAAAAGCGCCGTCAACTGGAGTCTCAAGAACGTGGACCTCTATGATCAAATTAACTGAGTCTCTGCCGATCGAGACGAGCCAAGACCGAGTGAGATTTTCGGCTTCGACCAGGGCACCCGTTGCTCCGGGAGATGCAACGGGTACCCGGCCAGGGATTACATAGGCCTGTCTGATGGGTTAGCGAGTATGGGGGGCACCCATTGCAGCACGGAGCAATGGGTCCCGGACCGTCGGCGCGATCTCAACGAGCTAAAGATACCGGTGGGATACCGGCATGCCGGTTGCGTCGAATTCGTAGTAGAGCGGGGCGCCCGTGGGGATATTCAGCTCCAGGACCTCCTGCGGAGAGAGCCGATCAAGATGCATGACCAGGGCACGCAGGCTGTTCCCGTGAGCGGAAACCAGCACGGTCCGCCCGGCCAGGAGATGAGGTCTGATGCGGGCTTCATAATAGGGAAGCACCCGCTCGGCGGTATCCTTGAGGCTCTCGCCGCCGGGGGGCCGGATGTCGTAGCTCCGTCGCCAGAGTTTCACCTGATGCTCCCCGTATTTCTTGATGGTCTCGGCCTTGTTCAGGCCTTGCAGGTCGCCATACCGGCGCTCATTGAGGGCCTGATCCTTTTCGATGGGGATGTCGGTCTGGTGGATCACCTCAAGGACGATGCGGAGGGTGTCGATCGCCCGCTTCAGCACCGAGGTGAACGCGCGGTCGAACCGGAACCCGGTCAGCTTCTCACCAGCCCGTCTGGCCTCCTCTTCTCCGACCGGCGACAGCGGCACATCCACCCATCCGGTAAAGCGATTCTCGAGATTCCACTGCGACTCCCCATGCCGGAGCAAGACCAGGCGTGACATGTTCTGAATTCCTCCTCGTTTCTCTATCGCCGAACGGTCTCCTACCATGCGGCAGCGGGCGATCCACAGCAAGCCCCGCCGCCCCAGGCTTCTTGCAATCCCTGGAGGCAGACGGTACCATCAGGCCGCAGCGTACTGATGCAGGCTGTGGCCCTGAGATGGCGGAGCACCCTCAGCAGAAGCCCCTTGAAGAGCAACCCTGGCTCGATCTCGAGCAGTGGTGGGTCGAGATGGCTCAGCGCCTGGGCGTCGGGGACCAGTGCCGGCTGTTCTTCAAAAACGCCGGGGGCCAGGGCGGCATCCTGGAGCGGCTGTTTCACGCCCACGGCGACGTCCACTACATCCTCTTTGTGCTCCTTCGTTATTGGATCCCTCCGGTGCTTCCCCCGCCCGGCCGCGTCCGGATGTCAAAAAACGATCCGGACTACTGGCTGGAATCGGAGCAGATTCTCAAAGCGGCTGTCGACCGATTGCGAGAGTTGAAGCCGCTCATCGACCTCCTCAGCACCAGAAATCCCTTTGCACCGGAGGCGCCGTCTGAAAGCCCCGTGGTCGAAGTGGAATTGGCCAATATGCTGGAGGGCATCGCCAAGATCGCCGGCAGCTACGGCGGGCCCGACTACAGCTCCATCATTAAAAACTTCGATCCGGTGCCGCTTCGCCAGACACAGCCGTTCAAGCACAACAAAAAGAACAGCGCCGAGCTGTGGGTCGTCTTCCTGCTCCGCGAGCATTTTCGCGCGCTGGGAATCGGAAAGGACCGGTATTGGCCGCTGATCGCCGATGTGATCTCGGCATCGGGCATCCACCAGCACAGCGGGCAGCCGTACGCCTCCGATGAGCTGAAATCCTGGTGGCTCAAGAATTGGCCGCGCACCTATACGCTTCTCGAGCAACGGGGCACGCCCGCCGACTCGGCTGATGCCTACCAGAGCGACTTCGAATGGTTTCGCACCTGGTTCGCGTGGCAGATGTCTCGCTCGACCAATCCCGGGCCTCAATGAGCCGGTCAACGGCGTGATCAAAAAAATCGGCCTGGTACCGGCGACCCCTTCTTAAATTTCTCTCCCTGGGGCTCTTCCCGCAAGCCGGCCAGCACGGCCATGAGCAGCAGGATGTGCAGCGCCACGCCGAGCCAGATGACGTAGGGCTGCACGCCGCCGAGGTCCCGCAACAGCCGCTCCCGGGCGGAGCCGTCGAGTCCTCCTTGGGCTCGGATCCCGGCCAGATGTTCCTTCACGTGCCAGAAGTAAATGTAGTTCGCGCTGGCCCCGGCCATGATCCGCCAGACCACACCGACCGTGAAATCACCGGTGAGGTACACCGAGAGCACGGGCCCCACGGCGTAGATGAACGCATAGAGGTACATCTTGCGGTACAAGAACCAGAGGAACGGATCGAAGAGAAAGGCCGGCCAGTGCCACGTCAACGCAAACCGGGGCTGGGCGGTGCTTGAGAACTTGCGAAAATGCTCCAGGTACCGATTCTCGGCGGACTCAAATGAGATCCCGCGTTTCAATGACAGGAAGAGGGACTTGCTGGGGCCGATGAACGTTCGCCAGAGCTGCGCTTCATCGAGCGCGGGAGAGGCAGCGGAGAAGGCTGTGCCACAGTGAGAGCAAAAGAGCGCCCCATCGGGATTCTGTTGATCGCATTTCGGGCAGGCTTTCATCGATACCGCCCTTATAGCATTGTCGCCGGAGGGCCACAAGTACGCCGGTGGGGAGATTTCGCAAGCGATGAGGGAAGATAGGGAGCCCGCATCGGCCGGTTGCTGTTGCGAAAAAGACCGCCACTGTGCTACGTTCCGTAAATTCTATTGAGGCGGATCCATGCTGACGGAAATCCTGCGCCAAGAGGCCGAACGCTACCTGATGAACACGTATGCCCGTGCCCCGATCTCGATCGCGCGGGGACGGGGCAGCCGCGTCTACGATCTTGAGGGCCGGGAGTATCTCGACTTCGTCTCCGGCATTGCCGTGACGGTGCTGGGCCATGCACACCCGGACATCGTCGCGGCCATCCAGAAGCAGGCGCAGCAGTTGCTGCACGCATCGAATCTGTACCACACCGAGCCCCAAGTCCGGCTGGCTCGGACGCTCGTGGAGCATTCATTCGCCGACAAGGTGTTTTTCTGCAACAGCGGTGCGGAAGCGAACGAGGCGGCGATCAAGCTGGTCCGTCGGTATGCGCATCAGCGCTACGGGGCCGGGCGCCATCAGATCATCACGATGCTGAACTCGTTCCACGGCCGGACGATGGCCACGCTCACCGCCACCGGGCAGGAGAAGGTTCAGAAAGGGTATGAGCCGCTCCTCGCCGGCTTTACGTACGTGCCGTTCAACGATCTGGATGCAGTGACGAAGGCGATTACGTCGGAGACCGCTGCGGTGATGCTGGAACCCATCCAGGGCGAAGGCGGGGTTCGCGTGGCCGATTGGACCTATCTCGCCCGGCTCCGGGAGCTGTGCACGGAACGAGGGCTGTTGCTGGTGTTCGATGAGGTCCAGACCGGGGTCGGGCGAACCGGGACGCTCTTTGCCTACGAGCAGATGGGGGTCGAGCCGGATATCCTGACCTTGGCCAAGGGCCTGGGCGGGGGACTCCCGATCGGTGCCTGTCTGGCGACCGACGAAGTGTCCAGCGCCTTCACCCCGGGCTCGCACGCCTCGACCTTTGGCGGAAATCCCGTTGCCTGTGCCGCCGCATCGACGGTTCTCCACGTGCTGGTGGAGGGGCGCCTGCTGGAGCGGAGCCGCCGCATGGGAGAGTATCTGGCCAAGGGGTTGCAGGAGTGCAAAGATCAGATCCCGATCGTGCGCGAGGTAAGGGGGCTGGGGCTCCTGCAGGGCATGGAGTTGACCGTCGACGGCCATTCGGTCGTCAGTGACTGCCTGGCTCGCGGCGTCCTGCTGAACTGCACCGCGGATCGGGTGTTGCGGTTCCTTCCGCCTCTCATCATTACCCAGTCCGAGATTGACCGGCTTCTCGAGATTCTCACACAGGTCCTGAACAAGCGGATCTAGAAGGCCTATTCGAACCGAAGGAGCCGCTGCACCATGTCTGCCAAACCCATCCGGAAGGACTTGCTCACGGTCGGAGCGATTCCCCGCGCCGAGGTCGCCCACCTCTTGCGCCTGGCAGCCGACTTGAAGCGCGCCCGGCGGCGGGCAGTCTTCACGCGGCGGCTGGCCGGCATGACACTGGGCCTCGTGTTCGAGAAGCCGTCCACCCGGACCCGGGTGTCGTTCGAAGCGGCGATGAACCAACTGGGCGGGCAATCCCTCTTTCTCTCAGCCACCGACATCCAGATGTGCCGCGGGGAGAGCATCGCCGACACCGCTCAGGTGCTGTCCCGGTATCTGGATGGGCTGGTGATCCGGACCTACGATCAGGCCACCGTCGAGGAATGGGCGCGCCGGGCGACGATCCCGGTGATCAACGGCTTGACCGACCTGTGCCATCCCTGCCAGGCTCTGTCGGACCTGCTGACCATCCGGGAAAAGAAAGGCAGCTTGAAGGGTGTTCGTCTGGCCTACGTCGGAGACGGCAACAATGTGGCCAACTCCTTGATCGAGGGTGCCGCCAAGATGGGCATGATCATGAGCCTGGCCTGCCCGAGCGGCTACGAGCCCGATCAGCGGATCGTGGACCTCGCCCGCGTGGAAGCCGAGCGCACCGGCGCGGACGTCACGATCACCGATGACCCCCAGATCGCCGTGAAGGACGCCGACGTGGTGTACACCGATGTCTGGATCAGCATGGGGCGAGAGAGGGAGCAGGCCCGCCGCCTGAAGGCGCTCGCGCCGTACCAGGTGAACGAGCGCTTGCTGAAGATGGCCCGGCCCGCGGCGATCGTCATGCACTGCCTGCCGGCGCACCGGGGCCAGGAAATCACGGCGGGGGTCTTGGACGGGCCGCAGTCGGTGGTGCTGGACCAGGCTGAGAATCGGTTGCACATGCAGAAGGCCATTCTCCTGGAATTGCTCCAAGGCAAAAGGAAAAAGTAAAAGGTAAAACCGGATGAGCCGAACGGCGATTAAAAAGGTGGTTCTGGCCTACTCCGGGGGGCTGGATACCTCGGTCATCCTGAAATGGCTGCAGGAGACCTATGACTGCAAGGTCGTCGCGTTTTGCGCCGATCTTGGACAGGGGGAGGATCTGAGGGCGGTCAAGGCCAAGGCGCTCGGCATCGGCGCCGCGAAGGTCTATGTCGAGGATCTCCGGGAGGTCTTCGTGAGGGACCACATCTTTCCGATGCTGCGCGGCAACGCCGTGTATGAGGGCAGCTATCTGTTGGGAACCGCGATTGCCCGGCCGCTCATCGCTCACCGACAGATCGAACTGGCGCATCAGGAGGGGGCCGACGCGGTGGCGCACGGTGCCACCGGCAAGGGAAACGACCAGGTCCGCTTCGAGGTGACCTATCTCGCGCTCGACCCCGAGGTGAAGATCATCGCGCCGTGGCGGGAGTGGGCCTTGCGCTCGCGGCGAGAGCTGATCGAGTATGCCTCGGCCCGCGGCATCCCGGTCACGGCGACCAAGGCGAAGCCGTACAGCACGGATCCGAATCTGTTTCACGTGAGCTATGAAGGCGGCATTCTGGAAGATCCGTGGGAAGCCCCGCCGGATGAGATCTTTCAGATGACCGTGTCCCCGGAGAAAGCGCCCAACAGGGGGCGCGAGATCGAGATCGACTACGAACGGGGGGACCCGGTGGCGGTGGACGGAAAGCGGATGAGCCCGGCCACCCTGCTCGCCCACCTGAACCGCCTCGGCGGGCAGCACGGGGTGGGTCGGGTGGATCTCGTGGAGAACCGCTATGTGGGCATGAAGTCGCGCGGGGTGTATGAGACCCCAGGCGGCACCATTCTCCTCGTCGCCCATCGCGGGTTGGAGTCCATCACGCTGGATCGGGAAGTGCTGCACCTCCGGGACAGCCTGATTCCGCGCTATGCGGAGTTGATTTATTATGGGTACTGGTACGCGCCCGAGCGAGAGATGCTCCAGAAGGCCTTCGACGCGGCGCAGCAGGACGTGAGCGGGACCGTCCGCGTCAAGCTGTACAAGGGCAGCTGCACGGTGACCGGACGCCGCTCCGATCGGTCGCTGTATCGACTGGATCTCGCGACCTTTGAAGAGGACGAGGCGTACCGCCAGCGTGATGCGGAAGGGTTCATCCGCCTCAATGCCCTTCGGCTGGCGATCCGCGCTCAGCGTCGTACACGCAAGCGTGAAACGTAAATCGATGAACGCGAGAAAGGGCATCGTGATGGGGGCCAAAGCAAAGCCCAAGGAGGCGCCTCACGTTTCACGGCCCGGCGGGAAGGTCTGGTCCGGGCGGTTTCGAGAGCGCACCAGCCGCACGGTCGAGCGGTTCACCACATCGGTGCCGTTCGATCGCCGGCTGTACCAACAGGATATCGAGGGCAGCATCGCCCATTGTCGGACGCTCAAGCGGGCCGGCGTGCTGACCGCGCGGGAAGCCGCGATGCTGATTCGCACGTTGGAAGAGGTGCACGTCGAGCTGGACAGCAGCCGCTTTGCGTTCGCGCCCGAGGATGAAGACATTCACACGGCGGTCGAGCGACGCGTGACCGAACTGGTGGGGCCGCTCGGCGGGAAGCTCCACACGGGTCGGAGCCGGAACGACCAAGTGGCGTTGGACCTCCGGCTGTACGTGCGAGCGGAGCTCACCGTCCTGTTGGATGGGGTGCGGCGCCTGCAGCAGGTCCTGGTCGAGCAGGCCCGGGCCCATCTCGACGTGGTGATGCCGGGCTATACGCACCTGCAGCGGGCGCAGCCGATTCTGTTCGCCCATCACCTGCTCGCGTACGTGGAGATGCTGGAGCGCGACAAGGGGCGGTTGCGGGATGCCCGCAGCCGCGCGGATGAGATGCCGCTCGGCGCCGGCGCGGTGGCCGGAACGAACTATCCGCTGGACCGGGCCTACACCGCCAAGCTCCTGGGGTTTGCAAGCGTGAGCAAGAACAGCGTGGACGCGGTGGCCGACCGGGATTTTGCGGTCGAGGCCCTGGCGGCGCTGGCCATCATCATGATGCATCTGTCGCGGTTGAGCGAGGAGCTGGTCCTGTGGTCTTCGCAAGAATTTCAGTTCGTGGAGCTGCCGGACGCGTTTTGTACCGGCAGCAGCATGATGCCGCAGAAGAAGAATCCGGATGTGCCGGAGCTGGTCCGGGGGAAAACCGGGCGGGTGTACGGAGCTCTCTTCGCGCTGCTGACCACGCTCAAGGGGCTGCCCCTGAGCTATAACCGAGACCTGCAAGAGGACAAGGAAGCGCTGTTCGACGCGCTCGACACGGTTGCTGCCTGTCTGGAGGTCTCGGCTGCGCTGTTCAAGGGGCTCACGGTGAATCGCGCCGCTTTGTCCCGAGCCGCGGAGTCTGGCTATCTCCTGGCCACCGAGCTGGCCGATTATCTCGTGACCAAAGGCGTGCCGTTCCGGGAGGCCCACGAGATCATCGGGCGGCTCGTGCGGACGTGCCTGGAGGCGCACCGCGGGCTTCGGGATCTGACGCTGGCCGATCTGCGACGGTTCTCAGACCGCTTCGACAAGGACGCGCTGGACGTCCTGACGGTGGAAGGGGCCATCGAGCGGAA
The DNA here is from genome assembly GCA_964478915.1 of uncultured Nitrospira sp. Taxonomy (GTDB): domain Bacteria; phylum Nitrospirota; class Nitrospiria; order Nitrospirales; family Nitrospiraceae; genus CAYJUM01. Next base: position 33,051 of record CAYZKG010000004.1, read on the forward strand.
GTCCCAGATCGGCGGGACGGCCCGAAAGCGCGTGGAGGCCCGGATCAAGGCCTTGGCGAAGGCACTGGTCTCATGACCGCCGTCGGGCTCGCAGCGCTCCTGGCCTTGTCGTTGTGGCTCGAGGGGTGCGGGAATGTCGGCCCCCCGATCCCTCCGGAAAGCATCGGCGTGGCCGCGAAATTGAAGAAGGAGCAGCTCAAGAAGGAACAAGAAAAGGCAGCGCCGGGCGAGCTAGGCCGAGAGGGCCAACCGCCGGAGGCCCAGGCGCCGCCTGAAGAAGAAGCACTGCCGGAGTTTCGACCGATCGGCACCCGGTGAACGCGAACCGAACGCAAATCGAGGATCGTCATCGAGGAGGACTGTGATGCATCCGATAGCGACTCTTCACAAACCCCGCACGTTGTTGCTGGTGGATCCCTATCCCCGGAACAATCCCTACCATCTGACCGCCAGCGAGCGCCGCGCGGTCTGGTTTCCGAAATTGAGCTTGCCGGTCATCGCCGCGTATACGCCCGACTCCTGGCACGTGGATCTGGTGGACGAGGCGGTCCAGGATATCGACTTCGATCACCCCTGCGATCTGGTCGGGCTGTCGGTCATGACCTGCTATGCGCCCCGGGCCTATGAAATCGCGACGGAGTTCAGAAAGCGGGGCAAGAAAGTGGTGCTGGGCGGGGTGCACCCCACCTACTGCCCCGACGAAGCGCTGCGGTACTGCGATGCGATCGTCTGCGGCGAGGCGGAAGACGTGTGGCCCCGGGTGGTGGCCGACTTCGAAGCTGGCGCCATGAAGCGGATCTACAAGATGGACCAGTTCCCCTCCATGGAACATTACAGGAGCCCGATCGTGCAGCTCCTCAGCCCCGATGCCTACATGACCCGCCAGTGCAGCTTTACGACACGGGGCTGCCATTTCGAGTGTGAGTTCTGCAGCGTCTCGCCGTTCAACGGGAAGACCACGCGGCGCCGCCCCGTCGCCGAGGTGGTGAAAGAGCTGTCGCAGATCAAGCAGTGGATCCGCGCCGAACTGGTGGAACGGATGCGGCACGGGTCGCTCCGGCAAGCGTTCATGACGGGGCTGCGGATCCGGATCGGCCTGGAAGACGGAACGATCTTCGCGTTCGTGGACGACCTGCATAACAGCCACCGCGGCTACTGCCGCGAGCTGTGGGAAGCGCTCAAGCCGCTCAAGATCAAATGGGGCTGCCAGGCCACCTTGTTCCTGGGCGATGACGCCGAGATGGTGAAGCTCGCCGCCGACAGCGGGTGCGTCTCGGTGTTCGTGGGGATGGAATCGCTGTCCGAAGACTCGCTGGAGGAGACGAACAAGGGCTTCAACCGTGTGCAGATGTTCGAGCAAGAGATCAAGATGTTCCACGACCACGGCATCATGGTCAATCCGGGCATCGTCTTCGGCTTCGACAACGACGACGAATCCGTGTTCGAGCGGGCCGTGGAATTTCTGATCAAGAACCAGGTGGAGCTGGCCTACTTCAACGTGCTCACGCCGCTCCCCGGCACGCCGCTCTATGACCGGTACGACCGCGACGGGCGAATCTTCGACCGGGACTGGGCGAAGTATGACGGGAAGCACGTCGTCTTTCGTCCCAGCCGGATGACCCCCGAGCAGCTCCAGGAGGGCTTCTATTGGGCGAACCACCAGTTCTATTCGCTGCCGTCCATCTGGAAGCGGCTCTCCGGCACCAAGCAGCGGTTCCTCCCTCGCCTGGAGATGAACCGGGAGTTCCGGAAGCTGATCAAGCGGGCCTGTCCGCAGGGCACGCTCTCGCCGGTGGCCGCGGTCCTCAAGGGTCTGCAGGCGCGGCTGCCGTCCTTCGAGACGGAGCAGTTCATCCCCAACGCGCTCCATGCGCTCAAGATGGGGGAGAAGACCGCGCAGGAACTGTGGTTGAACATCAAGGCGCGCCGCCATGATCGTTTTGCGGCGCTCTTCGTGGATCTGGAAGGGACGCTGGATCGCCTCAACGCGCGCGAGCTGCTGAACCGGCTCAAGCATGCCGCCGAGAAGGCCAAGATGGATATCGTGCTGAACTTCGAGCACCTCAGAGAAGCCACGCCCGGCGCCCTCCAGACGCTGCTGGACCGGGAGGCATTGAAGGCCATCGCGCCCCATGCCAAGGTCCACTATCGGAAGTTCAAGGCGGCGTTCGCCAGCGCTGCGCAGGGCCTCTCGCTGGCCGGGCTGGAAATGCCGGACGAGGATCTTCAAGATGCATGACTTTCAGTACCGGCACGGTGAACTGTACTGCGAGGGCGTGGCGATCGACCGGATCGCCAAGGAAGTGGGCACGCCCTGCTATATTTACAGCCATGCCACGCTGGTCCGGCATTTTCGCGCCTTCGACCGCGCGTTTCAGGACATCCCGCATATCGTGGCATTTGCCATGAAAGCCAACTCCAATCTGGCCATTCTCCGCCTGATGGCTCTGGAGGGAAGCGGGGCCGACATCGTATCCGGCGGGGAGCTGTACCGGGCACTGCAGGCCGGTATTCCACCGCAAAAGATTGTGTTCGCCGGGGTGGGGAAGAACCGTGCCGAGATCCGCTACGCCCTCGAGCAGGACATCCTCATGTTCAACGTCGAGTCCTCCGAGGAGCTCCATGCCATCGACGAAGTGGCGGCCGAGCTGCGCCGCCGGGCCCGCGTGGCGCTGCGGATCAACCCGGACATCGACCCCAAGACCCATCCCTATATCTCCACGGGCCTCAAGAAGAGCAAGTTCGGGATCAGCGCGGACCGCGCGGTCAGCGAGTTCAAGACGGCGCTCTCGCTGAAGCACGTCGAGGTCGTGGGAGTGCACAAGCACATCGGCTCGCAGCTGACCGACGTCACGCCGTTCGTGGACGCGCTAAAGAAAATCCTCAGCCTGATTGAGACCCTCAAGGGGCACGGCGCCGACATCCGCTATGTGAACATCGGAGGCGGGCTGGGCATCACCTACTCGGATGAAGCGCCGCCACACCCGCAGCAGTTCGCCGAGGCCATTTCCCCGCTGGTCCGTGACCTCAAATGTATCCTGATCATGGAGCCGGGCCGGGTGATCGTGGGGAACGCCGGCATCCTGCTGACCCGGGTGTTGTACAACAAGGAGGGGGAGGGCAAGCGCTTTGTGATCGTGGATGCGGCCATGAACGACCTCATCCGGCCGAGCTTGTACGGGGCCTATCATGAGATCCGACCGGTCAGGGAGACTCCCGCCGCGAAGACCGTGACGGTGGACGTGGTCGGGCCGGTGTGCGAGTCCAGCGATTTTCTGGCCAAGGACCGGCCCCTGCCCGAAGTGAAGCGCGGGGACCTGTTGGCGGTCATGAGCGCAGGCGCCTACGGCTTCACGATGGCGTCCAACTACAACTCCCGGCCGCGGATTCCCGAAGTCATGGTGAAGGACGGGGAAGTTCATGTGATCCGGGAGCGCGAAGAATATGCGGATCTGGTGCGCGGGGAGACGATTCCGGAATTTCTGAGGTAAGATGGACCGCCATGCTGCCCTCCGCTTCAGCGCCTCCCGAATCGACCCTTCCGGCCTCATCACCCATTGCATTCGGAAGAGCAATGGGTTCCCGGGCGGCAGCCTTCGGGAAATTCCTTCTGCTGCGGTCCGGGTACCCGTTGCCGCAACGCGGGTACCCGTTACTGCAACGGGTGATGACCGCAGTGCGATCAGTCAGTTTCCGTTTTCCACCCGGCTGAGGCTCGTTGGGTCCCCGATCCTCCGGCGACTTCGCTCCGGACAGCATGGCAGTCTCTATGGACCGATTCGTGCACCAAGAGGAGTGTGAGTGAGTAAGAGAGAGAAGGCGATTCCGTTCATGAAGCTGTCCGGAAGCGGGAACGATTTCATCCTGATCGACAACCGCCGCTGGGTGGTCGACCCCAGACGGGCCGGCGCGCTCGCGGCCAAGGTCTGCCCGCACCGGATGTCCGTGGGAGGCGACGGTCTGATCCTGATCGAGCGATCGCGCCGGGCCGATTTCCGGTGGCGGCTGTTCAACGCCGACGGGAGCGAAGCGGAATTCAGCGGCAACGGCGCCCGGTGCGCGGCGCGGTTCGCCTATCTGAAGCGGATCGCCCCGAGACGGATGCGCTTCGAGACGCTGGCCGGGATCGTCGAGGCCGAACTGGTCGCCAATCGCTCTGGTCAGCGAGGCCGACGGATCGCCGGACGAGCTCTTACCGGGGTCAAAGTCCGGTTTCCTGATCCCTCTGGACTGCGGCTGCATCTCAAGGTGTCGATTGAGCAACCCTCGGATGAGCGCAAGGTCTGCGAAGCCCATTTCCTCGACACCGGCGTTCCCCACTGCGTCTATTTCGTGGACGACCCTGAGCGCGTGGACGTGGTGGGCATCGGGCGGCCGACCAGGTATCACCCCTTGTTTGAGCCCGCCGGGGCGAACGTCAATTTCATCAAGGTGCTGGATCCGCATCGGATCCGCATCAGGACGTACGAGCGCGGAGTCGAGGATGAGACGCTGGCCTGCGGCACCGGTGCGATCGCGGCTGCCTTGATCGCCAGCCTCATCGCCAAGGTCGAGTCCCCGGTTACGTTGCTTCCGCAAAGCGGGCTCGAGCTTGCGGTCCATTTCACATCGCGTGGAGAGTCCTTTACCGATGTGTATCTGGAAGGCGATGCCCGCGCGGTGTATGAAGGGCGCATCCTGCCGGATGCGTGGATGTGAACAGGCAAGAGGCTAGAGGCGATGGGCTATAGGGAACGCGCTGGCCGGCTTCCGACCCATAAGCCTCTAGCCCCGCGCCTCTCGCCCAAGGAGTGGATATGTTTAGCGGCTCGCTCGTTGCCATCGTCACGCCGTTCCGGAACGGACGGGTGGATGAACGCGCGCTCGGTGACCTGATCGAGTTTCAGATCGCGAACGGCACGCACGGCATCGTGCCCTGCGGCACGACCGGTGAATCCGCGACGCTGTCTCACGAAGAGCATGAGCGCGTCGTGGCCTTTACGGTGGAGGCGGTCAAGCGAAGAGCGTCGGTGATCGCGGGGACGGGCTCGAACTCCACGGATGAGGCGATTGCCCTCACCCGCCATGCCAAGAAGGCCGGAGCCGACGGCGCGTTGTTGATCACGCCGTATTACAACAAGCCCATGCAGGAAGGGCTGTTCCGCCATTACAAGGCAGTGGCCGAGGCGGTGGATCTCCCACTGGTCCTGTACAACATCCCGGGACGCACCAGCGTCAACATGGCGCCCTCCACCGTGGCGAGGCTTGCGGCGCTCCGGAATATCGTGGCGATCAAGGAGGGGAGCGGCTCGCTCACGCAGGTCTCGGAGATCATCCAGAGCTGCGGCGATCGGATCACGGTCCTGTCCGGAGACGACGCGCTCACGCTGCCGATGATGGCCCTGGGCGCGAAGGGCGTGATTACGGTCATGGCCAACATCGCGCCGGCCGACATGGCCGCCATGGTGAATGCATTCGCGGCGGGCCGGCTTGCCGAGGCTCGCCGGCTCCACTACAAAATGGCCCCGCTCTTCGCCGCCCTCTTCCTGGAGACCAATCCCATTCCGGTGAAAGAGGCTCTGGCGATGATGGGCAAGATCGACGGCGAGCTGCGGCTTCCGCTCAGCCCGATGGCTGCGGACAGTCGTGAGAAGTTGGCTCAGGCCTTAAAGGAATACGGCCTCATCTAGCAGTGAGGAGTGAACAGTGAGGAGTTAGGTGATCGTCTCCTCACTCTTCACTCCTTACTCCTCACTGGAGTCACCATGATTAAGGTGATCGTGACAGGTGCAGCCGGCCGCATGGGCGGACGGGTGGTCGCCCTTCTGAAAGAGTCAGCGGCTCTGACGCTGGTTGGAGCGGTGGAGAGCAAAGGGCACGTGTCTGTCGGCGAGGATGCGGGCGACATGGCGGGTTGCGGGCGCACCGGCGTTCTGATCGTGGATGACCTGTCGGCGGTCATGGAGCGCGGCGAAGTGGTCATTGATTTTTCCGTTCCCGACGCCACGGTGACCTATGCCCGGCTCTCCGCTCAGCACCGGCGCGCCATGGTGATCGGCACCACCGGTCTCTCGCCGCAGGAAGTGGCCGAGCTGCGGACACTGGCGCGGTCCTTCCCCTGTGTCTTTTCCCCGAACATGAGCGTCGGGGTCAACGTCATCTTCAAGGTCATCACCCAGATGGCGAAGGCGTTTGGAGAGGAGTACGACCTGGAAGTGATCGAGGCGCATCACCGTTTGAAGAAGGACGCACCGAGCGGCACGGCGTTGAAGATGGCCGAGCTCCTGGCCCGCGCGCTGAACCGGAGCCTGGATCAAGTCGGGATCTATGCCCGAAAGGGTCTCATCGGCGAGCGGCCTCGAGGACAGATCGGCATCCAGACGATCCGGGCCGGCGACATCGTCGGAGACCACACCGTCCTGTTCGGCGGAATGGGCGAGCGCGTGGAGGTGACCCACCGCGTGCAAAGCCGCGACACCTTTGCGCGTGGGGCGTTGCGCGCCGCACGGTGGGTGGTCCGGCAGCCGCCCGGCCTGTACGATATGCAGGATGTCCTGGAATTAAAATAGGGCCGGCCTCTTCAGCCTCTCAGCCTCAGCTCACTCAGCACTCACAACTCAACCCTGCTAGTTGACCAGCAGGACGCCCGCGCCCTGAATCGCGCCTGCTTTCAGGGCCTTCAGGGCGGTGTTGGCTTCTTCGAGCGGAAAGCGTCGGGTGTGTGACCGGACGGGAACGGCTGCGGCTTCGCTCAGGAAATCCACGCCGTCCTGCTTGGTGTTGGCTGTCACGCTGCGTATGATGCGCTCTCCGAACAGCTCGCGGTCGTAATCGAGCTGGGGAATCGGTGTCAGGTGGATGCCGGCGATAGCCAGTGTGCCCCCCCGCTCTAGCGCGCGAAGGGCAGGCGGGACCAGCTCGCCGGCCGGCGCGAACATGATCGCGGCATGGAGCTTGTCGGGCGGGGCTTCGGCCGCTTCGCCGACCCAGACCGCGCCCAGGTCCTTGGCCAAGCGCCGATGCTCCTCCCGCAGGGAGCAGACGTACACCGTGCACCCCCAGCGGCGGGCGATCTGGATGGTGATGTGAGCCGAGGCCCCAAAGCCGTACAGGCCAAGGCGCTGTCCATACCGGATGCCGCTGAGGCGCAGCGCTCGAAAGCCAATGATGCCGGCGCAGAGCAGGGGCGCGGCCTCTTCATCGCTGAAGGTGTCGGGGAGGGGGTAGGCGAACGACTCGGGCACGACTGCATACTCCGCGTAGCCGCCGTCCACATGGTAGCCGGTGAAGATGGGCTGGACGCAGAGGTTCTCCCGTCCGCTGAGGCAAAAGTCGCAGCGGCCGCAGGTCTGCTGAAGCCAGGCAATCCCCACCCGATCGCCTTCTTTCATCGTTCGGACCCCAGGCCCGACTTTGTCCACCGTGCCGACCACCTCGTGGCCCGGCACCACCGGCAGCTTTCCCCGTGGGAGGTCCCCCTCCACGATATGAAGATCGGTCCGGCAGACCCCACACACCCGCACCCGCACCCGCACCTGCCCCGATCCGGGCTCGGGGACAGGCACCTCTTCCAGCGCCAATGGATGGCGAGTCGCGTCGCCGGGCTGCCGAAGCACCATCGCTCTCATGAGTTGTCTCTCCAAAGCACACTACCCCTCCGCCCGGGATCGAGCGCAGGGGTAGTAAGAGAGAAGCCGGTGACCGGCTGCCAGCGCCCTTATTGAGCCGGCAGGTTCATGTAGAGGAGCACGGGGATGACGATGGCGCTCGCCCACGTGAGCCACTTCTTGCGGAAGACATCGTGGATGCCGTAGATCAGCACCACGGCAATGGCAGAGAAGTAGAGAGTTGCGTTGCCTCTGGAGTATCCGCTGACCCCTTCGGCGAATGCCACTGCCGGCGACAAGGTGAGCGCGAATCCGAAGAGGATACTGAGAATTCGGTTCATAGGTCGCCTCCTCGACTTTCTAGGGTTCCCGGCGCCATGAGCAGCTCCCAGGGCCCGGTCAATGTTTTCTAAAAGGATGCTCCTGAGGGTCGAGAAAAGTCAATCGGCTACGCTGCCCGCCCGGAGAGCCATCTTGAGGCCGGGAATCAGGGTATTTCCTTGACAGGGCACCGAGGCCATCCTAAGCTAAGCTGCTGCCAGCGGTAGCCTTCTGCGTTGCACACTTAACCATAAGGATGGCCCCCTATGAAATGCCTCATTGTGGTCAGCGTGTTTGGCCTTCTGTTATGGCCAGGAGTGGCCTGGAAGACGCCAGCCGTCGCAGCAGACTCGGACCAGGTCAAGCAGCTCGAAGCGCTGCAGAAGAAGATGCAGGAGGTTCAGGGGCACGGGCCATCCCAAAGCCAGGGGTCGTTGAAGCGCCGTGACCTGAAAGGGCAGCCTATGTCTCAGGGCGGTGGCGGCGGGGAGGCGGAGGGGCTGACTCCCGAGCAGCAGCAGATGTACGAGGAGTTGCTTCGCTCGGTGGAGCAGCTCAAACAAAACATCAAGAAGCGGGATGAGGCATTGGAGCAGCTCATGCCCGGATCCACCAAATGAAAGCGCCAGCAGTCCTCACCGGGCTCTTGTTGACGACGGTCCTGGCGACGGGAGCCGTCCCTGCGGCGGGAGGCTCACTGGCCAGTATGGCCAAGGATCAGGGCGGGGGCTCGCGCTTCAAGATGCATTTCCAAGGCAGCACCAGTGATATGCATGTCGGGCTGATCAAGGTGGACCCCGCGGCGGGCAAGGTCGTCCTGGAGGTCTTTGCCAAGGCCGACTTCACCGAGCCCATGTGGCAACAGTTTATCATCTCCATGAAGGCGGAGCGGCCGGCCATTGAGGCCGGCTACGTGCAGGTCGGCTCGCGCTCCCCGATGACCCTCACGGCCCAGCACCTGGCCGGCACCGAGAGTTTGGACGTCAATATGTTCTTGCTCACCGAAGCCGAACTGCGGGACGGGAAACAAAAGAACATTCAACGGGTGGGTCAGGAGAAGATCACCATACCCGCCGGCACCGTCCTGTCCACCCGGTATAAGGTCGAACGGCCGGACCAGAAGCTGGAGTTCTGGATCAGCGACGAAGCTCGTCCCATCGGTCTGATCAGGTTGGTGTCGACCGGGAAGAAGACGGAGCAAAACTACCGGTTGGAACTGGAGGAGCTGCTGTCCGGTCTGGCGGCGAAGATCAATCCTACAAAAGCCGTCCCCCTGACCGACGAGGTCAGGAAGATGATCTCTGCCCCGACGAAGTGAACCTCAGGGTCGTTCTCCCGTCCGGCCACATTCCACTTCCCAACCCATTGC
>CAYZKG010000005.1:0-41874 GCA_964478915.1 uncultured Nitrospira sp.
TGCCGGAAGAGCGGGGACCCAACGCGGCTCTGCCGAGAAGGAAAACGAAAACTGACTGAAAGCACTGCGGTCGTCAGACCGCAGATGGAAGGAATTTTCGAAGGCTGCCGCTCGGCAGAGCCCGAAAGGGTCGCTCTGAGAGGTCGGGAGCGCACGGACAGCGTGACGAGCCTGTCCGGAAGGGTCGCTGCGGGAGGCGTCTGAGCGAGGGGCGCGCCTCGCCCGTTTAGGGATTGAGAACGAAGTTGGGGGCTGTTTTCAGCAGCCTACACGTTGAAGCGGAAGTAGACCACATCGCCTTCCTTGATCTCGTAGTCCCGCCCCTCGAGGCGGAAGTGCCCCTTCTCACGGACGCCAGCCGGCGTTCCGCATGCGATCAGATCGTCATAGGCGAACACCTCCGCCCTGATGAACCCGCGCTCCATATCCGAGTGAATCTTCCCGGCCGCCTCGACCGCCTTCGTCCCTTTGCGGATTGCCCATGCCCTGGCCTCCTCTTCATTGGCCGTGAAAAATGTGATGAGTGCGAGCAGCGCATACATCGCCGCCGTCAGCCGGACCAGGCCAGATTCGATCAGCCCCAGCTCGTGCAGGTAGACATCGCGTTCCTGAACGGGCAGGGCGGATAACTCCTGCTCGAGCTGTCCGCAGATCACGACGACGGGTGCCCGTTTCTTGTCAGCCACCTCCCGAACGGCCCGGACATAGGGATCGTCCGCGACGGCCCCTTCCGTGACATTCGCGATGAACAGCACCGGTTTGGCCGACAGCAGTTGATACTCCTTGAGGAAGACGTGCTCCTCCGGCGAAAACGGCTGGCTTCCGACCCACTCGCCCTTATTGAGCAGTTCCGTCGCCCGCTGGACAAATGCCTGTTCTTTGGCCGCCGGCGTGTCCCCGGATTTGAGGCGTTTCTCCAGCCGCTGGCGGCGCCGGCCCAGGCTATCCAGATCGGCGAGCATGAGCTCCGTCTCGACCGTCTCGATATCGCGGAGCGGGTTCACGTCGCCTGGCACATGGACGACGTCCGGGTTCTCGAAGCAGCGGACCACGTGCAGCAGTGCATCCACCTCGCGAATCTGCCCCAGGAACTGGTTGCCCAGCCCCTCGCCGTGACTGGCCCCTTGAACCAACCCGGCAATATCGCGGATTTCCAAGGTGCTGGGAGTCGCCTTGCGCGAGCGAAAGATCTCGGCCAGTTTGCTGACGCGCGGATCAGGAACCTGTGCGATGCCAATGTTGGTCCCCACGGTCGAGAATGGGTAATTGGCCACGACCGCGCTCGTGCCGATCAGCGCGTTGAAGATCGTCGTCTTCCCCACGTTGGGCAAGCCGATCATGCCGCAGCAGAGTCCCATCAGTCACCGAGTGATGAGTGATCGGTGATGGGTGATGGGTTAAGCGGACAATCTCTTTCAAAGGCCCTGTCACCCATCACTCATCACTGCTTTTGGATTGTACCGGTTCATCGCGGCGTCCAGGCCTTCCACCACCATGCAGTGCAGGGCCTCCACCGCCCTGTCCATGGCAGCTTCGACGGCGGCGAGCTCCTCGGCCGAGAACGGCGACAGCACGTATTCAGCCGGATCCTGACCCGGCGCCGGGCGTCCGACACCGAACTTCAGCCGAGGGAACTCATCGGTCTCCAGGAAGGTGAAGAGAGAGAGGATGCCGTTGTGGCCGCCGGCTCCGCCTTGTCGTTTGATGCGAAGACGGCCCAGCGGAAGGTCAAGATCATCGTGGACGACGATCAGATCTGCGGGCAAGAGCGCCAGAGCGTCCAGCAGGCCTTTGACCGCCGGTCCACTCTGGTTCATCCAGGTCAGCGGGGCCGCCAACGTGACTTCAACGGTTCCGAGCTGCCCAGAGCCTCGACGCACAGCCTCACGAAGGCTCAGCGGAATCGACCATCGCGCGGAGGCCCGTTCCACCACCCGGACGCCGATGTTGTGCCGGGTCAGCGCGTACTCTCCGCCGGGATTGCCAAGGCCTACGATCAACCGCAAGGTTATTTCTTTTTCTCCTCCTTGACCTCCTTCTTCTCGACTTTGGGTTCCTTGGTTTCTTTCTTCTCGGCCTTCGGCTCGGCTCCCGCCGGCGCTGCCGCTGCCGCTGCCGCCTTTTCGGCCGCTTCTTCAGGCGTTTCTTCCTTCCCCTTCCCGATGACTTCCGGTTCCTTCGCCTCCTCGGCTGCGGCGCCGCTCGTCAGCAGGGCTTCCAACTTCGCTTCGGAAATCGGAGCCACCACACTCACGACCATCTGATCAGGCTCCTCCAGAAACCGCACGCTTGCCAAGGGCACGAGGTCCTTGATGTGGATCCCTTGACCGATCCGCAGCTGCGATGCATCCACCTCGATCTGACCCGGAATGACCGCCGGGAGACATTCGACGTAGATCTCACGGAGATTGTACTGGAGGACTCCTCCCTCCTTGACGCCTTCAGGGACTCCGCCGATCGTGTGGACGGGCACTTTCAGCCGGATGGGTTTGTCCATGGAGATCTCGAACAGATCCACGTGCAGCAGCTTGCCGGTGATCGGATCCACCTGATAGTCCCGGAGCAGGGCCGTCCGCGCCCCTTTGGCTCCGGCGATGCTCAGCGAGATCAGCGCGTTGCTGCCGGCGTGGGAGCGGAGGATTTTCGTCACGGCCGCAGGGTCCAGGGTCAACAACAGGCACTGGCCCATCCCGTACAGCACCCCCGGGATCTTCCCCTTCATCCGGAGCTGGCGGGCCACACCTTTCCCGGCCTCGTCCCTGACCTCCGCTTCAACCTCGAATTTCATACGCCCCCCTTCAAACAAACGAATAGCGAACAGCCCGAAGCCCTGCGCTCAGCACTCCGCGCTGCTCGCTACCGGCTACTCGCTATGGATACCACCCTACACGAACAGCGAACTGACCGACTCTTCCTCGTGGATCCTGGTAATCGCTTCGCCCAAGAGAGGCGCCACCGACAGCACCCGCAGCTTGGGACAACGGACTTCCTTCCCATTCAGCGGAATCGTGTTGGTCACGACCACCTCGCTCAGGCAGGACTCCTGGATCCGCTCCAAGGCCGGGCCGGACAGCACCGGATGCGTGCACGCCGCCCAGACATTGCGCGCTCCCTTCTCCGCGCAGGCCTGAGCCCCTTGCACGATGGTGCCGGCCGTATCGATCATATCATCCAGCAAGAGGGCGTTGCGACCCTCCACGTCACCGATGATATTCATGACGTGAGCATTGTTGGGCCCTTCACGCCGCTTGTCGATGATCGCCAGGTTGGCCTGGAGCCGCTTCGCAAACACACGCGCCCGTTCCACCCCGCCCGCATCCGGCGACACCACCACGAGATCGCCCACGCCATCCTTACTCATATAGTCGAGGAGGACGGGGGTCGCGTAGAGATGGTCCACCGGGATGTTGAAGAAGCCTTGGATCTGTCCGGCGTGCAGGTCCATGGTGAGCACGCGGTTCGCGCCGGCCGTCGTGATGAGATCGGCCAAGAGCTTGGCCGAGATCGGAACCCGCGGCTGGTCCTTTCGATCCTGCCGGGCATACCCGAAATACGGGATGACCGCGGTGATCCGGCTCGCCGACGAGCGTTTGAGCGCGTCCAGCATGATCAACATCTCGATGATGGACGTGTTGACCGGATCCGAGCAGGATTGCACGACGAAGACATCCGCTCCGCGGACGTTCTCTTCGACTCTCACCCGAATCTCGCCGTCGCTGAAGGCCGAGACCGTGGCTTCGCCGAGACGGATTCCCAGGTACTCACAGATTTCTCTTGCTAATGCCGGATTGGCATTTCCGGTGAAGAGCTTGAGTTCCTTGGACATCGCACCCTCCGAGGCATAGGGCGAGAGGGCCGGCTCTCCCCTGAGGGAGAGACCCGCCCCCGTCCGGTGAATGGAAAAACGCAATACTGTAGCGAATATCCGATCTTCTTGTCAACGAAGCGGCTGCGCGTCAAGCCCCCCAGGAGTCGGGCTGTCACCGGCTCGGACCGCGTAGGCGCGATGCCCTTCCGCCCGCCCGACGACGGCTTCCGCGCGCACTGCCGCGTCCCGGTCCTTGAAGACCCCGAACACAGTGGCTCCGCTCCCGGAGAGCAGCGCGGCCTCAGCTCCCTGCCGGAGCAAGAGGCTCTTGATCTCTCCGAGGACAGGGTAGCTCGGGAACAGGGCGGCCTCGAAATCGTTCTCCATCAGTGGGACCACCTCATCCCAACTGACCGACGCTGCGCTCGAGAGCGTGTGGAGCGCCCCGGACAGCGGCGTCACCGCCGAACGGCTTCCGGTCAAACGCTCATAGGCCCACCGGGTCTCGATCGGAAAGCCGGGGTGAACCAGCACGACCCATCGCTCCCCGGTCAGCTTGAGCGGGGTCAGGCGCTCGCCGCGCCCCTGGACCACGGCGCTCGGAGCGAAGAAGAAAAACGGGACATCGCTCCCCAGCTCCTCGCCGAGCCGAGCCATTCTCTCAGCGGACCAGCCCAGAGCCAGGAGCCGGTTCAGCCCCAGGATGGCGGCGGCAGCATTGCCGCTCCCGCCTCCCAGCCCCGCCGAGACCGGAATGCGCTTCCGCAGCGAGATGTGCAGCCCGATGGGCATCTTCGCCTCCGCCAGGACCCGCTCGGCCGCCCGATAAATCAGATTCCGGCGATCGGTGGGCAACGAGGGCTGATCGCTCTCGAGCCGGACGCCGGTCGAGTCCGGGATCAGCCGCATCGTGAGATCGTCGTGAAGCGCGACGGTGTGCATCACGGACCAGATATCGTGGAACCCGTCCGGGCGGCGGGTCAGGACCTTCAGGATGAGGTTTACCTTGGCGGGTGCCCGGACGCGTATCTCGTCGTTCGTCATTCGTTACTCGTGAAGGCTCACACGCTGAACGTTTCACGATTCACGATTCACGTTTCACGTCTTAGGGCCGGTTTCGTTTGATGGCATACTTCTCCAGACGGTACCGGAACGAGCGAGTGTTCAGCCGGAGGAGCCTTGCCGCCTTCTTCTTGACCCATCTGGCGCGCTCGAGCGCCCTGAGCAAGAGGTCTTTCTCCAGACCGTCGATATAGGCCTCCAGGTCGAGGCCGTCCTCCGGCAGATCGGTCGGGGTCGGCTTGGCAGGGGTCGCGAGATGGAGGCAGTCCCGGATGTCGTCCTCGGCAATCACCGGCCCTCCGGCAAACGCCACCACGCGCTCGATCACGTTCTCCAGCTCCCGCACATTGCCCCGCCATTCATGAGCCAGCAGCAGGCGCATGGCCTCCGGGCTCAGCGATCGCACGGTTGTTCCGGATTCACGCGAAAACTTCTCCAGGAAATGCTGGGCCAGCAACGGAATGTCGCCGGCGCGCATCCTGAGGGGCGGCAGATGGATCGGGATCACGTCCAGCCGGTAATACAAATCTTCCCGAAACGCGCCTTCGGCCACCGCCTTGGAGAGATCCTTGTTCGTGGCTGCGATGATCCGGACATCCACCTTGACGTCGCTGGTCCCGCCCACCCGCCGGAATTCCCGCTCCTGGATGACCCGGAGCAGCTTCACCTGGATGGCCAGGCTGGTCTCGCCGATCTCGTCCAGAAAGAGGCTTCCCCCGTTGGCGACTTCGAATAGCCCCGCCTTGTTCGAGACCGCCCCGGTGAAGGACCCTTTCATATGCCCGAACAGCTCGCTCTCCAGCAGTGGTTCCGGCAGCGCGCTGCAGTTCACCGTGACGAACGGCATCCGGCTACGGCTGCTGTTGAAGTGGATCGCCCGGGCGATCAGCTCCTTGCCTGTTCCGCTCTCGCCGCAGATCAGGACATTGCTGCGGGTGTCCGCCACCTTTCGGATCACGTCGAAGACTTTCCGCATGACCTCGCTCTGACCGATGATCTCGGCAAAGGACGAGCGACTGGCGATTTCCCGCTTGAGCAGGGTGTTCTCGGTGGACAGGCGGCGCTTTTCGAGGGCGTTTCGGACGATGAGCTGCAGCTCATCCACCTGAAACGGCTTGGCGAGATAATCGTAGGCGCCTTGCTTCATCGCCTCCACTGCCGACTCGGTGGAGGCAAAAGCGGTCACCATCAGCACGACGGTGTCCGGTGACGATTCCTTGACCGCCTTCAGGACGTCGAGGCCGCTGACCTTGGGCATCTTCAGGTCGGTGATCACGAGGTCGAAAATTTCCTTGCCGATTTGGGCGATTGCTTCCTCACCGTTGGAGGCAGCGGTCACGCCGTAGCCTACCCGCTTGAGCATGATGCTCAGCACGTCCCGCATGCTCCGCTCGTCGTCAACGATCAGGATTTTTTCCATGGTCCCTTACCCTCGTACCACAATCGCAGCCCTTCCTGGCCGGACATCGGCAGACAGACCACGAACCGCGAGCCCCTCCCCTCCCGGCTCTCCACCCGGAGCCACCCTCCGTGCAGATCGATGATGCGGTGGACTGTGGCCAGGCCCAGGCCGGATCCTTCCTTCTTGGTGGTGAAAAACGGAAGGAAAATCTTCTCGAGGTCCTCCTTCTTGATGCCGTGGCCGGTGTCCTCGAATCCGATCTCAATGATGTCGCCGACCCGGTTGCCCAATGCCATGCGCCGCCGCCGCGTGTAGATCAGCAGCCGGCCCCCGTCAGGCATGGCTTCAAAGGCGTTGGTGGCCAGGTTCCAGAATACCTGCTTGATCTGATCTTGATCCACCTGCACGATCATGGGGCCGGACCCGAAATGGGTGCTCACCGTGAGATCCTGCCGCGACGCGCACTCGTGCTGGATCAGATTCATGGTGTCCGTCAGGACCGTGTTGAGATCGCACTCTTTCAGATTCAGCTCCCGCGGCCGGGCATAGAGAAGAAACTCGGTGATCGTGGTATCCAGTCGGGCGGTCTCCCGAATGGCAATGTCCATGAGCCGTTGGTTCGTCTCGTCCAGGGCCAGATCCTTCTTGAGCATCTGCATCGAGCCGGCCAGCGCGGCCAAGGGGTTGCGGATCTCGTGAGCCATGCCGGCGGACATCTCGCCGATCCGGGCCAGCCATTCTCGCCGCTGCATCTCCTCTTCCATGGTCCGCATCGGGGTGAGATCCTGAAACACGCCGACGAGGCCGGTGCGTTGGCCGAGTTCGGTCAGCGGGGAGAGCGTCATGCCGAGCACCAGACGACCGCCGTCGGCTCGTTCGCCCTCCGTCTCGAACCGGTGCGGGAGCGAGAGGCTCATGGGGTCCGCCCCGAACAGGTCAGGTTGTTTCCACGTGAAGACTTCCCACCAGGGCCGGCGCTGCACCTGCTCCGACGTCTGTCCCGTGATCTCCTGGGCCGCCCGGTTGAAGGACGTGATCAGCCCCGTCGAGTCCGTGGTGAACACGCCGCTGCTCAGGCTCTCCAGGACATTTTCGTGAAAGGCCTGCAGCCGGCTGAGCCCCAGTTCCTTCTCGACGATCGCTTGATCCTTCCTTCTCAACTGCTCGGCCAGATGGCCGCTCAAGACCCCCACGGCGATCAACGCCAGCACGTGGGCGACCAGCGTTTCGATGGTTTCCGGAAGCGCCAAGCGGCCTCGCGGCAGCCAGGGCCCCAGCACTCCGTAAAACTGAACGTTCGTGACAGTCCCGAACAACAGGACGGACAGGCCGGACGTGGCCAGCCCCGCCCGTCGCCCCAGCGTCAGGCTCGCCAGCGTGACCGTGATCGCATAAAACACCGAAAACGGACTCTCCACGCCGCTGGTTCTGGCCACCAGAAAGGTCTCCAGCAGGAGGTCCACGCCCAACTGAAAATAGGCGAACCCCGTCAGGGTCTCCAGGGTCTTCAACCGGGTGAGGGCCAGCGCGTAAAAGATGGTGAGCGCGTACGTCGTGACGATCAGCGCGGAGAACGTGAGGACGCGCTCCCCGCTCTCGATCTCAAGGCTGATGGACAGTCCCAGGAACAGCGTGACCGCCGCAACCCGGAGGGCCATCAACCACTGCAATCTATTCTTTAATTGCTCCATTTGCCTCGCGCTTATCCCACCACCGACGCCATCTTGAACACCGGCAGGTACATCGCCAGGACGATGAACCCGATGACCAGGCCCATGACCACCATCATCATCGGCTCCAGCAGCGACGTCATCGCGGCGACCGTCTGATCCACCTCGTCATCGTAAAAATCGGCGATCTTGCCCAGCATGGCATCCAGCGCGCCGGTGGACTCGCCGACGGCGATCATATGGGTGACCATCTTGGGGAACACGTTCCCTCTGGATAAGGGATCGGCCACGGTTTTCCCTTCGCTGATGCTCTGCCGGGCCGAAAGGATCGCCTCCTCCACCACCTTGTTGCCGGCCAGCTTCGACACGATGGCCAGCCCTTCCAGGATCGGGACGCCGCTCCCGATCAAGGTGCCGAGTGTCCGGGAGAACTTCGCCACCGCCGCCTTGCGGATCAGATCGCCGATCACCGGCAGCTTCAGGAACAGACCGTCCATGAGCAGGCGGCCTTTGGGGCTGGCGTAGGATCGCTTGACGCCGTACGCCGCCGCCCCGACGGCGATCAGGAGGTACAGGATGTTCGCCTGGAGGAAATTGCTCGATTCGATGACCAGCAGCGTCGGGCCGGGCAGCGTGCCGCCGAAGTCGATAAACATCTGGGCGAACATCGGGACGACCCAGATCATCAGCAGGATCACCACCACCGTCGCCACGCCCATGATGGACGCGGGATAGACCATGGCTCCTTTGATCTGGCTCTTGAGCTTCATGGCCTTTTCGATGTGCTTGGCCAGCCGGGTCAAGATCGTATCGAGCACGCCGCCCATTTCGCCGGCCTGGACCATGCTGACGTAGAGTTCGTCGAAGATCTTGGGATGCTTCCGGAGGGCATCGGCGTATGTGGCGCCCCCTTCCACTTCCGCCCTCACCTCGCCTACGGCCTTCGCCAGGATCTTGTTCTCGGATTGGGTCGAGAGGATTTCCAGGCACTGCACGAGCGGCAGGCCGGCATCGATCATGGTGGCGAACTGCCGCGTGAAGACGACGATGTCCTTGTCGCTGACTCCGGCGCCAAACAAGCGGATGTTCCGCCACCCGCCCGCGGTCTTTTCCTGCAGGCTGGTGACCGCGATGTTCTGTTTGCGCAGTTGCTCGATGGCCTCATCACGGCTCTTCGCGGGCAGCTCGCCCTTCTTGACGGCTCCCTGCCTGGTTGTGCCCACGTATGCAAAAGTGGTCATGGTCGCGGTCTCCCGGCTACGCGTCCCGTGCCGGGCTCAGGCGGATGGAGTGTTGGATCAGGACGTGGTGGTCCGACGCATCGGGGAAGCACGGAGGCCGATGTCGCCTCCCTCCCGGCCGATCATGCCGGTCAGCTCGTCGGGGATGCTCGAGCGGCTCAGGGCGGCATCGTAGGTGATCAGACGCTTCTTGTACAGCTCCAGCAGCGCCTGATTCATCGTCTGCATCCCGAACTTGCCCTGACCGGTCTGCATCATGGAGTAGACCTGATGGATCTTGTCCTCCCGGATCAGATTCCGGATGGCCGGCGTCGGCACCAGGATCTCCAGGGCGAGGACCCGACCGGAGCCGCTCGCCTTCGGAATGAGCGTCTGGGACAGGATGCCTTCCAAGACCAGGGAGAGCTGAGCGCGAACCTGAGGCTGCTGGTGCGGGGGGAAGACATCGATAATGCGGTGGATGGTTTGCGCGCAGGAGTTCGTATGGAGGGTGGCCAGGGTCAAGTGGCCGGTCTCGGCGATGGTGAGCGCCGCCTCGATGGTCTCAAGGTCCCGCATCTCACCGACCAGCACCACGTCGGGATCCTGGCGCAGCACGTACTTCAGCGCGGTCTTGAAATCCCTGGTGTCGGCCTGGACCTCCCGCTGGTTCACCAGGCAGTTCTTATGGGGATGCAGGTATTCGATCGGGTCCTCGATCGTCAAGATATGATGGTGTTCCTCCTGGTTGATCTTGTCGAGCATCGCCGCGAGCGTCGTGCTCTTGCCGCTCCCCGTCGGACCGGTGACCAGGACGAGCCCCCGCGGCTTGCTCAGCAGTTCGTGCACGATCGGCGGCAGACCCAGTTCCTCCAGCGACGTGATCTTGAACGGAATGGTGCGGATCGCGGCCGCGACGGCCCCTTTCTGCATGAAAACGTTGCACCGGAAGCGGCTCAACCCCTTGAGGCCGAACGAGCAGTCGAGCTCGTTCTCCTCCTCGAAGCGCCGCTTTTGCATGTCGGTGAGGGCGCTGTAGATGAGCTGCTTGGTATCGGCCGGGGTGAGCGGCGGCTCATCGAGCGGCACGAGGCGCCCGTCCACCCGGATCTGTGGCGGCACCCCGGTCGTGATATGGAGATCCGATCCGCCTCGCTGGATCACTGTCTGCAAGAGTTGGTGAAGATCAGCCATGATGGTTCCTCGGTGTGAATGGATTAGTCCGCGAAGGTGACGCCGGCGACTTCCTCCACGGTCGTCACGCCTTCCGCAACCTTGGTCAACCCGCTTATCCTCAGCGTCTTGAAGCCCGAGCGGATCGCGCACTTCTTGATCTCGTCGGCGGAGGCTCCCTGCAGAATCAGCTCCCGGATCTCCTCCTTGACCGGCATGACCTCGTACAGCGCCACGCGGCCCTTGTAGCCGGTCTGGTTGCACGCCGGACACCCCTTTCCTTTCATCGGGGTGACCTGTTTCGCTTCGTCAGCGGAAAAGCCCAGACCGACCAGCCGCTCCACCGGCAGCTTATCGGGCTCGATACAATTCTTGCAGATCCGGCGCGCCAAGCGCTGGGCCATGATCAGCACGACCGAGGAGGAGACCAGGAACGGCTCGATCCCCATGTTCAGCAGCCGGTTGATCGTGCTCGGCGCATCGTTTGTGTGCAGCGTGGAGAGGACGAGGTGCCCGGTGAGCGCCGCTTTCACGGCGATCTCGGCCGTCTCGTAGTCGCGGACCTCGCCGACCATGATGATGTCCGGGTCCTGGCGGAGGAAGGAGCGGAGCGACGCCGCGAAGTTCAGCCCGATCTCGTCCTTCATCTGGACCTGGTTGATGCCCATGAAGTTGAACTCGACCGGGTCCTCCGCCGTCATGATATTGACGTCCGGCGTATTCAGGAGCTGCAACGCCGAGTACAGGGTGGTGGTCTTCCCGCTGCCGGTCGGCCCGGTCACCAGGATCATGCCGTAGGGCTTGGCCAGCGCCTCCTGAAAATCGATGAGGGCCCGCTCTTCGAATCCCAGCTTGGTCATGTCCAGTTGGATGTTCCCCTTGTCCAGGATCCGCATAACCACTTTTTCGCCGTAGAGGGTCGGCAGCACCGAGACCCGGAAGTCGATGTCCCGCTTCTTGCCGAGCTTGAGCTTGATGCGCCCGTCTTGCGGCAACCGTCGCTCGGCGATATCCAGCTTGGCCATGATCTTGATGCGCGACACCGTGGTGTTGCGGACTTTCAAGGGCAGATTCATGATGGTATGCAGCTCGCCGTCCAGCCTAAAGCGGACCCGCACGAGCGTCTCATAGGGCTCCAGGTGGATGTCGCTGGCCCCGACCTTGACGGCATTGACCAGGATGCCGTTGACCAGCTTGACGATCGGCGCTTCGACCTCCCCGACGGCAGCGGCCGCTTCATCGCCCTGCTCTTCCACCACGTCGATGTTCGAGAGGACATCGCCCACCACCGTGTCGAAATCCTCGACCGCCACCATGGGGCCGGCGTCTTTGATGTCGAGGTCATCGGCCTGCAGATCTTCTTCGCTGAGCGTGTAGTCCTTGGCTTGCAGGATGGCCGCCGTGCTCAGCGTGTCCTGTTGTTCAGAGACCGGCTCGGAGGAGCGCCCGCCGCCGTACAGGCGCCGGATGGAATCCATGATCGCGGCCTCGAGCGCCACCAGCGGCTCGACGTGATACCCGGTGAGAAACTTGATGTCGTCAATCGCGAAGACATTCGAGGGATCGACCATGGCGAGAGACAAGGTCGAACCGATCCGCTTGACCGGGACGACCACGTATTTCTTCACCACTTCCAGGGGGATGAGCTTGTTCAGGTTGGATTCGATCTGGCACGCAGCCAGGTCGATCGGAGGCACGCCGTATTGCTGGCTGAGGAACTGGAGGAGCTTATCCTCCTTGATCGCCCCCATCTTGACCAGAATGCTCCCTAGCCGACCGCCGGCTTTTTTCTGGGTCTGGAGGGCTTCTTCGAGCTGCTTTTCGGAAATAAGGCGGGCTTCCAGCAGCAGCTTCCCCATGCGGTCAGGGACCACGCCTCTCACCGTTTTTCTTTCTGTTACCGTGAGTTAGGTGGAATGTGCCTGCGGCGAACTGTATATGAATGACCCTCTATTGTCAACTTTCGACCGGATGCCGGCGGGCCTGTTTCTCAGGTCTCGCTGGTGCTCAAACGGGTGTACCCGCGGTAGAGATAGTGGAAGCCGGACAGGACCGTGAGACTGACCATGAGATACAGGAGAGGCTGCAGCAACCGCAGATCCATCTGCCGGGAGGTCAGCACCACGACCAGGATGATGTACACCAGTTGAAACAGCGTGGTGCCTTTACCCAGCAGCGTCGGGGAGAGATCGACGCGGAGCTCGGTCAGCCGCGCCAGCAAGGTGCCGGTAATGAGCATGGTGTCGCGGCTTACCACGATGATGGCGATCCACAGCGGCACCAGATGGAGCACGGACAACGTCACGAAGGCGGACGTGAGCAAGAGCTTGTCGGCCAACGGGTCGAGATAGGCCCCGAGCCGCGTGCGTTGATTCGCCACGCGCGCGATCGTGCCGTCCAGGCTATCCGTCAGCCCGGCCAGCAGCAACGTGCCCAAGGCATACTCGTACCGCTCGTACAGGAGAAAGCCGATGAAGAAGGGGATGAGAAGGATCCGAAGGATGGTGAGGCTGTTGGGAAGATTCATTTCCCTGGCTCGTGACAGGCGTGCCAACCATCAGGCAATCCATACTCGCCAACCCATCGGACGGGCTGGCGTGATCCCAGGCCGCACAAAGGTCGCCGCCCCTCTTTTGACGAGTTGCCAAGAAGCCGAGCCAAGTCAGCGGATTATAGGAATCGGCCTGCAAGCTTGTCAACGACGGCGGAGGCTCCTCGGCCGTTGAATTGCATCAGGCCCTTCCGTATAATGCGCTTCCTCTTGTCTTCACGCTTCACGAATAACGATTCACGGTAAACGTCTGCCAGATGACTCTTCCCCTTTCCTTCAAGAAAGGTGCGGTCGTGGAGCGCCACCAGATCGAGGGCGTTGATCCGAGCGAGCGGTACCTTAACCGCTCGATTTTGGTGAGCCGGACCGTGGATGGCTATCGGGCGAAGGTGATGTACGAGGCGTTGACCGTCGAGGGACAGAGTGCGTCCACCATCGCCCTGGCGGTGAAAAGCGTCGTGGACAAGCTGCAGGAGCTGGGGTTCCGGCGCCTCCGCACGCGCCCGAACTTCAAAGGCAAACGCTACCTCGCCGAAAAAGAAACCTGGACCGACTACCCCGATCCTGCCACGTAACGTCACCTTTCGCCCTCGTCCAGCCTGTGCTAGGGTGACTCCGCGTGGACCGCGGATAGCGCAAGCGGCTTGCTGACATCTGTGAGAAGCTCGGTGTGGAGGTCTAAGGATGGAACCTGCCCTCTATGCCACGATAGCCCTGCTCTTCGTGCTCGGCATGTGGTGGTACCTCAGTTACCAGCACCGCTGATCCAATCGCCCTTGTTCATTTTCCATACGCGCTACCTGACAGCCTAGATAAAATAGTCCGCGGCGGGCTCCGCCGGGTTAACCAAGCTACTGCATGATTGCAAGACTTGACCCTCTATCATGACCCTCGTGAATGGTCTCCGGAAGTGACCTATGCACGCTTTCGGCTGCCCAATTGTTCGAGCACATCTTCGTAAATCCGGCGACGGTGTCCCACGGCGATGATCCGGATCGCGCGGCGGCTTCGGTCAATGGAGTAGACGACGCGGTACCGGCGGACCCGATACTTCCAGAATCCCTCGAGATCCTTAACCAGCGGGATGCCGCTGCCAGGATCGACGCTGATCGAGCGAAGCGCCGCTTTGACGCCGCGCTTCACATCTGGCGGAAGGTGACGGATGGCTTCGGCAACGTGGGGCGGGATCTCCTGCCGAAACAGGGTCACGAACGGGCGCGTCTCTTGGCCGGAAGGAGTGGCTCTCCGAATACATCTTCAAAAGAGAGTCCCTTCCTGCCTGCCGCATAGAATCGCCGGCTTCGACGAATCTGCTCCATCAAGGCGGGATCACTGAGCACGTCCAGCGTTTCCTTCAACCGCTCGTATTCGGAGTAATTCACAAGAACGGCGGCGGGCTTGCCTTTCCTGGTCACCACCACTTCTTCTTCCCGTTCTTCCACGCCGGTGACCAGTTCGGGTAAGCGAGCTTTGACTTCAGAGATCGGAAGGGTTTTAGACATCGTCTTGCCGCCTGCTGTTGACCAAAAAAGTGGTCTGCCTGACTATACGAGTTTGGTGCGGCGGATGTCAATGAAAGAGCGGACAGGTCCGGCCGCCCTGCTAGCGCCCTCCGACGAGGGTTTCGTAGATCAGGTCGTGGAGCTTCGGGCGGAAGTCGCGGATGGTGTTGTTGTCTCGCGTTGGGTGCACGCGATTCGTCAATAAAATGACTTCCAGTTCCGGCACCGGGTCCACCCAGATCGAGGTGCCGGTAAAGCCGAGATGGCCAAACGCCTGGGATGAGAAATGCCTGCCGGAGGACGACGGAGGGGACGGCGTATCCCAGCCCAGCCCCCAGCTCGAGCCCGGCGTCCGCTCCTGCCTCGTGACGAACCGCCGCACCAGCTCCGTCCGCAACGGGGACGGTCTTCCGTGATAGCCATCCAGCCAGCCAGCGGTCACCGCCGCCACCGCCTCGGCGGTCCCGAACAGGCCGGCATGGCCGGCCACGCCACCCATCGCGTAGGCATTTTCATCATGGACTTCGCCGCAGACGATGCGCCCTCGCCAGGGATCGTCCTCCGTTGGTGCCACCGGTGACGGGTGCTCCGGCAAATAACCGAGGGGCTCGGCGCCGAGCCGGTCGTAGATCGTCCGGCAATAGCCATCCAGTGACTGTCCGCTGCCGCGCTCCACGACCCATCCCAGCAGCATGAAGCCCAGATCGCTATAGACGCTGCGGGCGCCGATCGGCGAGATCAGCGGCTCCTGACGAATGAGATCCAGCATCATCCCCCTCACTTTGACCTCTCCCCCTTCAGTGGGGAGAGGAAGAGGCGAGGGGGCAAGGACTTGGTAGTACGGCCGCCAGGCGGGCAGCCCTGCACTGTGGTTGAGCAGGTGAAATACCGTCGCCGCACCCGTCGGCACGCCCTTGAATTCCTCGATGATCTCCTGCACGGGGGTGTCCAGGCTGAGGCGCCCCTCCTGGATCAAGCTCAGGAGAGCCGTGGCGGTGGCCAAGGGTTTGGTGAGAGAAGCCAGATCGTAAATCGTGTGCAGGTCGGCCGCCTGAGGCTCAGGGATGCGCGCGGTCAGCCCGAAGGCCTGGTGGGATACCACCTCGCCGCGGAGCCGGACGCACAGCACGGCGCCGGGAAAGACGCCTCGGTCCACCGCCGACTGCATCGCGGCGGCAATCGGGTCGGACCTGCTCATGGTGGGTGATTGGTCTGAACCGACGGAGCGCTAGCGCTCGCCGATCTTGTCGGGGCGGGCCACCGGTTCGGAAGCCTCTTCGACGCCTTCTTCGATTTCCAGCATGCGCTCGAAGCTCCGCAGCATCGAGCGCAGACGCTCGATCGCCAGGAGACGCTGCTTGCGCAGCTCGATCAGGTCGCGCTGCGACCGGGCCAGTTCCTGCCGCGTCTCCCGGAGCAGCTCTTCGGCCTTCAACTCGGCTTCTTTCAACACCAGCTCGGCGTCGCGCTGAGCGGCCTGCTTGAGCTGGTCCGTCAGGGCCTGTGTGGAGACAAGGGTCTGGGTGAGTGTGGCTTCGGCTTTCTTCAGCTCGCTCAGCTCCTGCTCCGTCGCCGCGAGCTTCCCGCGCAAGCCGGAATTTTCGTTCGCCAGGTTCTCCACGGTCTGTGCCACTTCCTCCAGAAACTGATCCACTTCCTGGCGATCATACCCGCGCAGCCGAACCCGGAACTCCATCTGCTGGATATCAAGCGGCGTGATCTTCATGGAAGCCTCTCTCTCAGGCGAGTGGCGATAGGCTCTAGGCTAGAGGAATTTCCCATCGCCTCGTGCCCGGGACCCGTTGCTCTGGGGAATGCAACGGGTGCCCCTCGTGCCTGTTTATCTGGTTAGTGCATGCGCAGGGCCAAGTCTCTCAACGTCTGCACGAGCGCGACCTGCAAGAAGATGATAACGAGAATGGCGATGATCGGCGAGATATCGATGCCCATCCTCCAGCCGAGTCGCCGACGGATCGGGTACAGGACCGGTTCCGTAGCGCGCTCCAGGAACCGCACGATCGGATTCCAGGGATCGGGGTTCACCCAGGAAATCAGAGCCCGGACGATGATCACCCACATGTAGATCCACAGGAGATAGTCCGCAACGATGGCCAGCGCTTCCAGGACGTTCCCCATGATGAACATGCCCTAGCCTCGCTCCAGTTCCTGCGCTCGTTTCGTCGCCGCTTCCACCGCCGCCATCAACGCCGCCCGAAACCCGTCCTGCTCGAGGCAGTGGAGGCCGGCGATCGTCGTTCCGCCGGGGGAGGCGACCCGGTCCTTGAGCCGGCCGGGATGCTCGCCGCTCTCCAGGACTGTTCGGGCGGCGCCCAGGACCGTCTGGGCCGCCAGCAGCTCGGCCGTGGCCCGCGGCAGTCCCATCTTCACCCCGCCGTCGGCCAGCGCCTCGATCGCCACAAAGACAAAGGCAGGACCGCTGCCGCTCACCGCGGTGACGGCGCTCAGCAGCCGCTCTTCCACCGTTACCACGCGGCCGACCGCCTCGAAGATCCTGCACGCGAGGTCCAGATCCTGCTCCGTCACGCCCGGACCTGCCGTGAGCGCTGAGATCCCTTCTCGCACCATGGCCGGCATGTTGGGCATGACCCGGATGACCCTCGCCTGCTGCGGCAGCCGTTCGGCGATTGTTGCGATAGGCACGCCGGCAGCAATCGAGATCACCAGCCGGCCCCCCAGGGCCGGTGCCATTTCATCCAGCACGGAGCCCAGGGACTGCGGCTTCACCGCAAGGAGCACCGCATCCGCCCAGGCAGCCGCCTCGCGATTGTCGGCGCTCACCCGGATGCCGAACCGGCGCTTCACCAGGTCTCGGCGCTCGGCGCTGACATCCGTGGCCCATAACTCAGAAGGGCCAACGGTTTTCGACGCCAGCAGCCCGCCCAGGAGCGCCTCCGCCATCTGTCCGGCCCCGATAATTACCAGCTTCATACGGCGTACTACGTCTCTCGTCTCTGGTATCTCGCGAGAAGGGACGCTTCACGCTTCACGAGCGACACCTCATGCATCAGGTCGCTCCCCGAATATTGCGGTGCCCACCCGCACCATCGTGGCCCCCTCCTCTACCGCGATGCGGTAATCGTGCGACATCCCCATCGAAAGCTCGTCCATCCGGATACGCTTGAACCCCTTCCCGGCGAACGAGCCGGCCAGTTCCCGGAGCCGACGGAAATGCGGGCGGCTGTCCTCCGGCTGCTGGGCAATCGGCGGAACCGTCATCAAGCCTTGGATCACGAGGTTTGCCATCCCATCCAGCGCCGCCAGCGCCGTGGCCAGGGCAGCCGGGGTGAAACCGGCTTTGGTCGGCTCGCCCGCGATATTCACCTCGACGAGCACCGGCTGCCGGATCCCCGCCATTCCGGCACGACGGTCGAGCTCTGCCGCCAGCTCCAGGCTGTCCACCGAATGAATGAGACTGAAACGCCCCACCACCGCTCGGGCCTTCCGGCGTTGAAGCCGACCGATGAAATGCCACGTGACGTCGTCGCGGGACCCGATGGCGCTCATCTTGCCGAGCGCCTCCTGGAGGCGGTTTTCCCCGAGGATGCGGATGCCCGCGTCAATCGCCTCCCGGATCTGTTCCACCGGGACCGCTTTGGTGGCGGCGATCAACCGGACGGCGGAGGAGGAACGCCCTGCACCAACCGCCGCCAGCCGGATGCCATCGAGCACTGCCTTGATATTTGACGCAATGGAAGGATACACCATTCAGCAGTCAGCATTCAGCATTCATCACGTATCTTTGACGAGCATGATGCCGCTCACCATGGTGCCGTTCACCGTCCCCTCGCGGCGGTAGGAATAAAACAGCTCGGGATGGCAGGCCGTGCACAAGCTGACGGTGTGGATGCGGTCTTCGCCCACGCCGGCCGACCGGAGTTGCCGTCGGATCAGATCACGAAGGTCAAGCATGGCTCGGCCGGGTCCGGCTTTCCTGACCACCATCCGCCAATCCGGCCGGCAGACGCGCAGCCGATCGAGAACCGGTTGATCCACTTCGTAGCAACAGACCCCGATTGACGGTCCGATCCCGATACGCAGCGAGGCCGCATCGGATGAAAATCTTCGTTGCAGCAGCGTGAGCGTGTTGGAGACTATGCCGCCGACGGTTCCCCGCCAGCCGGCGTGTACGGCGGCGACCAGCCGGCGGCCCGGGTCATGGATAAGCACCGGCACACAATCGGCGGTTCTGACCGTCAGGAGGACATCAGGCTGGTTCGTCACCAGCGCGTCACACCCTCCGGGAAAGATCGCGCCCGGCTTCACCGGCCGATCCACAACCAGCGCGTCCGTCCCGTGCATCTGCTCGACCGAGACCACGACCGCCCGCTGCGGAGTCGGCGGCTTGCCCCGGGTCCCGAAAAAGTGCCGCACGCCGCCTTCTTCCAAAGCGGGCAACGTAATCACCATTCACCCCTTACCCTTCACGCCTCACGCCTTACGTCTAGTCGCCCTGCTTGCGGAGAAACGTCGGCACGTCCCATTCATCGTCCGGCACCACCGCGGCCCGCTCCTGAGGCTCACGCTGCGCGCCGAGCCGACGCAGGAACGTGGGACGCTCCAGGTGCTTGGGGGACGCGCCCTTCGCCAGTGAACCCACGGTAGCCAGAGCCGGTTGCGGCGCGCCGACTGCTATGGCTGCCGGCTTCTCCGGCGCGGACCTGGCGGCCAGCCCGTCCCGCTCGAAGCCGGTGGCGATCACCGTCACGACCAGCTCGTCTCCCATATCGGGATCGATCACCTGGCCCACGATGATGTTGGCTTCCGGATCGACCGCCTCCTTCACGAGCGAGGAGGCTTCATCCACCTCACGAAGCGACAAGCTCGGACCGCCCGTGATATTCAACAGCACGCCGCGGGCGCCTTCCACGCTGCCGTCCTCCAGGAGCGGGCTGGAGATGGCTTTCTGGGCGGCGTCAATCGCCCGGTTGGTCCCCCGCGATACCCCCATGCCCATCACGGCTCGCCCGGTGAAGCTCATCACCGTCCGGACATCGGCAAAATCCACATTGACGTGACCGGGCGTCGTGATGAGGTCGGCGATGCCCTGAATCGCCTGCCTCAGGACGTCGTCCGCCACCTTGAACGCTTCCAGCAGAGGCGTCGCCTTGTCCACGATGCCGAGCAGCCGTTGGTTGGGGATGACCAGAAGCGAATCGACGTGTTTTCTGAGCTCCCGGATGCCTTCTTCGGCATAGCTCATGCGACGATGCCCTTCATACTGAAAGGGCTTGGTGACCACGCCGACCGTCAACGTGCCGAGCTCCCGGGCGATGCTCGCCACGATGGGCGCCGCGCCGGTGCCGGTGCCGCCGCCCATCCCCGCGGTGACAAACACCATCTCGGACCCTCCCAGGCAGTCCCGGATCATGTTCTGACTCTCCAGCGCCGCCTCCCTGCCGATCTCAGGCCTGGCGCCGGCCCCGAGGCCGCGGGTGCGCTCAGGACCAAGCTGAACCTTGAACGGGGCGCTTGATCGCCCGAGCGCCTGGATGTCGGTGTTCGCCGCGATGAACTCCACGCGCTTGAGACCGGACCCCATCATGGTGTTCACCGCGTTGCAGCCGGCCCCACCGACGCCGATCACCTTAATCCGCGCCGGCATCACCTCATCCTCTGAAAATGAAAACATGCGCCTCCTCCTTTCAGGTTGGGCACGTGCCCGGCGACGCTGGCCCGGGCACGGCTCGAAACAGCTTAGAAAAACTCGCTCATCCAGCCTCGCATCCGGCCCAAGACCCGACCAAACCTTCGGCCGTTCCGGAATCCGGTCGCTTCCAGTTCTTGCTCGTGGCGACGGGCGTGCAGGATCAGCCCGACGCCGGTCGCATATTTGGGGTTGCTCACGATATCCCGCAGGCCGCCCACGCCGCCCGGGGTGCCTCTCCGGACGGGCAGATCCAGAACCTGCTCGGCCGCTTCAGGCATTCCTTCAAGCATGGACGTGCCGCCGGTAATCACCACCCCGGCGCCGAGCATGCCTTCGTAGCCGGTTCTCGTGATCTCCCGCCGCACTAGGTCGAACACTTCTTCCACCCGCGGCTCGATAATCTCGGCCAGGAGCCTTCGCGGCACGGTGCGGGGGGGACGGTCCCCTACGCTGGGAACCTCCACCACGTCATCGTCTTTCACCAACTCCATGAGCGCGACGCCGTGACGGATCTTGATCTTCTCCGCCTCGGCCCGGGGTGTCCGCAATCCATAGGCCAGATCGGTGCTCAAGTGCTGGCCCCCGATCGGCAGCACCGCGGTATGTCGTATGCTCCCTTCGGCGAAAATTGCCAGATCGGTGGTTCCTCCGCCGAGGTCCACCATGGCGACCCCGAGTTCATTTTCTTCGGGGCTGAGCACCGCCTCGCTGGAGGCCAACGGCTGGAGCACGATGTCGATCACGTCGAGGCCGGCTCGATTGACGCTCTTGATGATGTTTTGGGCGGAGGTGACCGCTCCGGTGATGATGTGGACCTCGACCTCCAAGCGCGTGCCGGACATGCCCAGCGGCTCGCGGATGCCGTCCTGATCGTCCACCATGAACTCGCGAGGCAGCACGTGGAGAATCCGCCGGTCATGCGGCAGGACCGCG
This sequence comes from uncultured Nitrospira sp., assembly GCA_964478915.1. Taxonomy (GTDB): domain Bacteria; phylum Nitrospirota; class Nitrospiria; order Nitrospirales; family Nitrospiraceae; genus CAYJUM01. Next base: position 20,990 of record CAYZKG010000005.1, read on the forward strand.
ACCGCGCGCGCCGTTTCCACCGCTCGCTGGACATCCCCGCGCGTCACCTCGTGCTTTTTGAGCACCACCACGCCTCGTGAATTTTCCCCCGAGATATGGCTGCCGGCGATTCCGGTATAGACCGAATTGATCTGTACGGCCGCCATCAGCTCGGCCTCCTCCACCGCCTTCTTGATGGACTCCACCGTGCTTTCAATGTCCACCACCACCCCTTTGCGAAGACCACGAGACGGGCTGGAGCCGACCCCGATGATGTTGACCGCGCCGTCCTCCGTCACCTCAGACACAATGGCGCAGATCTTGGTCGTCCCGATATCCAACCCCACCACGATGTGGTCCTTCCTGGCCAACGCGGGTCACCCCCTTTCGCGGATAATCACCTTATTCTGAAACCGCAAATCGATCTCCCGGCGCGCGTCGGCTGTGGCAAGGCGCATCACCGGCTGGAGTTTCCGATATCGATCCCACTTCTTCTCAAAGGCGGAACGGCCGAATTGAAACCGCACCCCGTTGACGGTGGCCGTCACATTGGAGGGATCGCTCCAGTCCAGCTCCGGCCTGCCGAAGAGGTCCTGCCCCACGAGCTCGGCCAGCCTGATCCCGGTTTGAGCGTCTTGACGGGACTGCGCGTCACCCAGGATCAATCGGCTGGTGTCCATTCCCACCAGCAGCGGCAGCTCCGGTTCGCTTCCCGGCTGCAGGACCGAGAGGACCTGCCCCTCCTCATCCAGCAACAGCACGAGCGAAGAGCTTCGAAGCACGGCGGCCGGTTGCCGCTCCGTGATCGTGACGGACAGCGTGTGCGGGAACACCCGGTTGATCTCGGCCCGCTTGATCCATGGATGGGATTCCAGACGCTCGGCCAGCAGCGAAGCCTTCACCGACAGGAGCGTGTCCTCCGACGTGAGGCCCAACCGCTCCAGCACCTCGGTGCGCGCCACCTGGACCGTTCCGGTGACGATCACTTCATGCACCTCGAACCACGTCCGCCAGAGCGGCGCCATTTCCCGATGCGCCAGGACGAGACCCCAGCCCAGCAGACACAGGCAGGCCCCCCCCAGGAGCGGCTTCCACAGACGACCGAGACGGCTCTGCCACGCCGCCCGGGACGAAACTGGCCGCCGGGGCCGATTCGGCCGGACCGGTCGCTGATCATTCCAGGTATTCATGCCAGTCGCTCACGATCGACTCCGCCAGCTACGCGATGTTGCCGTGTCCGCCATGGTCGCCCCGCGCCTGAGCGCAGAAGCGAGGATCCGCTCGGCAAGCGTCCCGTAATCTAGGCCGAGCTGGGCAGCGGCCATCGGCAACAGGCTCGTCTCGGTCATCCCCGGAACGGTGTTGGCCTCCAGGACGCACGGCCGTCCCCGTCGATTCACCCGGAAATCGACCCGCGCGGCGCCTTCGCAGCCGATCAACCGGTAGGTTCTGACCGCCAACTCCCGGAGCTGTCGGTCGAGGGCAGGAGCGAGCGGCGCGGGGCAGAGATAGCGGGTCCGCCCCTTCTCGTACTTCGCGGCATAATCGTAAAATCCCGACGGCGCCAGGACCTCGACAGCCGGCAATGCGGTCCCGTCCAGAACCGAGACCGTCAACTCCCTCCCGGCGACATAGGTCTCCACCAGCGCTTCGGAATCGTATTGGAAGGCCCGTTGCAAGGCGCGCCGCCATCCAGAAGCCGAGCGGACGATCGTCACGCCGATCGTCGAGCCCTGTGCGGCCGGTTTCACCACGACCGGCCATCGCAGCCCCTTGGGAAGGGAACGCGCCGGGGTACGGTCCGTCTCGAGGATGACGGCCCCACGAGGCACGGGGATGCCGTGATAGGCCAGCAGCGCTTTCGTGGTTCCTTTGTGCATGGCGATTGCGCTCGCTCTCACGCCCGACCCGGTGTACGGAATGCCCATCAGCTCGAGCAGCCCTTGGATCGTGCCATCTTCGCCTCCCGGACCGTGCAAGGCCACGAACGCCAGCCCCACGTTGCTGGCGCGCAACCGGTGCGGCAGCGACCGATCCACATCGATCGTGACGACGTCGTAACCGCGTTGCCGCAAGGCGTCGGCGACCGCCCGGCCCGTCTTCAACGAGATCGGCCGCTCGGCCGACTGGCCGCCCATCAGCACTCCGATGCGAGCCCTGGTCAGCATGGAACGTGTCATTGGTCAATGGTCATCTGTCAATGGCTCCTGCCCGAAACTAATGACCAATGACGATTGACAAATGACGCTTCTCAGGGTTGCCCGACAATCTTCAGCTCGAGCTCCAGCGTCTTGCCGGTTTGCTCTTCGACCGCCCGGCCGACTTTCTTGATCAGGGCGATCACGTCCGCTGCGCGTGCGCGACCGAGGTTCACCACGAAATTGGCATGTTGAGTGGAAACCTGGGCATCGCCGACCCGCGCGCCTTTCAGCCCGACGGCCTCGATCAGTCGGCCCGCCGAATCGTGGCTTGGATTCTTGAAGACACACCCTGCGTTCGGAAGCGTCAGCGGCTGCGTGTGCTTGCGGTACCGGAGATAGTCTTTGACGGCGGCTTCGATCTTTTCGCGAGCCGCCGGCCTGAGCTGAAGCCAGACTCCGGCCAGGACGCCTCGCGGCAACAACGCCCGGCGGTAGCTGAAGCGGATGGCCGAGGCCGGACAGGTCCGGACCCGGCCGGAAGGATCGACCAGCCTGACCGCTTTGAGCGCGTCTTTCATCTCGCCCAGCCGCGTGCCGGCATTCATCACCACGCAGCCTGCCACCGTCCCGGGAATGCCGGCGGCCCATTCCAGGCCGCCCAATCCCAGGCGAATCGCGTGCCGGATCAGGGTCGGCATCCGCACCCCCGCCTCCGCGTACACCACGCCGTCGGGTTCATCTTTGATCGCATTGAGCTTGGACAGGCTCACCACGATGCCGCGGATCCCGCCGTCCCGAATCAAGAGATTGGTCCCGCCCATCACGAAGATGCGAGTTTTCGAGGCGCGAGCCTGTTGGACCAGCCGGACGAGGTCTTCCAGATCGGCCGGCACGACCAGCGCATCCGCCGGGCCCCCGATCCGAAAGGAAGTGAGCTCCCGCAGCGGAGCATCAAACCGAACCTCTCCCCGGATTCCGGTCATCACTGCCCGAAGCTCCCGGTTCCCACCGCTGTGACTCGGCTGGCCCATGTGAAAAGCGGTCTGCCTTACAACCGCTCCAGCAGCTGTAGGCCGACCTTCCAGATGTCGCCGGCTCCCAGCGTGACCACCAGGTCGCCCGCCTTCAAGAAGGGCAAGACCCGCTCCGCCAGGAGTTCCTTCCGGTCGACCCAGGTCACCGACGGATGGCCCGACGCCCGGATCGCGTTGGTCAGCCCCTCGCCGGATACGCCGGGGATCGGGCTCTCACCGGCGGGATAAATCTCCGTGACGAACACCGCGTCGGCCTCCCCGAAGGCGGTGCCGAACTCTTCCGCGAGGTCCCGCGTGCGCGTATAGCGATGGGGCTGGAAGAGCACCACCAGCCGACGGCCCCATCCCTGCTTGGCGGCCGTCAGCGTGGCTTTGATCTCGGTGGGGTGATGCCCGTAATCATCCACCACCATGACGCCGCCTTTCTCGCCGCGCAGGTGAAACCGCCGCTCGACACCCGTGAAGGCGGCCAGCCCTTTGCGGATCAAATCGATCGGGACTTCCAGTTCCATCCCGATCGCGACCGCCGCGAGCGCATTGGACACGTTGTGAACCCCGGGGATGGACAGGCGAAACGGACCGAGGGTGCGCCCGCGATACTGCGCCCGAAATTCGGCCTCCCATTTCTTGAGGCTGATGTCGGTGGCCCGGAAATCAGGTGGGAGCGCGCCGGCAGGCTCCTGCAGCCCGTAGGTCTGGTACCGTTTCACCACCCGGCCGAGCATGGCTCTGATCCGCTCGTCGTCGATGCACAGGACCGCCAGTCCGTAGAACGGGACGCGGTTGATGAATTCCACAAAGGTGTCCACGAGGCGCTCCATGCTCCCGTAGTGGTCCAGATGCTCCCGATCCAGATTGGTGACCGCTACGATGGCGGGGGAGAGCCGGAGGAACGAGCCGTCGCTCTCGTCCGCCTCGGCGACCAGCAACTCGCCGCGTCCCAGCCGCGCGTGGCTTCCCAGCGCATTGACCTTCCCCCCGATCACCACCGTGGGGTCCAAGCCAGCCTGGGCTAGCACGCTGGCCACCATGGAGGTCGTGGTGGTCTTTCCGTGGGCGCCGGCAATGGCGATCCCGTACTTGAGCCGCATCAGCTCGGCCAGCATCTCGGCCCGCGGAATGACCGGAATCACTTTGGAGCGGGCATGGAGGGCCTCCGGATTATTCGGCGAGACGGCGGAGGAGATGACGACGACCTGCGCGTCGCCGACGTTGGATTCGTGATGGCCGATGAACACCCGACCTCCAAGCTCTTCCAGCCGGCGGATCGTTTCCGAGTATTGCAGATCGGAGCCCGTCACTTTATAGCCCATGGTCAATAACACCTCGGCGATGCCGCTCATGCCCGAGCCGCCGATTCCGACGAGGTGAATATGTTGAATCTTCCGAAACATCATCCCATTCAGTGAGGAGTAAGGAGTTAGGAGTGAGGAGAGGCTTTTCTCTCACCTGACACCTCACTCCTCACTTTTCACTCCTTACTGCGCTGACAAGCGCCCGGCACTCTCGCACGATCGCTTCAGCCGCTTGAGGCCGGCCAAGCGCCCGGCTTCGCTCGGCCATCGTGCCCAGGCGGCCCGGGTCGCCGAGGAGGGAGCCGAGGGCCTCGGCTAGGCGCGCGCCGGTGAGGTCCTGTTGCTCCAGCACGAGCGCCGCGCCAGCCGCCTCCATCGTTCGGGCGTTCGCGCCTTGGTGTCCGTAGATGGCCTGCGGCAACGGGATGAGGATCGCGGGTTTTCCCGCGACGGTCAGTTCCGCGACCGTGACTGCGCCCGCCCGGCACACCGCCAGATCGGCAGCCCGCAGCACCTCCGGCAGATCGTACAGAAAAGGCACCGTCTTCGCGGTAAACCCGGCCGCCCGGTAGCCCGCCGCCACCTCAGGGTGATCGGCGTCTCCGGTCTGATGGATGACGGTCAACCGATCCCGCAACGCGGACAGATGCGGCAGGGCCTCCATCATCGCCACATTGATGGCATGCGCGCCTTGGCTGCCGCCGAACACCAACAGCGTTCTCCGCCCCGGAGCGGTGCTCACCGGAGGGCCGAGAAATTCCCGGCGAACAGGGATGCCGACGACTCTCACCTTGGATGGGTGGAAGAACCCTTTCGCCGATTCAAACCCCAGAAAGACCCGTTGGGCGAAGGGCCCCATCGCCTTATTGGCCTGTCCCGGGAGCGCATTGGGCTCCAGCAGGACCCGGCTTCTCCCTAACAGAAATGCCGCCAGCACCACCGGAGGACTGACGTAGCCTCCCGTGCCGATCACCAGATCGGCTTGCCGCGTGCGTAACACCCGCATCGACTGCCAGAGCGCGATGGGCAGGACCAGAAGCCCTCCGATCACGTCGAGCATCCCGCGTCCCATGATGCCGGAGGCTGCAATCTCCGCCAGCTCGAATCCTTCCCGCGCGAGGACCTTCGCTTCGATGCCGCGGGCGGTGCCGATGAACGACACGGTGGTGCCAGGATCCTGCCGGAGAAATTCCCGGGCCAGCGTGATGGCCGGATACACATGGCCCCCGGTGCCGCCGGCCGCCATTACGACATTCACGCGGTCATCCCATGGGCCGGGTCAGCCGAAGGCCCCCGAGAGGCTCTCGGCGCGACCCACTCTCCCTCCCTGTCGGTCCCGCCCGATGCTCAACAGAATGCCGATGCTCAGCAGGCTCACCAGGAGCGAGGAGCCCCCATAGCTGACCAGCGGCAGCGTCAGCCCCTTCGTCGGAAGCAGGCCCGTCACCACGCCTGCGTTGATCAACGCCTGCAACCCGAAGCTCAGGGTAATCCCCAGCGCCAGATGGCGTCCGAAGGGCTCCCTGGCGCGTCCGGCGATCTGGAATCCCTTGAGCACGAGGATCGCAAAGAGCATGATGATGGCGCACGTCCCGAGCAGTCCAAGCTCTTCCCCGACCAGCGCCAACACGAAGTCGGTGTGGGCCTCGGGCAGAAAGAACAGTTTCTGCTTGCCTTCGCCCAGCCCGACGCCGAAGGGCCCCCCGCTGCCCAGCGCCAGAAACGACTGGGTGAGTTGGAAGCCGGCATCGGTGGGATCCTTCCAGGGCGAGAGAAACGTCATCAGCCGCTGCCGGCGATAGGCCGAGCCGAGGATGAGCGCGATCCCGACCGGCGCCGCGACCAATACCAGCGCAAAGAGATGGCTCAGCCGCGCTCCCGCCATGAACAGCAGCCCCATGGCCAGCAGCCCGAGCACGACGGCGGTCCCCATATCCGGCTGCAGCAGGATCAACCCGGCGATCCCTCCGACGACGATGAGCGGCGGCAGGAAGCCGCGGCCGAACTCCTGGACGACGGATTCCTTCTTTGCGAGGTAGGCGGCCAGGTACAGCACCACCGTCAGCTTGGCCAATTCCGCCGGCTGGATCGAAGCCATCCCGAGCCGAAGCCAGCGCCTCGCGCCTTTGGCCATCAACCCCACAGAGGGGATCAGGACGAGGATCAACAGGAGGGCGGTCACAACCAGCAGGGGCAGTGCCAGCCTCCGCCAGGCGGTGTAATCCAGATGCGCAGCGATCAGCAGCAAGGCGAATCCGAAGGCGAGCCAGGTGAGATGCCGCTTGAGAAAGAACACCGAATCGTGAAAACGGTTCCCGGCCACCACCGCGCTCGCGCTGAACACCATGACCAGCCCGATTAGTGACAGGACTACAGTCGCTATCAGGAGGCTTCGGTCGATCCTGGACTGCTCGCGAATCCCCGATGACCAGGGAAGCGTGAGGGTCCCCGACTCGATTCTCCGGCGTCGCATTCAATGGATGACTTCGGCGGCGATCATAGGGATGCCACCAACTGTTTAAACTGACGCCCTCGGTCCTGGTAATCCACAAACATGTCAAAGCTCGCGCACGCCGGGGACAGGAGCACGACATCGCCGGACACTGCCGCCCCGGCCGCCAGCGTCACCGCCTCGCTCAGCGTCCCGGCCTGTCGGATCTGGGTGCAATCGGCCAGCGCTTCCCTGAGACGTGCCGCCGCTTCACCGATCAGAATCAGAGTCTTGACCCGTCGCCGGACCATCTCACGGAGACGGCGAAAGTCGCCGTTCTTGTCCCGACCGCCGGCGATCAGGATGATCGGGGCCCGGAAGGTCTCCAGCGCTTTCAGCGTCGCATCGACATTCGTGCCTTTGGAGTCATTCACAAAGCGCACACCCCCGCGCTCTCGAACCAGCTCCAGGGCATGCTCGATGCCGGGAAAGGTTTTCAGCACCTCTCGAACCGTTTCGACGGAACAGCCGCAGGCCAGGGCTATCGCCACAGCCGCCATGGCGTTCGACACGTTGTGCGCACCGAGGAGCCGCATTTCACCGGTCCGGCAGATCGTCTCCGCCCGCGGCCCGATGCTGGCCATCACGGTGTCGCCGGCGAGGTAGACGCCGTGCTCGACCGCCCGCCGCAGGGAGAAGCCGAGAACCGTCCCCGGGTGTCCCTTCCCCAGTTCAGCCACTCCCGGGTCATCGAGGTTCAGCACGGCCACATCGCCCGCCGCCTGGTTCTCGAAGATCCGGGCCTTCGCCGCGCGATAGTCGGTGAACGAGTCATAGCGATCCAGGTGATCCGCGGTGATGTTCAAGATCGCCGCGAGCCACGGGCGGAAGCGCTCGATGGATTCCAGCTGAAAACTGGAGATCTCGGCCACGATGTAGTCGTACGGCGGCCCGCCAGATCGGCTCCGGTACACGGTCAGAGCCGCCTCGGCGAGCGGCGTGCCGAGATTCCCTCCGACAAACACTCGTTTCCGGCTTTGCTGCAGCATGAGCCCGGCCAGCGTGACCGTCGTACTCTTGCCGTTCGTGCCGGTGACGGCGACGAGGGGGGCATCCAGGAACCAGGAGGCCAACTCGACCTCGCCGATCACCCGGGCTCCGCGCTGTCGGGCCTCCCGGAGCGCTTGAAGACGCCAGGGAACCCCCGGGCTTACTACGACAAGCTCCGCGTCCGCGACGGCAGACTCGTACCCTGGCCCGACCCGCACGCTGAGATCGTGCCGGTCGAGCTGAGCGAGCGCCTGCGCCAGATCCGACGCCGCTCTGGCATCGCTGACCGTGACGCGGGCTCCAACTTCCTGGAGCAAGCGGGCTGCCGCCACACCGCTCCGGGCCAGCCCGACGACCGTCACCCGTTTCCCCTTTAATTCCGTCCCCGCGCCTACTGTCACTACTCCTCCGTGCTCCCAACGCTCCCCTCAGGCTATCGCCTCTCACCCCTCGCCTCTCGCCCCATGTCTGTTACCGCAGCTTCAGCGTGCTCAGACTCAGCAACGCCAGAATGATCGCAATGATCCACAAGCGCACCACCACCTTCGGCTCTTCCCATCCTTTCATCTCGAAATGATGATGGATCGGCGCCATCAGGAAGATCCGCTTTCCGCGCGACTTGTACGAGGCCACCTGAAAGATGACCGAGATCGCTTCAATGACGAAGACACCGCCCACCAGCAAGAGCAGCAGCTCGTGCTTGCTGACGACCGCCACGGTCCCGAGCGCCGCCCCGAGCGGCAGGGATCCCACATCCCCCATGAACACCGTGGCCGGATAGGTGTTGAACCACAGGAAGCCCAGGCTGGAGCCGAAGATCGCCGCGGTGAAGACCGCGAGCTCACCGGCCCCCTCGATGTACGGGATCAACAGGTATTCGGAGGCCACCCGGTTCCCGGCCACGTAGGCCACGATCGTGTACGCGAGGGAGGCGATCATCACGGGTCCCACCGCCAGCCCGTCGAGGCCGTCGGTCAGGTTCACGGCGTTCGAGGCGCCCACGATTACCAGGATCGCAAACGGGATGTAGAACATCCCCAGGTCCGGCATGAAGTTTTTGAAGAACGGAACGCTGAGCTTCGTGGAATAGGCCGGCAGCAAGTAGAAGAACAAGCCAATGCCGAGGGCCATGAGGCCTTGCGCCACGATCTTCTGCAAGGCGGTGAGGCCTTTGGACTGACCGCGCACGAACTTGAGGTAATCATCGAAAAAGCCGACCAGGCAGAACCCGACGGTGGCGAAGACGACCAACCAGACATACCGGTTTCGAATGTCGGCCCACAGCAGCGTGGACAAGACGACCGCAAACACGATGAGCAGCCCCCCCATCGTCGGCGTGCCGGACTTGACCACATGGCGGCTGGGGCCGTCTTCCCGGATATGCTGTCCGAGCCGGATCTCCTGGAGCTTGCGGATCATCGGCGGCGCCAGCACGAAGGCCACGAGAAAGGCGGTGACGGCCGCGTAGATGATCCGGAAGCTCAGGTACCGGAAGACGTTCAGGAACGAGAATTCGGTGTGAAGAGGATAGAGCCAGAGGTAGAGCATCAGTGAGAATTCCCGTTTCGATCATACAGCAGGCTGACTTGGCGCGCCGATGCAGATGCCTGGACCGCCGCTCCCATGACGACCGGAACGCCGGCCGGTGAGCTTGTGCCGCGACGCCACCCCGGGGAGGTCTCGTAGACAGCCATCGTCTCGCCGCTCCCGAACGACGGGACGGAGCGGGATCCTCGATGCCATTGAGCGGCGGTGGCCGCGCACGCGGTTCTCACCCCGATCACCACCCTGCGACTGATTGGACGTGCCATGTTTCCTCCTTAGTGTTTGGGGACGCGGCTCTTCCCCGTCATGGGCGCGAGCGCCTGTTCCAGCCTCACGCCGCGCGATGCCTTGACCAGCACCACGTCGCCGCTCCGCACGATGGCCTGCAGCGCCACGGCGGCGGCGGCGGCATCCGGCATCTCCTGAACACAGTCTGCCGGCATACCGGCCGCCCGTGCGCCTTCTGCAATGCCTCGGGCGAGGGTGCCGCAGGCGACCAGATGGGAGACCCCGTGCGCCGTCAGGTACGCGCCGATCTCTCGATGCAGAGCCGGCGCCGCCGGCCCCAACTCGAGCATATCGCCCAGCACCGCGATCGTCCGGCGGCCGACGCCGAGCTGCCTCAGCAGGTCGATGGCAGCCTTCATCGATGCGGGGTTCGCGTTGTAACAGTCGTTGATGATCCTGACGCCTCGGTAGGTGCTCACCTGCGAGCGCATGGCCACCGGCCGGAACCGCCCGAGACCCCTCACGATCGCCGCGGGGCTGACGTTCAGGATGTGCCCCACAGCGGCAGCCGCCAACGCATTTGACACGTTATGGGTGCCGTAAGCCGGGAGGACCACGCGAGGCCGGCTGGAGACGCCGGGCAGGGTCAGTCGAAAGGCCGTGCCCCGACGCGCGTCGGCCACCGTGTCGGTGGCGCGAACCTGAGCGCGGCGGCCCAATCCGAAGGAGACGATCCGGCACCGGGCCCGGGACGCCAGTCGCTCGAAGTAGCCATCATCGGCGTTCAGGACCGCCGCACCGTTGCGGGGCAGGAGGTCCAGCAGCTCACCCTTTGCATCGGCCGACGCCTGAAGAGAGCCGAAGAATTCGAGGTGATCCGGGCCGACATTGGTGATGACTCCGACCGTCGGCCGCGCGATCTGACCGAGGCGCGTGGTTTGCCCTTTCTGGTCCACCCCCATCTCGATCACCGCCGCCTGATGGCGGGCCGTCAATTGAAGGACGGTCTGCGGGACGCCGATGCGGTTGTTGAGGTTCCCCTCCGTTTTGAGGATGCGCCAGCGCTCGGCCAGCACCCTCGCGGCCATTTCCTTGGTGGAGGTCTTGCCGTTGCTGCCCGTCACGGCCACCACGGGGATCCGGAACCGTCGGCGGTGGTGCGCGGCAAGGTCTTGATACGCCGCCAGAGTGTCAGGCACGGCCAGCATCACCGGCGCGGCCGGCCGGCCGGCTCCCCGGGCCCGACTCCTCGCCCCAGGGGGCTTGAAGGCACTGCTCACCAGCGCTCCGACCGCGCCCATTCGGAGGGCATCGCCCACGAATTGATGGCCATCGAAGCGCTCGCCGGTCAGGGCGATGAACAGATCGCCGGAGCGCACCGAGCGCGAGTCGGTGCACAGCCGCCGGATGTTCCGTACGCGAGTTCCGGACAAGAGGCGCGCGCCGGTGATTTTCAGCACTTCTTCCACCGTAAAGAGCGGCATATCGTTCAGGACTGAGTGCTGAGCTCGGCCCTCAGTCCTCGTTACTCAGCCCTGCTTAACTTCTGAATGGCCTCCCGCGCCACCTGCCGATCGTCGAAGGGAGAACGCACATAGCCGACGACCTGGTAGTCCTCATGCCCCTTGCCGGCAATCAAGACCATATCTCCGGGCTTCGCCGCCGCGACGGCCGCTTCGATCGCTGCACGCCGGTCGGGGATGATCTCGTAGCGGACACGCGCCGGATCCGTGGCCTGTCTCACTCCGGCTTCGATCTCGCGCAGGATCGCCATGGGGTCTTCGGTGCGCGGATTGTCCGACGTGAGAATCACCAGGTCGCTCCGCTCAGCGGCTGCCCGGCCCATCTTCGGTCGCTTGCCCCGATCCCGATCGCCGCCGCACCCGAAGACCGCGATAAGGCGGCCCGTCTTCAGTGCCTGCACCGTGGACAGCAGCCGGACCAGTGCATCCTCGGTATGCGCGTAGTCCACGATCACGGCGAAGTCTTGCCCTTCTTCCACGCGCTCGAATCGTCCCGGCACGCTGGCCACCTTGCCGATCCCTTCCCGGATGGTCTCCGGCGCCAGGCCCTCATGAAGCCCCACGCCGATGGCCGCCAGCATGTTGTACACATTGTGCTCGCCCACCAGGGAGCTGGTCACTGGGAAGCGACCGGCCGGCGTGGCGGCGGTGAAGCTGCTCCCGGCAAGGGAAAGAGAAATCTCTTCCGCCCGGATGTCCGATTGCCGCTCGACCGAATACGTCCACACCGGGACGGCGCTGGCTCCGCAGACGAGATGGCCTCTGGGATCGTCCACGTTGACGATCGCCCGCTTGGGTCGCGCCTTTGCGCCGCCGGGCCTGAGCTCCGTGAAGAGGCGCAGTTTCGCCTTGAAGTAATCCTCCATGTTCGCGTGGAAATCGAGATGGTCTTGGGTCAGGTTCGTGTAAATCGCCACATCGAATTCGCACCCCACGGTACGGTCCAGGGCCAATGCATGGGAGGACACTTCCATCACCACCGAATCGAGGCCGGCTTCCAGCATGCGCGTCAGCAACGACTGGAGCTCGATGGCCCCAGGCGTGGTATGGGACGCGGTCAGCCGCTCCGAGCCGATGTGATACGCCACGGTCCCGATGATGCCGACATGCCTCCCAGCCGCCTCCAGCACCGCCTTGCACAGGTACGTGACGGTGGTCTTGCCGTTCGTCCCGGTCACCCCGACCATCCCCAAACGGCCGGCCGGATGTCCGTAGAAGCGGCTGGCCAGCAGACCGACCGCCCGCCGGGAATTCTTCACCCGGATCAAGGGAACCGACGACTGCAGGTTGCGGAGGGAATCGGCCGGCACGGGATCCTCGACAACCAGGGCGGAAGCCCCGGCCGCCATGGCCTGGCGCAGAAAACCATGGCCATCCGCCCGCTCACCCTTGACCGCCACGAAGAGGCTGCCAGGCTGCACGCGACGCGAGTCATCCGTAATGGCGGTGATCTCGACGCCGAGGTTGGCCGGTCGACCCAGCATATCCAACGGGCTGACGAGTTCCGCAAGCATCATGGCAGGTTCCTGGGCGCCGTACCCACCATGGCCACCTTGATCGGTTCCGCCGACAAGACTCCCAGGTACGGGAGCACCTGCTCCGCGATCCGCCGAAAGACCGGCGCGGCCACGACGCCTCCCCAGCCCTCCCCTTGCGGCTCATCGATCACCACCACGATCGCCAGCCGCGGCTCCTGGACCGGCACAAAACCGACGAACGAGCCGACGGAGAGCGTGGGCGAGTAGGCACCGGTGGCGGGGTCGATCTTCTGAGCGGTCCCGGTCTTGCCGGCAACGCGATAACCCGGCACGGCCGCCCGGGTGCCGGTTCCCTTCGTCACCACTCCTTCCAGGATCGTGGTGAGGATCTGAGCGGTCTCCGGCGAAATCGGCCGCCGCCGCACCAGAGGCGCGGTATGGGCCACGATCTGACCGCCGGCATCCCGGATCTCGGAGACGACGTACGGCTTCATCAGCCAGCCCCCGTTCGCGATCGTCGCCATCGCGGTGACGAGCTGCAGCGGCGTCACCCCGATCTCCTGCCCAATGGCCATTGAGGCCAGGGAACGGCTCCCCCAGTCGCGCGGCTCTTTCAGCAGCCCAGGCGTTTCGCCCGGCAGGTCGATTTCGGTCCGCTCCCCGAACCCGAATGCCTTGAGGTATCGGTGCAAGCGCTCGTCGCCCAGAGCAAACGCGGTCTTGACCGCCCCGATATTGCTGGAGCGCTGAATGACCTGGGCGAAGGTCATCCAGCCGTTCTTGTCGTGATCATGAATGACGGTGTCGGCCACCACCATGCGGCCATCCTCGCCATAGATCGGTGTGCCAGGCTCCATCACCTTCTCTTCGAGCGCTGCCGCGGCCACGACCACTTTCATGGTCGAGCCGGGCTCGTAGGTGTCGGTCAAGGCTCGGTTCCGCCACCGCTCGGGCGAGAGCTCCCGGACGCGGTTCGGATCGAACGCCGGTCTCAGGGCCAACGCCAGGATGGCGCCGGTGTGAGGCTCCACGACGATGACGGTGCCGGCCTTGGCGCGGGTAGCTGCCACGGCGTTCTCGAGCTCTTTCTCGGCGATGTACTGGATCACCTCATCGATCGTCAGCGTCACATCACGGCCGGGTGCCGGCCCAGCCTCCGTGGGCCCCTTGGGGAAAATCGTCCGGCCCAGCGCATCACGCTGCAACACGACGATCTGTTTCTCGCCGCGGAGATACAGCTCGTAGCGCCGCTCGATCCCCTCCAACCCTTGACTATCCATGCCGGCAAACCCGAGGACATGGGAGAGTAACGCGCCCTTGGGGTAAAACCGCCGGCCCTCCATCACGACCCCGATGCCCTCCAGCGAGAGACGCTCGAGGCGCCGACCTTGCTCGGGGTCGAGCTTCCGTCCGAGCCACACGAAGCTCCGGTCCTGCCGCAGCTTCCGCTCGATGTCCACCGCTCTGACGCGAAGGACCTGCGCCAGGTCCTTCGCCACACTCGATGGATCGGTCAAGGTGGCGGGCACTCCAAACACAGAGGGCACTTCCATATTCATCGCCAGGACCTTCCCGCGACGGTCGTAAATCGTCCCGCGATTGCCTTCGACGGTCACCGCTTTGCGATGCTGCCGATCGGCCTTCACCGTGAGATCCGCCGCCTGAAGGATCTGGAGGTTGACCAGTCGGACCAGGATCACGGCAAACCCCAGCATCAAGACCAGAGCGGCCGCGATCCTTCTCCAACGGTATTCGGGAGCCATCACGGGTGTCGCTCAGTCGGATCGTGCTTGGCCAGCCGGATCTCGGAACGCGGCGGCTGATTCTCCACAGGCGCCTGCGGCTCCAGCCGGACCAGCACCACTTGTCCTTGTTGCGGGGGCGTCATGCCCAGCCGCTCGCTGGCTGCCCGCGCGATCCGGTCCGGCGCGGTCAAGGCGGACACCTTCACTCGCAGCTCATCATGCTCCCGTTGCAGGATGATCTTTTGAGCCTTGAGTCGCTCCGTCTCGTACCCGACCCGGACAATGTCCACACGTTCCCCCACGTACAGCAGCAACAGACCGATCACCGCGAGAGCTGCCAGGGTTCTCATGAAAGCCTCCGTTGCGGCACACGCTCGGCGACCCGCAGTTTGGCGCTGCGGGCTCGCGGATTGTCGTGCCGCTCAGCCTCCGTGGGAATGACGGGTTTCTTGGTCAACGTCGAGAGCACGGCTTGCGTTCCGGCCGACAGCGACTTGAACGTCTGCTTGACGATCCGATCCTCCAGGGAGTGAAACGAGATGACGCAGAGCCGGCCTCCCGGCGCCAAAACATCCGCGGCATCGCGAAGCGCGCCTTCAAGAACTTCCAGCTCTCGATTGACTGCGATGCGAAGTGCCTGAAAGGTTCGCGTGGCGAAGTGGATCCGGCCGCGCCGATACGCCGCCGGCACCGCCGACCGAATCACGGAGACCAGATCGGTGGTCGAACGCAGGGGGTGCGCGGCGCGGGCCCGGGCCACCGCCCGGGCGATGCGGCGGGAATAGCGCTCCTCCCCATACCGGTAAATCAGGTCAGCGAGATCGGCTTCGGGCAGGCGATTGAGCAGGTCCGCCGCCGGCCGGCCGGTATGCCGATCCATGCGCATATCGAGGGGACCCTCCGTGTTGAAACTGAAGCCGCGCTCCGGCCGGTCGAGTTGTCCGGACGACACTCCCAGATCGAAGATCACGCCGTCCACCTGCGAGACGCCCACGGATGCGAGGTGTCGCTTGAGATCCTTGAAATTCCCGTGGACCAGCTCAAACCGTCCGGCACAGGCCTTGAGGTATTCGCGCGCCGCAACAACGGCGTCCTCGTCCTGGTCAATTCCGATGAGACGGCCGCTCGGCCCGGTCGCTTCAAGAATCCGAAGCGCCACTCCTCCAGAGCCCAGCGTGCAATCCAGATACATACCGTCCGGCTGACACCGCAGCCAAGTGATAACCTGATCCGCCAGAACCGGAACATGCGAAGCCGGCGAAAGACCCTTATGTTTTCCTAGGTTTCCACTCTTTACCACTTTCTCCCACTTTCAGCCGTCACTATACACTTTGGATGTGGATTGTCAACTAAATCTTTTGTTCTTAATAAGATAGCTAACTTTGGCATCCGGGCAGCTGATTAACCGGCAGGAAAAACTCTTTTCTGGACCTAATTACTTAGGGGTAGAGCCTGTAGAGCATGCGGGGAAAGGGGATAGTCTCCCGAACGTGGTCGATCCCGCAAATCCAGGCCACAACCCGCTCGATTCCCATCCCGAAACCGGCGTGCGGGACGCTCCCGTAGCGTCGGAGATCAAGATACCACCGAAACGCCTCTTCCGGAAGTCCGTGCTCTCTGATCCTGGCCACCAGCTTGTCGTACTCGTGAATCCGTTGTCCGCCGCCGATGACCTCGCCGTAGCCTTCAGGAGCCAGAACATCCATGCACAGCGCCAGATCCGGACGCTGCGGATCGTTTTGCATGTAGAATGCCTTGGTCGCCGCGGGATAGCGATGCACGATCACCGGCCGGTCGAATTCGCTGGACAGCAGCGTCTCTTCATCACCGCCGAAGTCATCGCCGAACCGAATCGGGTTGCCATTTTTCCGCAGCAATTCTACCGCCTCTTCGTACGACAGCCGCGGAAACGGCGGAACGATCCGCTCGAGCTTCAAGATGTCGCGCTCCAGCAGGAGCAACTCGGCCCGCCTCGCCTCCGCCACGCGCTTGACGACAAAGGTGAGAAACTCCTCCGCCAGGTCCATCATGTCAGGCAGCTCGGCAAAGGCCACTTCCGGCTCCACCATCCAGAACTCCATTAGGTGGCGTCGGGTCTTCGACTTTTCAGCCCGGAACGTGGGGCCGAAGCAGTACACTTTCCCGAACGCCGCAGCAGTGGCCTCGCTGTACAGTTGCCCGCTCTGAGTGAGATAGGCGGTCTCGTCGAAATAGGCGGTCTGAAACAGCGTGGTTGTGCCCTCGCAGGCATTGGGCGTGAAGATCGGCGCATCGACCAGCACGAAGCCCCGCTCGTCGAAAAAGTTCCGGCAGGCCCGCACGATCTCGTGTCGAATTCGCAGGATGGCGTATTGCCGGCTGGACCGAAGCCACAGGTGACGATGCTCCATCAAGAACCCGACACCGTGTTCTTTCGGTTGGATCGGAAACGGCTCGGCGATCTGAATCGGCTCGATGCGCGTCACGTCCAGTTCGTAGCCTCCTGCGGCGCGCTGATCGGCCCTGACGGTCCCCGTCACGACGAGGGAGGATTCCTGCGTCAGCGCCGACGAGCGTTGGAACTGCTCCTCTCCCACCGCCGCCTTGCTGACCACCGCCTGCAGGTCGCCGGTTCCATCCCGGATCAGCAGGAAATGCAGCTTGCCGCTGGAGCGTCGAGTACGTAGCCAGCCCCGCAGCGTCACTTCCTGACCGACATACTTGGCGATGTCTTCGACATACACAATGGGCATGGAGGTACCCTATCGAATTCCCCATTTGCTTGCAAGCAAGCCGCTTGAGCTGCCCGCAGCATTGACCTGTCTTCGCGGGAGGCGCAGAATGTATGTGGATGATACGACTTGAGACGAGACGAGTCACGATGGCCGGGCGGCCGATCCTGGTGCTCGCTCTAGCGGTCCTGGGGTTCCCTACAGGCGGTGCGGGAGATCTCCTGGCGGCACCCCCGCTCTACTGGTGCCCGCAGCGTCCCGCCGACCAGCAGCTCGGGGCCGCCCCGGAACCGGGGTGCCGGCCGCTCGTCGAAAAGAAAAAGAACGACAAGAAAAAGCCGCGCGCCCCCATCAAGATCGAGAATCTCCAGGCTGAGACATCGGTATTTCTGCAGCGATATCGCCGATTTCTGGATTGCTGCGCGAGCGACGTTGCCTCGCTGGACCAACTCGAGGAGCTCGAAGACCAGGCGGCCGAGCTGCTGAAAGCGGCGGAGAGCGGGCTCTTCAGCGAGCAGATGAAGTTGCGGGGGTTCACGCTGCACGAGGTGATTCCGCCGGTGGCGCGCGCCCGCGACGACCTGCAGGTCCTCAAGGGCCGGCTCGAGCGTCTCGGCGCATCGAGGGAAAAACTCGAAACGCTGGAGTATGAAGCAGCCGGGCGCGAACGAAGACGGCTGCAGCAGGAGGAAGAGTCCCTCCACAAGGAGTTCCGCCCCACGAGACCCCCCGATTCCGCGCGGACCGGCATGGAGATCACCGACACCACCGTCCCGAGCCGGGTGGGCACCAGTTCCGAAGACACCACCCTGCCAAGTACCACCGGAACCAGCGCCGGAACGAGTACTCTGTCCACGACGACCGGCGCGGACATCGGGGCCACACCGCAAACCGGCAAGGATATCTCCGATAC
This sequence comes from uncultured Nitrospira sp., assembly GCA_964478915.1. Classification (GTDB taxonomy): domain Bacteria; phylum Nitrospirota; class Nitrospiria; order Nitrospirales; family Nitrospiraceae; genus CAYJUM01. The sequence goes on from CAYZKG010000005.1 coordinate 39,063, forward strand.
GAGCCTGCCAAGCCGGACCGGCTTTGAGACCGAAGCCACAACCGTTCCGAAACGCGTCGGCCCCGGCATCGGAGATTCCAGTCTGAACAAAAAGCCGTGAGGCGTCAGGCGTGAAGCGTGAGGCGGGACCCAACAAGTTTCAGCTACTTGAAGGGGAGGACGGCGAGCGCGGCGATCGAGACGAGGGGATCCGGATACAGTCCGAATACGACCACGCCGGCCACCGCAGAAGCCAGCACCATGGTCAGCGCCGGGGAAGTGGCCAGACTCGGCTGCATACCGGGCGACGCGTCGGACTCCCGCATATACATGACCATCACCACACGCAGATAGTAGTAGGCTGAGACCGCCGCGAACACCACCGCCACCACAGCCAGCCACGTCAAGCCACCCTTGATCGCCGCCAGGAACAGATAAAACTTTCCGATGAATCCGGCGGTCGGCGGAATCCCGGCCAGGGAGACCATGAACACCAGCATCAGCAGCGCAGCCAAGCGATGCCGCTTCGCCAGGCCCGTGAAATCCACGATCTCGTCGCCTTCCAGCCCGCCCTTCCGGAGCATAGCCACGATCGCGAACGCGCCCAGCGTCATGAACGCGTAGACCACGAGGTACAGCATCACGCTGGAGAGGCCGAGCGATCGGGTCTCTTCCGGCACCGCCATTTGTCCGGCCACCACCACCCCGATCAGGGCATATCCGGCATGGGCGATGCTCGAATAGGCCAGCATACGCTTGATGTTCGTCTGCACGATGGCCACAACGTTCCCGAGCACGATGGTAATGATGCACACCGCGAGAAAGAGCAAATTCCAGTTCGCCTTCAGGCCCCCGAGCCCTTCCACGAACACCCGTACGAAAGCGCCGAAGCTCGCCGCCTTGGAGGCCACCGCCATGAACGCGGTGACGGACGTGGGCGCGCCTTCGTACACATCAGGCGTCCACATGTGGAACGGCACGACCGCGATCTTGAAGCCGAAGCCCACCACCAGCAGGATCATCGCCAGCAGCAGCGCCGGATCGTTCACCCCGCGGCTCTCGATAGCCGCGGCGATGGTCGCCAGCCGGGTGTTCCCGGCCGCACCGTACAGCAGCGAGATGCCGTACAGCAGGATGCCGGAGGAAAAGGCTCCCAGCACGAAATATTTGGCCGAGGCTTCCAGGGACCGGCCTTCGGACCGCTTGAATCCGGCCAGCACGTACAAGGACAGCGACATCAGCTCGGTGCCGAGATAGATCGTGAGCAGATCCACCGCCGACACCATGATCATCATCCCGGACAATGCCAGCAGCAGAAAGCCGTAGTACTCCGCCAGGTTGATCCGCTCCGCTTTCAGGTAGGCCACCGACAGCAGGATGGTCATCCCGGTAGCCACGTACAGCAGCAATTTCCAGAAGCAGGCATAGGGATCCACCACCATCAGCTCGCTGAAGGCCGAGACCCGCGGCCCCATCTGCGAAGAGGTGACGCCAAACGCGAGAACCAGCGCTCCCAGGCTGATCCACGCCAGCCAGACCTTTCTCGCAGCCGGGGTGACCGGATCCAGCGCCAGCACCAGACACGCTGCGGTCACGACGATCAGTTCCGGCAGAACAGCCAGTATGTCAGCGAGCGGGAGCGTCATCGTTATACGCCATCCGTCATGTGCGAGTAGCACGTTCGTTCGCCATTCGCTCTCCGGTCTCGGTGACGAGTGGCGCGTGACGAGTCGCGCGCGCTTCTGGGCGCGCGTGGCTGGCGGCCGGTTTCCGCATCGCCCAGTAAAGCTCTCCCGGCCAGCCCGGGAACAAGGCCCCGAACAGGAGGTTCAGGCGCGTCCACCAGCCGTGGTGTTCCAGGATGAATCCGTTCTTTCTGAACAGGTACGCGCCCGTGAGCAGTTCAAGGGAGAGGGCGTTCCTCTTCGCCAGCATCCTGACGCGTCGCGGCGAAAAGGCGCTGACATGGCCGAAGCTCTCTGCGGATTGCCGGAGGCGCCGTTCCCGAGAGCGGCACATCACATGAGGCAGTCCTGGGAACCCGCCGATGATGAGCCCGCCTTCTCTGACAAACGGCAGCAGCTTCGCGAACACCTTCTCCGGATCATGGAGATGCTCGAGGATGTGGAGGAGGATCAGCACGTCATATTGCCGGGGCAGCACGAGGTCCGGATCCTCGACGTTGTGGCTGAAACACCGGGAATACCCGATGGCGGCCAATCGGGCGTCGTCGACTCGGTGGCTCATCGCATCCCAGGTCTCGATAAAGGCGGGCAGAGGCCCGCATTCGCCCGGCGTCTCGCCGGTCCTCATGAACGACAACATCTGTCCGGTCCCGACCCCGACCTCGCAGAAGCTCAAGGGACGCTGCCGAGCGAGAAATTCCTTGTGGATCAGGTGGTACATGAACCAATACCGCAGCGCACACACAGGATATCGCACCACCCTGGCCTGGTTCGACGGAGAGCCCCCGTGCAGCCGCGTGGGACTCCATGCAAGAGGTGTCAAGTCCCAGAAGGGATGCCACGCGTCATAGTGGCGATCGTGACCGTCAGGGACGAGGCAGGCTGCCGCGACGACGATAAGCTCAGGAAGGATCGCGGCCAGATCGGCAAGCGGAAGCGTCATGGCTTCCCAACTCCCGGAGCATATGGCGAATGGCTGATGGCACGGGGCGAGAGGGAAGCCTCATCGGTCTCGATTCGATCCACCTGCTCGATGAGCCGATTGGTGCTCTCGTGCATCACCGAGAGCAAGGGATTCGGAAACAGGCCGATCCAGAACACCAGCACGACCAACGGGGCGAAGGTCGCCATCTCCCGCCGATTCAAAT
>CAYZKG010000006.1:0-41100 GCA_964478915.1 uncultured Nitrospira sp.
TCAACACTTCCACGGCGCACAGGGGCGTGAGCCTGCGGATCTCGCGGATCGTGTCCGCAAAGACGGAGGCGCCGCCGTCCTCCAGCTCATCCCGGTTGACCGACGTGATGACCGCATGCCGGAGACCCAAAGCCTGGACCGCCCGCGCGACGCGTACCGGCTCCGCCCGATCCACCGGATGCGGCCGGCCGGTGGCCACCGCGCAATAGTGGCACCGTCGCGTACAGATATCGCCCAGGATCAAGAAGGTCGCGGTCCGGTTGTTCCAGCATTCCCAGACATTGGGGCACCGGGCTTCCTCGCAAATGGTGTGCAGCTCCAGCGAATCCATGATCTGCCGGATGTCCTGATAATCGGGCCCTTGCGTGATCCGGACCTTGAACCAGGGCGGCAGCCGCCGCCGGCCACGATTTTCTGGAGCGCGTTCCCGAAGGTCGTCAACCGGCACGAAGGTCATGCGTCCTCCGGCAGTACGAGCTCCAGCGGGTGTTCCAGGGTGCGCTTGAACTCCCGCAAGAACTTGGCGCCCTGGACTCCGTCCAGAGCCCGGTGATCGCAGGACATGGTGACCTTCATCCGGCGCCTGACTTTCGCGGTCCCTGCTTCCGCGCTCGGAACGTCCCGCACGGCTCCGATGGCCAGCGCCGCGGCCTCCGGGGGTATGAGCACCGCGATGAAGCTCTCCACGTCGTACATGCCCAGGTTTGAGATCGAGAAGGTGGCGCCGGTGTATTCGTGCGGCGCCAGCCGCTTGTTCCGCGCGCGCTCGATCAGGTCCCGCATCTCGGTCGAGATCTGCGCCAACGTCTTTGCCCCACAGTCCCGCAGGACCGGGGAAATCAGTCCGTCGTCCAGTCCCACCGCCACGCCGATATCGATGCTGGCGTGCTGGCGAAGCGCGTCCCCTTCGTACGAGACGTTGATCTCTGGATGGCGGGCCAGGGCCAGGGCGGCCGCTTTGATGATGAGATCGTTGAGGCTGGGATGAGCCCGACGCTTCTGTTTCAGCTTGTGCCGCAGGCGCTCGGCTTCTTCCATGTCAATCTCGACGGTGAGATAGAAGTGCGGGACCGGGGCCTTGCTCTGGGTCGTGGCCCGGGCGATGGCCTTCCGCATCTGGCTGAGCGGCCGGCTGATGTCTCCGGTCTTCGCCGCGGCTCGCTTCGGTGGAGCCTCCGCCGCCGCTTCGAGGTCGCGTTCCACGATCCGTCCGCCGGGACCTGTTCCCTCGATGGCGGACAGGTCGATTCCCCGTTGCGCCGCCATCGCCTTGGCCCTGGGCGATGCCTTGATGCGGTCCTCCTGAGCGGCCTGCCGGCGCTGCTCCTTTTGCGCGACCGCCGGCGGGGACGGCGGGACGGCCGGCGACGATGGCGCCGTGGTGTCGTGCAGGACCGCCTCGATGTCCTCGTCCGGCTCGGCCACCACGGCGATCAGGCTGCCGGCTTTCACGGTATCTCCTTCGTTCGCCAGAATCTGTCTGAGAATGCCGGACGAGAAGGACTCCAGATCCATCACCGCCTTATCGGTCTCGATTTCGGCCAGCACGTCACCGGTCTCGACCGGCTCCCCTACCCGCTTTTTCCATTTCACGACGACGCCTTCTTCCATCGTGTCGGTCAACTTGGGCATGACTACCCGACTGGCCATCGCTCGCCTCGCTCGCACTCTCTCAGGTCACTCTAACGAAACCTCTCAGGTGACCGCAAGGGCGCGGAATATTGCCAGAAGATCGCTCAGCGCCAGCGTCTTCGTGTGGAGGGTGGCCCGCTCTCCCAGCACCGCATTCCGTGTGGCTCCGTCAGCGCTGCCGGTGAGACAGGCGTTGCCCAAGCCGAGCACCCGCTCGCACTCTTTCTCCACCTTGCTTTTGACCACGGGGTTCACCGAGGCGATCTCCATCATCCTGGCCTGCGTCGCGGAGAGGTGCTGCTGCAGGTCGTGCTCCGGAAAGGTCCGGCGAGCGGCCTCATCCAGACAGCGGTCCAGGTACTGAACGAGGAAGACATACAGCCGAACGAATGTCTCGGTGATCTCGATGTGGGAAGGAGCAGGAGCCGGCATCGGAACCTCCTCATCAGATCGTAATCAGTAACTCGTCACTCATTACCCCATCACCTGTCGGACGGCCGCACGTACCCGAGCCTGATCGGGGATGGCCGCATCCTCCAGCGGCCGGCTATACGGCATCGGGACATCCTCGCCGGTGACGCGAACGATGGGCGCATCGAGGAAATCAAAGGCCTCCCGATACACGCTCTCGGCAATCTGTGCCCCCATGCCGGCGAATCGCCATCCCTCTTCCACGATCACCAGCCGGCCGGTCTTCTTGACGGAGGAGACGATCGTGTCCAGGTCGAGCGGCTTGAGGGTCCGGGGGTCCACCACTTCCGCGTCGATGCGATGATCGCGGTCACGGGCCAGTTCTTCCGCGGCCTCCAACGCCAGCAGCAGCATTTTGGAATACGCCACGATGGTGACATCGCGACCCTGTCGCTTGACCTCAGCCTGCCCGATCGGGATCGTGTACTCGCCCTCCGGAACCTCTCCCTTGGTGGCGTACAGCAACTGCGCCTCGATGAACATGACGGGGTTCTGATCCCGGATGGCGCTCTTGAGGAGCCCCTTGGCATCACGAGGAGTCGCCGGCGCAATGACCTTCAGGCCCGGCACGTGGGAGAACCACGCCTCCAGGCTCTGCGAATGCTGCGCGGCAAGCTGGTGCGCGGCGCTTCCCGGCCCTCTGACGACGATGGGAACCGACAACTGGCCTCCAGACATGTACCGGATTTTGGCCGCATTGTTGACGATCTGATCCATGGCCAGGATCGCGAAGTTGAACGTCATGAGCTCCACAATCGGATGCAGGCCGCCCATCGCCGCGCCGATGGCCAGTCCCGTAAAGCCGGCCTCGGTGATGGGCGTGTCCCACACGCGGCGCGGGCCGAACTCCTCCACAAAGCCCTTGCTGACCTTGAAGGCCCCTTGGTAGTACCCCACCTCCTCTCCGATGAGGAACACGCGCTCATCGCGGCGAAGCTCCTCCCGCATCGCCTGATTCAACGCTTCACGATAAGTGACCAGCATGGGGTCCGCCTCGGCCTATTCGACGTAGACGTCCTCGTACAGCGCGCCGGGATCCGGGAAGGGGCTCTCGTCGGCAAAGCGGATCGCTTCCGCCACCACGCCTCCGATTTCCTTCTCCAGTCGCTTGAAATCGGCGTCGGATGCCAGACCTTCTTTGACGAGGGTTTGTCGAAGGAGCAGCAGCGGGTCCCGCTTCCGCTCCTCTTCCACTTCGTCGCGCGTGCGATAGTGGCCGTGTGCGGGATCGGCCATCGAATGGCCCATGAACCGGTAGGTGCGCGCCTCGACGAAATAGGGAGCCGGTGAGGTCCGAACCCTGGCCACGACGTCCCGGAGCAACGCGCGCACCGCCAGCACATCCATGCCATCCACCTGAACAGCCTCAATGCCATACGAGCGCGCCATTTCGGCCACGTTGTGAAAGACCGCGATGCCGCGCTCGATCGGCGTGCCCATCGCGTAACGGTTGTTCTCGCAGAGAAAGATGACCGGGAGCTTCCAGAGGGCCGCCAGGTTGAAGGCCTCGTGGGCGTGGCCGCTGGGAAGCGCGCCTTCCCCAAAGAAGCACAGGGCCACCTGGTCATGCTTCTGATACTGGATGGCAAAGGCCAACCCGACGGCGAGCGGGAGGTGGCCGCCGACGATGGCGTACCCGCCCATGAACCGTCGCGGCTCGTCCACCAGATGCATGGACCCGCCCTTGCCCTTGCAGAGTCCTGTGGCCTTGCCGAACAGCTCAGCCATGACCCTGTTCGGGTCCGATCCCTTGGCCAGGCAATGCCCGTGGTCTCGGTAGGCGCTGATCACGTAGTCGTCGGGGCGGAGGGCGGCGATGGCCCCGACTGCGACCGCTTCTTCCCCGATGTAGAGATGGAGGAAACCGGCGATTTTGGCTAGGGCGTACATTTCCGCCGATTTCTCCTCGAATCGGCGGATGAGCAGCATCTGGCGGTAGAGAGAGAGGAGATCCTCACGGTCCATCGGGACCCATTATGCAGCTTGCCGGCAGGAGACTCAAGATAAGGAAGCTCAGAGACAGACCTTGACATCGGTCCCTTCCACCGTGACCTCGTACACCTTCACGCAGGCGGACGGATTGTTGAGCGACACCCCCGTTTTCACGTTGTACTGCCAGCCGTGCCACGGACAGGTCACCGTGTCGCCCTCCAACTCCCCTTCCCCCAACGGCCCCCCGCGATGGACGCACGTATTGTCGATCGCATAAAACGTCCCGTCCACATTGAACACCGCGATCGCCTGGTCCTTCACCTCCGCCACCGTCCCCGTCCCGGACGGCACGTCCGTCGTCTGCGCCACCGTCACAAACTCACTCATCCTGCCCTCCCTCAGCCGCTTCCGAGCGGCCGTTTCAGTTTTTCCACCAAGCGGGCGAGCGACGGGCTCGTCTGCTCCGCCCCCGCCCCCGTCCCCTCCACCTGCGCCACCAGCGCCGCCGCGATCGCCTGAAACGCCTGCGCCGAGGCCGACCCCGGCGCCGCCACCACGATCGGCTCCCCCGCATCGCCGCCCGCCCGGATGGAGGGATCAATCGGCACGCGGCCCAGGAACGGAATGCCGAGTTGCGCCGCCGCACGCTCGCCGCCCCCCGAGGCAAAGATCTCCGTGCGCGTCCCGCAGTGCCCGCACACAAAAAAGCTCATGTTTTCGACGAGCCCCAGCAGCGGGACATTGACCTTCTGGAACATTCGCACTCCCTTCCGCACATCGTACAGCGCGACGGCCTGCGGGGTCGTGACGGTCATGGCGCCGCACAGCGGCACCAGTTGGGATAAGGTCAGCTGCGCATCGCCCGTGCCCGGCGGGAGGTCGATGAGCAGGTACTCAAGCTCGCCCCAGAGCACATCGCGGAAAAACTGCTGAATGGCCGTGTGGACCATAGGACCGCGCCAGACCAACGCGGTGTCTTCCGGGACAAAAAACCCCATGGACATCACCTTCACGCCATAGCGCTCGGCCGGCTTGATCTTGCCGTCCTGCTGTTCAGGAGGCTTTGAGATCCCCATCATCATGGGAACATTCGGACCGTAGACATCCGCGTCCATCAAGCCCACCCTGGCTCCGGTCTGGGCCAAGGCGACCGCCAGGTTGACCGCCACGGTGGATTTGCCCACACCCCCCTTGCCGCTGCTGATCGCGAGTATCCGGCGCACCTCGGGCAGCATCACTTCACGCGGTCGCTCCTGCCCCGGGGCCGGCCCGCCGGTGTTCAGTTCGCCCATCCGTCGCTCCTGTCTGCCTTGGGATCCAGGCCTGGCGGTTCTACTGGAAAATGACCTGCGGCTCGCTGGAAGGAAATCGCAACGGGCCACACCAAGCCGCCGGTGCCTATGACCGGCAGCTTAGTTTACCCGATTATCCGACTTGGGTGGCAAATTTCTTCCGTGCGCGGCCCACTAAGGGTGTGGGCCGGGAAGCACGGTTGTGCACGATCACGGGATCCAATATCTCGCCACACAGGACGCACCGCCAACCCCGGAACGTCAGGGAGCCGGTGTCGTCCTGCAGGTCTTCAAAATCGTCCTGCACCATGACGCCGTGACAACGTGGGCAGTCCATAGCGCCCTCCTGACGTGAAGATTGATATATGACCGACAATCACAAGCCTCGACCGCTACCTGAAAGCAATTCTTGTGCTCGACTTTTAATAAGACCGCCGGCAAAAAAATCAATAGATTAGCGGTCGTAGGAAGGTCTGGAGGGCTCAGGCGTTGTAAGAACGAAACGTGGAGGCGCCTGAATTCCCCGGTTCGGCTCCAAGCTCTCGGATTCCTGGAGGATTCCGAGCCGTTTCAGAATCGAAACGGGGGCACCGAGCGACCCCGAAGAACAATCAGGACGCTTCAGCGCGCCAGAGATTCGCCGCCAAGCCGATTTTCGACAAGGCAAAGATCAGCCACTTGGAGGGGTCAAAATTATACCACTTCGGACCGTTGCGATAATCCCTGAGGTAGGTGTGGTGATAGTTATGGTATCCCTCCCCAAAGGTGACCAGCGAGACCCACCAACTGTCGCGGCTGCTGTCATCCGTTCCGTGCGGTTGTGAGCCCCAGAGATGGCAGATAGAATTGATGCAGAAGGTGGAGTTGAGCACAAAAAACGTCCGACACACTCCGGCGAGGACGAAGCAGCTCATCCCGCCTTGCCAGCCGCCGTGGAACAACCCGACCACGAAGGGCAACGCCAAGCCGGAAAGCACGATCGGAACGTAATAGCGATGCTGCCACATGATAATGGGGTCCTTCCGCAGCGTCACCTCATACTTCTCGGTCCGATGCGGGTCCAGAAAGAAAATCCAGCCACAGTGACTGTGCCAGAACCCTTTGGTGGCATTGTAGGGGTCTTCCTCCTGATCGCACCGGGCATGGTGTCGGATATGATCGGCGCACCAGCGGAGCGCCGAGTTCTCCAGAGCCCAACCGCCAGCCACCAACAGACAGGCTTTGACCCACCCCGGACATTCAAAGCTGCGGTGCGAGATCAGCCGATGATAACCAACCGTGATCCCGAGCCCGCTTATCAGGTACAGGATGCCGAACATTGCCCAGTCCAGCCACGTGAAGCCGTACGCATACGCAAAGAGCGGAACGCCGATGATGGTGGACAACGTGACGGCGCCGAACAACACGGTCACGGGATAGTCGAGTCGGTAGGCTTTCTGCACGGATCCTCCTCCGTTGAGGGTGATGGGGCTCAAGGGTGGAAGGGGAGCCCCCTAAAGGTGGTATATAGTAGAGAATCAGGAAGGGTTTTTCAAGCGATAATACCATTATACGGTATATCCGCTGTGTCGAAACCCATTGCCTCGTAGGGGGGAGAATGCTGCAGAGCTATGATGCAGAGCTTGAGCTGGCCATCCAGAGAATCGGCCGTGCGCTGGCGGAGCGTACAACTCGACAGACGCCGACCATCCTTGATGCCCGTTGGTGGTCCGGCACCGTTCTCCAATGGGCCATGAAAGATGAGCAGTTCAAAGCCCAACTGTTCCGCTTCATCGACGTGCTGCCATCGCTGAAGAGCGATGCGCAGCTCCTGCAACTGGCGGAGGAATACTTCGCCGACACCAAGCTTCTTACCACTCCGATGCAGTGGGGGTTACGCGCGCTCTCGGAAACGCGACTGGGGTCGCGCTTGAGCGCCAAATCCCTTCGTCACCAGATCGATCAGATGGCACGCACCTTCATCGCCGGCGCGACCATTGGAGACGCTCTCCCCGTCCTGAAACGATCCTGGAGCGAAGGGCGCGGATTTTCCGTGGACCTGCTCGGAGAGGCAACGGTCAGCGAGATCGAGGCTGACCGGTATCGCGATCGCTGCCTCGAAGCGCTTCGCCGCCTCCATGCGGCGACGGCCGACTGGCCGACCGTTCCATTGCTGGAGCGAGACCATCTCGGCTCCCTCCCGAGAGTGCACCTGTCGGTGAAACTCTCGGCGCTCTATTCACAGCTCGACCCCATCGACCCGGAGGACAGCTATCGGGTGGTCGCAGGGCGGCTCCGTCCGATCCTGGACCTGGCGGTGACGATGCCCGCGGCCATCACGTTCGACATGGAGCAGGCCGAGTTGAAAGATCTCACCCTGATGGTGTTCACCAGGCTGTTGTCCGAACAGCCCTATCGCTCGTATCCTCACGGTGGCATCGCCCTTCAAGCCTACCTGAAGGATACCACCGGCGATATCGAGCATCTCGTCACGTGGCTCCGGCAGCGCGGGGCTCCGATCACCATCCGGTTGATCAAGGGAGCGTACTGGGATTCGGACACGATCCGGTATCAACAGCGAGGCTGGCCCGTGCCGGTCTTTCAGAGCAAAGCGGAAACGGACGCTTCCTACGAGCGGTTGACGCGCATCCTGCTCGCACACGCCGATCTCGTCAGACCGGCGATCGGGACGCATAATTTGCGAAGCCTCGTGCATGCCGAAGCGGCGTTCCAGGCGACCGGTCTTCCGCCTAATGCGTGCGAGTACCAGATGATCTTCGGAATGGCCGAGTCACTGCAGGCCGTCGTCGTCGAGGCGGGCCGTCGGGTTCGGACTTATACACCGGTGGGCGAGCTCATTCCGGGCATGGCCTATCTGGTCAGGCGGCTTCTAGAGAACACCTCCAACGAATCCTTTCTCCGGAAGGAGTACGCCGAAGCAGAGCCCATCGATGCCCTGCTCGCCCCGCCGCAGATCCCTCAGGGTGGGCATGCCGGCGCCGACTTGCTCCGGGACGGAGGCGGCTCGGGTGAGTCGGATGCCCGGTTCGTCAACGAGCCTCATACGGATTTCTCCAAAGAAGCGTCCCGGAACGCGATGGCCCAGGCCGTTCGCACTGTGCGGGCGCAGCTCGACCAATCGCGTCACGGTCCGGGTTCCGTGTCGCGGTCTGGCTCGGACCTGATCTCCTACAACCCGGCCGCTCCCGATGAGGTGGTGGGCCGGATCAGGGCGGCGACGCCTGCCGACGCGGCGCGCGCCGTCGAGAGCGCCCTCGCCGCATTCCGGACATGGCGCTCCACGTCGCCCGAGGGTCGTGCGGGGGTGCTTCAACGCGCCGCGGCGATCGTGCGCCGGCGGCGGTTCGAGCTGGCGGCCTGGGAGATCTTCGAAACCGGGAAACCGTGGCGCGAGGCGGACGCGGACGTGGCGGAGGCGATCGACTTTCTGGAGTTTTATGCCGGAGAGATGCGCCGTCTCGGCCGACCCCGACGGCTGGGGGACGAGCCGGGAGAGCTGAACCATCTCCTGCTGTCACCGCGGGGCCTGGTGGCCGTGATTTCCCCGTGGAATTTCCCGCTGGCGATTCCGACCGGCATGGTCTCCGCCGCGCTGGTGACCGGCAATGCGGTGCTGTTCAAACCGTCCGAGCGCGCCCCGATCATAGGTCATCTCCTCGTGGAAACCCTGGCGGAGGCCGGAGCCCCGGAAGGGGCGCTCCAATTTTTGCCCGGCGGGCCCGACGTCGGGCAAGCGCTGGTGGACCATCCCGAGGTGCACGCCGTCGCCTTTACCGGCTCCAAAGAGGTCGGGCTGCGCATCCTGGCTCAGGCCGCCCGCTCGGTTCCGGGACAACGGCATGTGAAACACGTCATCGCCGAGATGGGCGGGAAAAACGCGATCATCGTGGACGAGACCGCCGATCTGGACGAAGCGGTGACCGGCGTGATGGCCTCATTCACCGGCTATCAGGGCCAGAAGTGCTCGGCCTGCTCCCGCGCCATCGTGCTGAACCCGGTCCACGACATCTTCCTCCAGCGCCTCGCCGAGGCGGTGATGAGCCTCCCCATTGGCCCTCCCGAACAACCCTGGACCCGCATGGGTCCCCTTATCGATGAGCGGGCGCGCGAGAAAGTCCGAGGGTACGTCGAGATCGGGAGGCGGGAAGGCCGCGCGGTGGTCGAGCGGTCGGTGGACCGGAAGGGATATTTTCAGGGGCCGGTGATTTTTGCGGACATTCAGCCGCACCACCGGCTGGCCCAAGAGGAGATCTTCGGGCCGGTGCTCGCGGTGATTCGGGCCAAGGACTTTCAGGAGGCGCTCGACTTCGCCAACGCCACGCCGTACGCCTTGACCGGAGGCCTCTATTCGCGGAGCCCGGCGAACATCCTGGCCGCTCGGGAGCGCTTTGATGTGGGAAATCTCTACATCAACCGCCCGATCACCGGAGCGCTCGTCGGCCGGCAGCCCTTCGGCGGACACCGGTTATCGGGCGTGGGAGCGAAGGCTGGAGGGGAGGATTACCTGAGCCAATTCATGGTCGCGCGGGTCGTCAGCGAAAACACGCTCCGGCGCGGGTTCGCCCCCGCCGAGTGAGGCGGTTTGCTGCTTGATCTCGACCTCTTCGAGCTCCTCGGTAATCTCCGTCGTGCGGCCACGGGTCGCGGTCAGTGACGGGATCTCCTGCCGCTCGACGTATTTCACGAGCCCGACCCCTCTGGCGAACCAGGCCGTCATCGTGTCGGTCCCGACCATCGTCTTCCGTCCGCCCGTGAGGTGAATCCGCATCGTCATCTTCGCCTCGATGCGGACCGCGTCCTGGTAGGTGCCGGCCGGCACCGCCACGGCCTCCTTGCCGATCACCGAGACGGACGCCTGGACGTCCGCTCGCTCATGTTTTTCATCGCCGTCCAGGTCGCTCCCGAAACTCAATCCCTGCCTGTCGAACTGCTGAAACGAGGAAGGATATTCCAGAGGGAATCGAACGATCTGATACGGCACCAGTTGCTTCTCCAGCGGCGTGCCTGGCTGCGATCCGTAATAGACGATGCCGGCCGCATCGCGGCGGTAGTAGCTATCGGAGGGGCCGTTGTTGCCGGGATTGGTGTCGTGAAAGACCTTGACCTTGACTCCTTTGATCGTGTCCGACCCTTTGACGGTGGAGACGTTGAAAAACTCCTTGCGCGCGATGGACTGAACGGCGCCTTCGATCACCTCCCCGCGATATTTCCACCGGCTCCCTTGCGCATCGGGGAAATACCCGTCGGGATCCTGAATGACTTCGCCCGCCGAGACGAGCCCGGCCCAGCCGACGAGCGCACACCAGGCGAGTATGCTCAGGTTGGTCGTGTACATGGCGTGGCTGAGCGCCACGGTACCATAGCTGGTTTTTCAGCATCAAGACCCGGCAGCGCCGTGTCACGATGTGCGCCCTGCTTGCCTTTCACCGGAACGATCCCGATAATACCGCGCGGCGAGGTCTCGATGGCTCGGACTCCGGCAGTTCTGGTCACCGGCGGCTCGGGAGGAATCGGGCGGGCCATTTGCTTGGAATTCGCACGGGCCGGATGGACCGTGGGAATCCACTTCCACGAGCGGCAAGAGGCGGCCGAGCGGACAGCCGCTTCGGTCAAGGAGTCCGGTGGAGAAGGGCTACTCTTCCAAGCCGATATTCGGAACGCCCACGCGGTCGAGGCCATGGCAGAGAGCTTCGCGGCACGCTGTGGTCGCTTTGACGTGCTGGTCTGCAACGCCGGGCAGGCCGCAAGCCACCTGGTGCTGCGGCTCAGTCCCGACGTCTGGACAGCCACGATCGAGACCAACCTCACCGGTACGTTTTATTGCTTACGAGCAGCCGGGAAGCTGATGCTGGCGCAGCGGGCCGGCTCGGTCGTAGTGATCGGCTCGTTCGCCGCAGTGCAGGGCCAACCGGGACAGGCCGCCTACGCAGCCTCCAAAGCCGGCTTGCTCGGCTTGGTCAAGACAGCGGCTCGCGAATGGGGAGCCTCAAACGTCCGGGTCAACGCGGTCCTGCCCGGGTGGCATCAGACCGAGTTGGTGGGGGACGCCGTGCCCGTCACCCTTCACTCCACCCATGTGCTCGGCCGATTGGCCGAGCTGCAGTCGGTGGCCCGCTCGATCTACTACCTGGCGCTGCTCGAAGACGTCTCCGGGCAGGTCTGGAATCTGGACAGCCGCATCCTGTAAAGAACAATCCATGGCTTCTCCCTCAGCCCTCCGGGTACCCGTTGCACTCCCCAGAGCAACGGGTGCCCAGCCCTCAGCACTTCCAAGGGGCTGCTTTATCGTCGGGACCGACACCGGTGTCGGGAAAACCGTGGTGACCGCGGCCCTGGCGCGATGGATGCACGGCCAGGGTGTGGGGGTCGGCGTCATGAAGCCGATCGAAACCGGCGTCACCGATCAGACCGCAGGGGCATCCGATGCGGAACGGCTGAGGCGCGCCGCGGGGAGCACCGACCTCCTGGAAGAGGTGAGTCCTTACCGTTTCCCGGCTCCGGTCGCTCCTCTGGCGGCCGCCCGAGCGCGTGAAATTCGGATCGACCTGGAGCGGATCGCCCTGGCCTTCCGCGCACTCGCCGCGCGCCATGCGTTCATGCCGGTAGAAGGGATCGGCGGCGTCAGGGTGCCGCTGACCGGCACGTCCGAGGTTCGCGACCTGGTCAACGCCCTCGCGCTCCCGGCGCTGGTGGTCGGGCGCCCCGCCATCGGCGGCGTGAACCACGCCCTGCTCACGATCGAGGCGTTGCAACAGCGGCATGTCTCCGTGCTGGCTGTCGTGCTGAACCACTCGCTTCCGCCCGAACCGTCAACGAACGAGACGACCCAGCAGAGCTCGACGCTCGAGATGCTTCGAGAGCTGGCCGGCGTCCGGGTGGTGGGTCCCCTCGCGTACGAGAGCCGGCTCGGCGGGGCGTGGGACGACGGTGTGGAGCTCCTGGCGAAGAATCCTACGATCGGAGCCCTCGGCGAGCTGCTTCTAGCGAAAGCGTGACAGGAGCGGCCGGACCGCCGCCGCGATATCCGCTGCCCCCAAGACGGCGGAGATCACCGCAACGCCATCGGCGCCGGCGTTGATGACCGCCTCCACCGTCTCCACGCTGATCCCACCGATGGCGAAGATCGGGAGTCGCGTGAGCGGCCGGACCGTTCGCAATCCTTCGACGCCGACGACCGGCTCGTGGTCAGCCTTCGAGGCGGTCGGAAAGATCGGGCCAAACCCGATATAATCGGCGCCTCCGCGATCGGCCTCGATCACCTGATCCGCCCGATGGGTGGAGATGCCGATGACCTTGCCGGGACCGAGAATTCTCCGGGCCATGGCCAGCGGAAGGTCTTCCTGCCCCAGATGCACGCCGTCGGCCCCGACGGCCAGTGCCAGATCGCAGCGGTCATTGACCAGAAACAGCGCCCCGGCCTCGGCGGCCGCTTCGCGGAGCTGCAAGGCTTGGCGATAGGCCTCGGCCCCCGAGGCCGCCTTGATGCGATACTGGAACAGCCGCACGCCTGCCGCGGCCGCTTCCCTGAGCACCTCGACGAGCAAGCGCCCGCGTGCTGCCCTTTCATCGAGAATCAGATAGAGGCCTTTGAGCGGAGAGAGATCCCGGGCGGGAGCCGTCACGACCGCTCTCGATCGGAATTTGCCAAAAGCCGTTCCAGAAAGCCGGTGGAGGTTCGGCCCTTCTGAAACTCGGCATCCTCGAAGATCTGTCGGTGGAGGGGGATGGTGGTTTTGATTCCGTCGATCACGTACTCCTCGAGCGCCCGTCGCATCCGCGCCATGGCTTCCTCGCGATCTTTGCCGTGCGTGATCAATTTCGCGATCATCGAATCGTAGTACGGCACGACCGTCCCCTGTGCGTCCATGGCGGAATCCACCCGGACACCGGGGCCGCCGGGAGGATGATAGCGGGTCACCTGGCCGGGACAGGGTGTGAATTTCTGGGGACATTCGGCGTTGATGCGGCATTCAAAGCTGTGTCCGGTCAGTCGGATGTCCTGCTGGCGAAAGCTCAACGGCTGGCCGGCGGCGATCCGGATCTGCTCTTTGATCAGGTCGATCCCCGTGACCATCTCGGTCACCGGGTGCTCGACCTGAATGCGGGCGTTCACCTCCATGAAATAGTAGTTGTGATCCTTGTCCAACAGAAACTCGACCGTGCCGGCATTCCGATAGTGGACCGCCCGGACCGCCTCTACCGCCACCCTGCCCATGTCGCGCCGCAGCCGCTCATCGACGGCCGGCGAAGGCGACTCTTCCACCAGCTTCTGGTACCGTCGTTGGATGGAGCAGTCACGCTCGCCGAGGCTGATCGTGCGGCCGCGCTCGTCCGCCAGCACCTGGACCTCGATGTGACGGGGTTCCAAAAAGTAGTGCTCCAGGTACACCGCGTCATGACCAAATGTAGACTTCGCTTCGGCCTGCGCGGCCTGAAACGCTTGCGCCAGGTCCTCCTCCCGGTTCACCACGCGCATGCCGCGCCCGCCGCCGCCCGCAGACGCCTTGATGATGACCGGAAACCCGATCTTCCGCGCCACCTCCAGCGCCTCCTGCTCGTTTCGGAGCTGTCCGGCGCTCCCGGGCAGCACCGGAATGCCGCGCCGGGCCATGATCTCCCTGGCCTTGGCCTTGTCTCCGAGCGCCGCGATCTGTTCGGACGTCGGGCCGATGAACTTGATCCCGATCGATTCGCACACCTCCGCAAAATGGGCGTTCTCGGCCAAGAACCCGTAGCCGGGGTGAATCGCCTCGGCGCCGGTGATTTCCGCCGCGCTCAGGACGTTCGGGATATTCCGGTAGCTCAGCGCATCCTCGGCCGGCCCGACGCACAGATGCTCGTCGGCATAGCGCACGTGCAAGGAGTTGCCGTCCACTTCGGAGTGGATGGCCACGGTTTTGATCCCGAGCTCTTTGCAGGCTCGGATCACCCGTAAGGCAATCTCTCCGCGGTTGGCGATCAGGATTTTCTTGAACACCGGCCGGCTCCGGGCTCAGGCGGCGGGGGTGGGATCGATTAGGAACAATGGCTGGCCATATTCGACCGGTTTGGTGCTCTCAACGAGGATCTTCACCACCTGTCCATCCGCTTCGGATTCGATCTCGTTCATCAGCTTCATGGCTTCCACCAGGCAGAGCACCTGCCCCTTCCTGACCAGGTCGCCCTCCTCGACATAGGGGTCGGCATCGGGAGACGGCGAGCGGTAGAACGTCCCGACGATGGGCGAGGTGATGGTCACCAAGCCGCTGCGCTCGCTCGGCGGAGCCGGCTGCGCCCGTTCGGGAGGCTGCTCGCGTTCAGCCGGGGAACGCCGCCGTTCTCCGACGACCACCGGCCCGCCGCTCTCGCGGCGCACCCGGATGCGGAAGCCTTCCCGCTCCACCTCCAACTCGACAAGGTTGCTCTCGTTCAGGAGGTCGATCAGCTCCTGAATTTCCTTCCTCTTGTCCAGCAGGGATGCGGGAACGGGACGCGATCGCGCAGAAGGCTTTCTCACCGCACTCGCTCCACGTATCCGCGCGTCCGCGTGTCGATCCTGATGATCTCGCCGGCCTCCAGATACAAGGGAACCTTGATGACTGCTCCGGTTTCGACCACGGCCGGCTTCGTCCCGCCCGAGGCCGTGTCGCCGCGCACGCCGGGCTCCGTTTCGACCACCTTCAGCTCGATGAAGATCGGCAGCTCGACCGCAATCGGCTGATGCTCGTGAATCAGGATCTTGGCGGTCATGTTCTCTTTCAACAGGTCTGCGTTGTCGCCGAGCTGCTTCTTTTCGTAGGTGAACTGCTCAAACGTCTCGGTGTCCATGAAGGTGTAGCTGTCGCCGGCCGCGTACAGAAACTGCATCTCCCGCTCTTCTAAATTCGGCTCTTGGAACCGCTCCCCCGATCGAAAAGTCCGATCCAGGACATTGCCGGTCTTGTAGCTTTTCAACTTCGTGCGGACGAAGGCGCCGCCCTTGCCGGGCTTGACGTGCTGAAACTCCACGATGAAGTACGGCTCTCCGTCGATCTCCAAGCGAACCCCATTGCGAAAATCTGCTGTCGTGATCACGAACTCTGGCCCCCCCTTCTTCTCCGCTGTTTCCGATCATGAGACGACTGATCCCCGGGTGGTCTTCAGATGCTCGATGGCGGCCCTGATGCCCAACAGATAGCCGGTCGGACCGAACCCTGAGATCTGTCCGAGCGCCACTCCGGCGACATAGGAGCGTTGGCGAAACTCTTCCCGTTTGTAGATGTTCGACAGGTGAACCTCGACGGTGGGAACCCCCACCGCGGCAACCGCGTCGCGAAGCGCCACGCTGGTATGCGTCAAGCCGGCAGGATTGATCACGATTGCGTCAAACCGCCCCCTGGCTTCTTGAATCCATGTCACGAGCTCGCCTTCCATATTCGACTGGCGGATATCCACCACGACTCTTTCCTGCTTCGCCAGCTCGCGTATGGCCTGATTGATCTCATCGAGGGACACATCTCCATAGATCGCTTGCTCGCGAGCGCCCAGGAGATTGAGATTGGGCCCGTGCAACACCAAGATCTGCATCATCGACGGCGCCATTCGACAGATCGAAAGGGGGCCATTGTAGCAGCCTCCGGCCGGAACGGTCAAACCGAGCGGAAGCGCTGTCACTAGAGAAGAAGAACTAAGGGCTGCTACGCCTCAAGCCGGCGGCGCTCGATTCGCTCGAGCCAGCGACGCAATTGCGCCACCTTCCACGCAGGCGTGCGGTCTTTCGATGGCGGCTTCTGGCAGCCTGCTTCAACCGAGAGCCTATCCTCTTCGGACGCTGACGATGAGAACGATGACACCGACAAAGAGGCCTGGCGGAGTTCCTGGACATCGAACTCCAGGGGCGGTCGGAGGCGCCGCTCGATGACCGCCTTCAAGGCCTGCACTTCCTCGTCTTTCGGATTGGCGGCCAGGAGCATCGAGCAGGCCCGCATGGCGGGACCGAGTGCGTTCTCCTCAACGTAGATTTCCGCCAGGGTGCGATGGGCCAAGAGATTCTCGGGGCTCAACTCGACGGCTTCCTCCAAGAGTGCCCGGGCCTTGGCATTGTCGCCCGCCTGATAATACGCTCGCCCCAGCGCCACTCGGGCGGCGTGGGAAGTCGGGTGCGTCTTGAGCCCTTCCTCCAGAATCAGGATCGCTTCGGAGAGCCTTCCCGCCTTCACAAATTCCTCCGCGAGGGGGAGGAACAGCACCGACTCCGGGTTTCGGGCGAGGGCCTCGGCCAGCTTGAATTTCTCGGGCGAGAAGGCCTCTTCTGAAGGAAGCGAATCGGCCATCATTCACCCCTGGGAGGCGGGTGACACAGACCGCGGGGCGGACTTCGGCGAGCTCGCCTCGGCCGAGCTCGCCGCGGGCAGTCGAGCCACGCGAGGCAAGGCGTGCACCGCGTCGAGAATGCGATCCGCCACGGCGCGCTTCGGCATGAGGTTGAGTTCGATCACCCGGCCGTCGCGATCAATCAGCGTCGCGGCGTTCGTGTCTGAGCCAAACCCGGACCCCGCGGCGCTCACGTTGTTCGCCACGATCAGGTCCAGCCCTTTGGCCTTCAATTTCGCCTCGGCATGCGACCTCAGTGACGTGGTCTCGGCGGCAAATCCAACCAGCACCTGGTGCCTCGCCCGCTTCGCAAGGGTCGCAAGAATGTCTTCGGTGGGGTCGAGCTCCAGGACGAGCCGGGCCTTTCCGCTCTTCTTGAGCTTCGACGAAGAAGGATGTCGTGGACGGAAATCCGCAACCGCCGCAGCCATGATCAGCACCGTGCACCAGGCAAACCGCAGTGAGAGGGCCTTGGCCATCTCTTCGGCCGTCGAGACCTGCACGCACTCCACCCCTGCCGGCGCCGGCAGGGATGTCGGGCCGGTGACCAGCACCACATCGGCGCCCCGTTGTCTCGCCGCTTCGGCCACCGCGTAGCCCATCTTGCCGGTGGAGCGATTGGAGATGAACCGCACGGCATCGAGGGGTTCGTGGGTCGGGCCGGCCGACACCAATACCCGCTGGCCCGCCCAGTCGCGTCGGATGTGGAGCCGCTCCTCGATGGCGGAGAGAATCCGATCCTCCTGCGCCAGACGACCCGTCCCCACACGACCTGAAGCCAGCGGTCCTTCCTCCGGCTCCACCACCGTCACGCTCCGCGCGCGCAAGGTGGCGACGTGAGCTTGGACCGCCGGATGGTCCCACATCCCGCCGTCCATCGCCGGCGCGACGACCACGGGGCACCCCGCCGCCAGCACGAGCGTACTGAGCAGGTCGTCGGCCAGACCCAAGGCGCACTTGGCAAGGGCGTGCGCCGTCGCCGGCGCGATCACCACGACCTCGGCCTGCTCGGCCAGCGTCAGGTGCAGCATCTCCTCGTGCGCCGCAAACAGGTCGCTGGCCACGGGGCGTTTGGACAACACTTCGAACGTCAATGGGGTCACGAATCGTTTGGCCGACTCGGTCATCACCACCGAGACTTCAGCCCCTTCCTGAACCAGCGCCCGGAGGAGACCGACCGCCTTATAGGCGGCAATGCTCCCGGTTACCCCCAGCACGACGCGCCTTCCCGCAAATCGGCCTGTTCCCGATGCCATGATCGCTACTCCTCGCTATCGTTCTCGGTGCCCTTGGCTGACGAATCATCCACGTACACGCTGAGATCTTTCTTGATCGCTTGAACGTCTTCTTCAGATTCCAACACCGACATGCGCTCGACCTCGCCTTCCTTGCTGCGCTTGGCCTCCTTCATCGCCTGACGAGCATCCTTCCCCATCAGGAACTCGATCCGGCCGTGCAACACCTCTTCCAGCGCAATCGTCGTCTCCTTGGTAAACTTGGACGGGCCGACGGGCTGGGCGCCTTGCATCAGGTGCTTGGCGCGTTGCGACGACGCAAGGACCAGCCGGTGACGAGAGTCGAACCGCTTGGGACTGTTTTCGGGCAGCAATGCCAGGGCATCAATCATCGGTCACGATCTCCTTCCTGGTTCGACCCCGCCTTCAGGCCGCTCAGTCCGCGCGGAACTGAGCCTCGATCCATGCGGGGTCCAGACGCTTCGTCCTGACCCGCTCCGTAAGAATGATGGCTTCGAGTTCCTTCAGTGCTTGCTTCACATCATCGTTCCTGATCACGTAGTCATAATGCTGGTAGCTCCAGACCTCCTCTCGCGCTTGCTTCAGTCGCCGTTCGATTTCCTCGGGAGAATCGCCCGCCCGCTGCAGCAGCCTCGAGCGAAGGGCCTGCAAGGACGGCGGGAGAATATAGATGTAAATCGCCTCCTCGAACCGCTGCTTGATCTGCATGGCCCCTTGGGTATCGACATCCATGAGAACATCGATTCCGCCGTCCATCGTCTCGGTCAGCATGCGTTTCGGCGTCCCGTAGAGATGGCCGTACACCGTGGCCCATTCGGCGAATTCACCGCGGCTGACCATCTCGCGGAACAGCGGCTCGTCCACGAAGAAATATTCCCGCCCATGCCGCTCTCCGGGACGGGGGCATCGTGTCGTGTAGGACACGGAATGCTTCAACCCCGGCACCGCCGCGACGATCTGCTGGCACAGCGTCGTCTTTCCGGCTCCGGACGGCGCCGAGACCACAAAAAGGATTCCCTTCCGCCCCATCTGAAGTCCCCGTGCCTGTGTTTATTCGATATTCTGAACCTGTTCGCGGATCTTTTCCAGTTCAGCCTTCATGCGCACCACGTGCGCCGTGACCTCGGAGTCATTCGCCTTCGATCCGATGGTGTTGACCTCCCGACCCATCTCCTGGATCAGGAAATCCAGCGTCCGGCCGACCGATTCCCCCCCTCGTTGCGCCGTCTCGAACTGGGTCAGATGGCAGGCCAACCTCGTCAGCTCTTCGGTCACGTCGCACCGATCGGCGTACAGCGCCAGCTCCTGATTCAATCTGGAGGTCTCCACCTGTCCCGCGCCGATCACCTGCTCGACGCGCGTTTTCATACGCTCGAAATAGCCGTGCACCACGGCGGGGACCCGAGCGCTGACCGCCTCCATGGCCTCCCGGATAGTCACGAGCCTTCGCTTGATATCCCGAGCCAATTCCCCTCCCTCCCGACGGCGCATGGCCTGCAGGTCCGTCAACGCTCCGTTGAGCAGCCGCGCGATGAGTTTCTTCGCCCGGGTCAGATCAGTCGGTCGGTCCGTCACGGTGACGATGTCCCGGAAGCTCGCCAACAGGGAGACATCGATCGTCCCGGGAAGACGAAGCTCCTTCTGCAGCTCGCGGAGCAGGGTATGGTACTGTCTGGCCAGTTTCCGATCCACGTGGGGAACTCGCACGCCATCTTGGTCACCGGTCAATGACACGGTCACTTCGACCCGTCCGCGCTGGCAGCGCCGCTGCACCGACCGCTTCAGATCGTCTTCCAGGAAGGTGAGGACCCTCGGGAGCCGCGTCACGACCTCGCAGAAGCGATGATTGACCGACCGCACCTCCACCACGAGCGACATCCCGTTCCACGTGCCCTCCCGCCGGCCATAGCCCGTCATGCTGTTGATCATGGATGTTGCTTCCCTTCCCAGGGGCATTCCGCGTACACGGCGCACTCCCCGCACCTGGGGCGCCGGGCCAGGCAGACGTACCGGCCGTGCAGGAGAAGCCGCTGCGAGCCGGATGTCCATTGCTGCACGGGCAGCAGCCGTTGCAGGTCGCATTCGATCCGCTCGGGATCGTCGCTCGCGGACAAGGCCAGGCGCTGGGACACCCGCTTGACGTGAGTGTCCACCACCACGGCCGGCTTGCCGAAACAGGCGCCGAGTATGACATTGGCGGTTTTCCGGCCCACTCCGGACAGCGTGACCAGGGCGTCCATCGTGGCCGGCACTTGGCCTCCGAATCGCTCCTCCAGCGCGCGCCCGCACGCGATAATGCTTCTGGCCTTGCTCTTGAAGAAGCCGGTGGACCTGATCATCGTTTCCAATTCGGCCGGAACTGCGCGCGCGTAGTCGATGGCCCGTCGGTACCGCCGGAACAGCCCCGGCGTCACCTGGTTGACACGCTGGTCGGTGCACTGCGCCGAGAGGATCGTGGCGATCAGCAATTCCAGCGGAGACGAGTGCGCCAGTTCCACCCTGGCCGATGGGAACTCTTTCTCGAGGCCACGAATGATGCGCGCGGCCCGTCGCCTGGCCGCGGGCGGAGCACCGTTGGCAGCCGGCGCAGCCTTTTTCAACTGACTCCTACCCGACTGCCGATCAGCCGGCCGGGGGCTTCGGTCGAATCGCCCTTCTCCGCGCGAGCGGCCAGCACGCGATCCAGCACGTCGATCAACGGGGCGAGCGTCTCCGGCCTCAACGCGGAAACCCCCACCGCGCCGTACCGGTGACAGAGCCCTTCGGTTTCTTCGGGAGGGAGCCGGTCACACTTATTGAACACGAGCACGCGCGGAATCCCCTCCAGCTCCAGTTCGGCCAGGATGGCATCGACCGCTTCGATCTGTCGCTCGAATGTCTTGGCGCTGGCATCCACGAGGTGCAGGAGCAGATCGGCGTCACGCAACTCTTCCAGGGTCGTGCGGAAGGCGCCCATCAGATCCTTGGGCAGGTCGCGGATGAATCCGACGGTGTCGGTGATGATGGCATCCCGATTCCGAGGGAAGCGCAGCCGGCGGCTCGACGTATCGAGCGTCTCGAACGGCCGGTCTTCGGCCGGCACCCGGCTGTCGGTGAGCGCGTTCAACAGCGTGGATTTCCCTGCGTTGGTGTACCCCACGATCGAAATGATCGGGATCTTTTCCCGGACCCGGAGCGCCCGTCGTTGATCGCGCCGGCGCGCGGCAGCCTGCAACTCCCGTTCGAGATGCGAGATTCGCTGCCGCACGCGCCGCCGGTCGGTTTCGAGTTTGGTCTCCCCCGGGCCTCGCCCTCCGATCCCGCCGCCGAGCCGCGAGAGAGCCGTGCTCCGCTCGCTCAATCGGGGCAACAGGTACCGGAGCTGCGCCAGCTCCACCTGGATCTTTCCCTCCCGGCTGTGGGCGCGGCGGGCGAAGATGTCCAGGATGAGTTGCGTTCGGTCGATGACCCTGAGCTCGGTCGCCTCTCCGATCGCCCGGACCTGCGCGGGCGTGAGATCTTGGTCGAAGATCAGCAGATCGGCGCCGCGCTGCAGAGCCTTGATCACGACTTCCTTCAGCTTGCCGCTTCCCAAGAGATACTTTGGGTGGATCTCCTGCGGCCGCTGAACCACGGTCTCACAGACTTCCAAGTCGTCCGACTTCGCCAGCTCGGCCAGTTCCTCCAGCCGCTCTTCCTGCTCGAGCCGGCTCCGTTTGGAGGCACTGATCAACAGGGCGGTGTCCTTGCGGTCGGCGACGCTATGCCGGACGATCTCACGCGCCACCTCCGACTCGAGCGCATCGATGAACTGCCCGCAGTCGAGGTGAAAGGCGTGGAACGGGCGGGGTTCGAGCACGTCGTAGGCATGACCGTCGGGATTGGGGGGAACGATGTGCGCAAGATAGAGATCCGCCGGCGCTCCCTGGGGATCGACTCCGATCGCGGCAATGAGGTCGAGCCAGAGCAGCGCGATGTCCGTCAAGTCGTCTTGAGTCAGCGGCTCGTTCGACAGGTGGGTGTGAACCAGCCGCACGCCGCGCAAGAATCGGCGGCCATGACGGAACCCTGACAGCACGGTGAGGTCAAGCTCACGGCCGGTGCCGACAAGGACCTGCTCGATGGCACCGCGTCGGTTGATGAGCAGGCCGACCTGGCGACGGATCTCGTGGGAGAGTTCCGTGCAGGCACGGGCCGCCTCGGGGGAGATCACTTTGTCAACCGGCACTCTCCGGCGATAGAGCCGTTCGAGCCGAACGAGTTGGCTCGCTTTCAGGCCGGTCAGGTTTCCATAGAGCGTGGGAATGGTCGAGCGTCCCTTTAGGTTTGAAGGCTAAGGGTTTGATCGTCTTGCGGCAGTTCCAGGCTGGCCTCCGCCTCCAGTTCCCAGGAGTCCCGGTGGCCGGCGCGATAGAGATGATACCCGGCTGCGGCGATCATCGCCGCGTTGTCCGTACAGTAGGCCGGCCGGGGTAGAGCCAGCTCGATGCCTTCCGCCGCCGCGCGCGCCCCGAGCAAGGTTCGGAGCCTCGAGTTCGCCGAGACACCGCCGACCACCGCCAGCGCGCGGACCTTATGCCGTCGTACCGCTTCGAAAGCTTTGTCCACCAGGACCTGCACGATCGCCTCCTGGAAGCCGGCTGCGACATCGGCCACCGGGCGGGCGATGCCGCGGCGATCGAGATCGCGCAGGTAGTACAGCAAGGCGGTCTTGATCCCGCTGAAGCTGAAGTCCAGTCGTCGCCGCGTCGGATAGGGCCGAGGGAACGGGATGGCCCTGGGGTCGCCCTTGCGGGCGAGGGCGTCAATGGCCGGGCCACCCGGATAGCCGAGCTCCAGCATCTTGGCCGCCTTGTCAAAAGCCTCCCCGGCTGCATCGTCCAGGGTCTGACCGATGAGCCGGTAGCGGCCCGGGTGATTGACCAGGTACAGATGCGTGTGGCCGCCCGAGACCACCAACACGATGCAAGATGTCGGGAGGTCCGGGCGCTCGAGCCACGCGGAGGCCATGTGCCCTTCCAGATGATGCACGCCGATCAGAGGGATCCTCAGCGCATAGGCCAGGGCCTTCCCGAAGCTGACTCCCACCAGCAGCGCCCCGGCGAGCCCCGGTCCTCGGGTGACCACGACGGCGCTCAGGCTCGACCGCCCCACGCCGGCGCGCTCGAGGGCTTCGGCCACCACTCCCTCGATGACCTCGATGTGGCGGCGGGATGCCAGCTCCGGCACCACCCCGCCGTACCGCCCGTGCAGATCCTCTTGCGAGGACACCACGCTCGACAGCACGCGAGCCGGCCCCTGCAGGACTGCGGCGGCGGTTTCGTCGCAGGACGTCTCAAGCCCGAGCAAGATAGGTTCCATGCGGTGACCAGCAGCGCTACAGAGCTGAGAGCCGTTGCTCCACCAGACGCGTCACGTCGGCCAACGCGGCGGGCGGCGATTTGAGAAACGCCTGGTAATGTTCCCGCGCCTCCTTCGCCTTGCCGTTCCGCTCCAAGGCAATGGCCAGGTTCAGGTGCGCTTCGTGATAGTCGGCCTTCCGCGCCAGCGCTTTTTGATACCAGGAAATCGCCTCGTCGGTCTTTCCCTGGAGATCCAACAGCAAGCCCAGATTGTTCATCGCTTCCGCATAGCTGGGATTCAGCCGCAACGCGGTCCGGTATTCCGTTTCCGCATCAGCATAGGCCTTCAGCCGCCTCAAGGACAACCCGAGAGCGGTATGCGCTTCGGGGGAATCCGGCGCCAGCCGTACCGCCTCTTTGAAGGTCTCTCGGGCTTCGGCCGCATGTTGGTCGCGCAGTTGGCCGATGCCTTTCGTCAAGAGCGCCTGCGTCGCGGACTCACTCGATGCGGCGACAGGAGTGTTCGGGGTGGAGTCAACGACCGGAGGAGTGGAGACCGCCGGCGCCGGTTCCGTGGCA
This sequence comes from uncultured Nitrospira sp., assembly GCA_964478915.1. Classification (GTDB taxonomy): domain Bacteria; phylum Nitrospirota; class Nitrospiria; order Nitrospirales; family Nitrospiraceae; genus CAYJUM01. Next base: position 23,815 of record CAYZKG010000006.1, read on the forward strand.
ACCTGCGCGGGACGTTCGGGTATGTGAACGGGCTGACGATACAGAACGACCCCCGCAGCGGCTGCCGCTACGAGGGTCGCCATCGTGCCGATCTTGAACCACCGGCCTCGCTTGTTCCCGCCGGCGATCGCTGTCTCAAGAACCTGTGCTGAGCGCGCGCTGCGATCTCCAACCCTGGCCGCCTTCTTCAGGGCCTCGACGACGAGACTCATTCACGCCTTGAGTAGTCGGTCCAGGTGGGAGCCGGCATCAGACCCCGGCCATCGCCTCCTCTTCCACGAACAACGGCGAATCGTCCCTCAGCACGACCTTGATGCGACGCACATCTTTGAACCGGCCTCGGATCAATTCCTCCGAGAGCGGATCGCCGATGTTCTTCTGGATGGTCCGGCGCATCGGGCGGGCGCCATACAGCGGCTGGTACCCTTCCTTGATCAGCCACTGCTTGACGTCATCGCCGACCTCAAGCTGCACGCCTCGATCCATCAGTCGAACGTTGAGCTCCCTGATGATGATATCGATGATGCTCAGGAGGTGCTCCTTTTCGAGCTGGTGGAAGACCACGACCTCATCGACCCGGTTCAGGAACTCGGGACTGAAGGTGCGCCGCAGCTCAGCGAGCACCTCGTCCTTCATCCGCTGATCGCGATCGGTCTGGTCGCTGCGGTGGAACCCCAACGACACTCCCTTCTGGATGAGCTTCGTGCCGAGGTTCGAGGTCATGATGACCACGGTGTTCTTGAAGTCCACTTTCCGACCCAAGCTGTCGGTGAGGACTCCGTCGTCCAAGACCTGCAAGAGCACGTTGAAGATGTCCGGGTGAGCCTTCTCGATCTCATCGAACAGCACCACCGAGTACGGCCGCCGCCTGACTTTCTCGGTCAGCTGACCGCCTTCCTCGTAGCCGACGTACCCCGGCGGAGCTCCGAACAAGCGGGAGCTGGTGAATTTCTCCTGATACTCCGACATGTCGATGCGAATCAGCGCGTCCTCGGTGTTGAACAAGAACTCCGCGAGCGCCCGTGCCAACTCGGTCTTGCCCACGCCGGTCGGCCCCAGGAAGATGAACGAGCCGATCGGCTTCTTGGCCTCCTTGAGGCCCGCCCGCGACCGCCGGATCGCCCGGCACACCGCAGAGATGGCCTCCTCTTGCCCGACGATCCGCTTGTGCAGGAACTCTTCCATGTGGAGCAGCTTGCTGGACTCTTCTTCCTCCAGCTTGAACAGCGGGATGCCGGTCATCTTCGAGACCACGTAAGACACATCTTCCTTCGTGATGACCGGCTTGCTCTTTTCCTGCCGCTTCTTCCACTCGCGCTTGGACTCGTCCAGGAGCTTCCGGAGGCGCTCCTCTTCCTCGCGGAACTTCACCGCCTCTTCGAAGTTCTGAAGGGAAATGGCCAGCTCTTTTTCCCGGGAGACCTTCTTCAGCTCCTGCTCCAACGCCTTCAGTTCACCCGGCAGCGCGTAGGTCTGAAGCTTGGCTCGCGAGCCGGTCTCGTCGATCAGATCGATCGCCTTATCCGGCAGGAACCGATCGGTGATGTACCGGTCCGAGAGCTTGACCGCCTCGACGATGGCTTCTTCCGTGATCTCCACGCCGTGGTGTTCCTCGTAGCGATCCCGAAGACCCTGGATGATGCGGATCGTCTCCTCGATGCTGGGAGGCTGCACGTAGATCGGTTGGAACCGCCGCTTCAAAGCGCCGTCTTTCTCGATGTGCTTCCGGTATTCATCCAAGGTGGTGGCGCCGATGCATTGGATCTCGCCGCGTGACAGCGCCGGCTTCAGCATGTTCGACGCGTCGATGGAGCCCTCCGCCGCACCCGCCCCCACGAGCGTATGCAACTCGTCGATGAAGATGATGATGTTCCCGGCCTGGACGATTTCCTTCATGACGACCTTGAGCCGCTCTTCGAACTGGCCGCGATACTTCGTGCCGGCCACGAGCGAGCCGAGGTCCAAGGCGATGACCCGGCGGGAGAGGAGGTTATCCGGCACATCCGACGCGACGATGCGCTGAGCCAGCCCTTCCACGATGGCCGTCTTCCCGACTCCCGATTCGCCGATCAGCGCCGGGTTGTTCTTGGTCCGCCGGCTGAGGATCTGCAGCACGCGCTCGATTTCGTCGGTCCGCCCGATGACGGGGTCCAACTGCCCTTCCTGGGCCAGCGCCGTGAGATCACGCCCGAATTCATCCAGTGCCGGCGTGTTACTCTTCCGGTCGCGCTCGCGCGGAGCGGACTTGCGCAGGAAGGTGACGGTTAGTTGTCGTGCGGTCAGGAGGTTGGCGCCCAGGCTTCTTAATATTTTGCCGCCGATACCCTCTTCTTCACGCAGCAGCCCGAGCAGCAGGTGTTCGCTCCCGATGTGGTTGTGACCCAACAGCCGAGCCTCTTCGACCCCGTACTCGATGACTTTCTTGACGCGGGGGCTGAAGGGAATCTCCCCGAACGTCATGGTCGTGCCGCCGCCGGGGAGGTTGCGCTCGATCTCCAGACGGATCTGCTCGGGCGACAGACCCATCTTCTTGATGATCATCAAGGCGATCCCGTCCGATTCACGGAGAACGGCCAGCACCAGATGCTCCGTTCCGAGATAGTCATTCTGGTGGCGTTCGGCTTCTTCCCTCGCTAGGATGATGATCTTCCGACCCTTATCCGTGAATCGTTCGAACATCCCTCCTCCTTTGTAAGTCGAGTTCGAGTGCCCTGGGATCGCGGAAGTTTACGGAAAGTTGCCCAAATTCTATCTTGCAGGCCACTGCCTGTCAAGGTCTCGACGCGCACGCACCTGGAACCCGAGACAATCGTCCCCATGACTCGAAGTCGTTCGTCGCTGGCTTCGTTGACAAGAAAAAGAGGCACCCGGTAGAATCGCTTCCCACTTCCGTCCTGCTGCCTCCACCGCCTTCCGAGGCTGAGGACCCATGAAAACCATCGGCATCATCACCAAACCGACCCTGACCGAGGTCAAGCCCGTCCTCGCGGAGCTGGTGTCTTGGCTGCAGCAGCAACGCCGGGACATCGTCCTGGATGTCAACACCTCGGCGCTCCTTGGCCTCACCGTCCCTCAAAAGTCCGAGATCGCCGCGCGCGCCGACATGGTCGTCGTGCTCGGGGGAGACGGCACGATGCTGAGCGCGGCGCGGCTCGTGGAGGAACGCTCGATCCCCATCCTCGGCGTGAATATGGGAGGCCTGGGGTTCCTCACAGAGGTGGGCCTCGACCATCTGTACGAGGCGCTGAAGAAGGTCTTCGCCCAGCAATTTGTCTTGGAATCGCGGCTGATGCTTCGCGCCCGGGTCCAGCGCGGCGGTGAAGACATCTACCAGACCGCGGTGCTCAACGACGTGGTGGTGAGCAAGGGCGTGCACACGCGGATGATCGAAATCCAGATCCGCATCGACAGCCAATTCGTGACCAATCTGCGGGGCGACGGTCTGATTGTCTCGACCCCAACCGGCTCGACCGCCTACTCCCTGTCGGCCGGGGGCCCCATCGTACATCCCTCGGTGGATGCCATCACGCTCACCCCGATCTGTCCGCACACATTGAGCCATCGCCCGCTGCTCATCCCCAGCAGCGGGCACCTCGAAGCGAGGCTCATCGGCCGGGAAGAAGGCGCGATCACGACGTTCGATGGCCAGGACAGTATCACCGTCAACCAAGGGGATGTCATCGCCATCCGGGCCTCTACACACCGGGCGCAGCTCATCCGCTTTCCTGACCGGACTTACTTCGACGTGCTGAGGCTGAAGCTACGGTGGGGGGACGGTTAGCGCGCAGCGCTGGTCGTTTGGGAACTGGCTTTCCTGCTCTCGATCACGGTCAGCATTTTCTGATTCGACGGAAATTTGAACTCCCCGATGCACTCGCCGTCGGCAGGGTGATCTTTCTCGGCCTGTTCCAGAAGGCGCAGGCCTTCGGCATCCACCGCCGCGACGTTCCGCTCCGCCAGCAAGCTTCGTAGACGGGTAAGCGCCGCGTCGAGCGTCGCGTGGTCCCGCACGGTCTGGGTGGCGAGGTAGCGTGTCACGACTTCGGCGCACCATTCGCCGTCGCGCTTGGCGATCCCTACCAGTCCTTCGCTGGCTTTCCGGGCCCATCCCGTCACAAACACGCCTTGAAGGACCTTTCCCGAGGCGTCGTCGTACGCCTGAAACCACGCATCGTCGGGGTCGTTCCCGCTGGCATGCGGGTTCGTGAAGAAGGCCCCATTCTTATAAGGAAGGCCGAGCGTCTCATCGACCCTGTCGCCGACCGCAAAGACGACGCTGTCGCAGGGAAACTCGTCATACTGCTTCAGCCCGACCGCGACAAAGTCCTGGCCCTTGGGCTCCAATTTGTTCTCTTCAATCTCCAGCCCGCGCACGCGGTTCTGAGAATCCGTCAGGACGCGGCGGGGCGAGGCCAGAAACCGGAAAAACATCTTGGTCTTGCTCGTCTGGGGATCGCATTTCGTGAATTCGGCGGTCATGGCCTTCAGCACATCGTCCGGATTCTGGCCTACCGCCTCCATCCGGGGCCGGATCCGGGCGAATTCCTGGGCCAGCGCTTCCTGATCGATGTGGGAGCACACGGCGCGTATCTCTTTCGGGTTGTACTTGCGCTCCGCCGGTCCGCGCCTGGCGATGGCAGTGACCTCGTCCACCTGTTTGAAGCGCACCAGCCAGTGGGAGATATCCACCATGACATCGCCCACTCCGATCACCGCCACGCGCCGCCCCATCTCAAATGGCCGCTCGCTGAAGCCCGGCAACTGATTGAAATGATAGACCACGTCCTTGGCATGATAGACCCCGGTCGCGGCGTCCCCCTCCACGCCGATGGTCTTGGTCCCCTGTGCGCCCGTCGCGAACACAAGGGCGCTCGCACCGAGGCTCCGGAGATCGTCGAGGGTCAGAGCCCCGTGATTGCCGACCGACACGTTCCCGAAGTAGTGGACGTTCGGCCGCTCGATGATGTCCCAGTAGGTCTTCCGCAAGCCTCCTCGCAACTTGAGCTTGCTCGGGAAAATGCCGTATTCGGCCAGGCCTCCGAACTTGATATCGCGATTGAGGATCACCACTTCGTGGCCGGCCTTCGACATGAGATTGGCCACCGCCATCCCTGCCGGCCCGGCTCCCACGACGATGATCAGGTGTCCCGCCTGCATCTGCGTCGAATCCAGGGTATCGTCGAGACCCTCACAATCCCGCTGCGCGCCAGAATCCAAAATTTCCGGCGACTGTAGCACGGCCTCCTTTTCATTGTCAAAAAGCCTTCACCCTCAGATCGGCTACTTAGGTGGCGATACTTCGTGATCCAGCATCACGCGATCGGTCTCGTCCCATCGCGGCGTCGTCACGACGAAAAAGACGGCGGGGGCCGCGCCACCGACACTGAACGTGTGTACCTGCCCGGGGTCAACCCGAACGACCGATCCCGGGTGGATGGCGAACACAGCGTCTCCCAAGCGAAACAGGCCTTCGCCCTGGATCAGATAGAGCACCTCCCGTGTCCGGCGGTGAAGGTGGAGCGGCAAGGTCCCACGGACCTGAACCAACAGCGCGCTCAACTCGGCGTCTTCGATGAGTCTCGTGATCCGGAGGGTCTCATGAACAGGAAACGGTTCCCGAGCGATTCGTTCCAGGAGATCTGCAACGGGAGGAAGCGCCGATGGGGCGGGAGGCTGGTCTCCGGCAGGAGCGGCCCGAGGCGCCAGAAGCGCCAGGGACCAGAGGGCGGCCGCGATCAACCTGAGAAAGGACACGCTGTCAGCGCCGTCCTCGTTTGTGAGAAGGCTTATCGGGGTCGCCCGGCTCGGTCATCCGCCACGGGTCGAGCAAGGTATTCAGGCGGCTTTCCGGGAGCACCTGCCGGCTCCGGGCCACCTCACGTACAGTCCGGCCGGTCCGATACGCCTCCTTGGCGATCTGAGCGGCCGCATCATAGCCGATCTCGGGCGCCAGCGCGGTGCACATGGCGAGGCTCTGTTCAATGGATTGCCGGCACCGCTCCGCGTTGGCGGTGATGCCTTCCACGCATCGTGCGGCGAAATTCTCAGACGCATTGGCCAGCAGTTCGATGGACTGGAGCAGATTGAAGGCCATCACCGGCAGCATCACGATGAGCTCGAAATTGCCCGCTTGTCCGCCTACCGTAATGGTGACGTCGTTCCCGATGATCTGTGCGGCCACCATGGTGACCGATTCGGCGATGACCGGATTGACCTTGCCCGGCATGATGGAGGAACCCGGCTGCGTTTCCGGCAGGATGATCTCCCCCAGGCCGCAGCGGGGCCCCGAGCCGAGCCAGCGGATATCGTTCGCGATCTTCATCAGGCTGACCGCAATGGTTCGAAGACGGCCGCTCGCTTCGACCAGGGAATCCTGAGCCGACTGGGCTTCGAAGTGGTTGACCGCCTCCGTGAACGTGACTCCGATCTCCCGGGACAGTAACGCGATCACGCGACGTGCGAATTCCGGATGGGTGTTGAGGCCCGTGCCCACCGCCGTGCCCCCCAGGGCCACTTCCGCCAATGCGGCCTGAGCCTGACGGGCTCGAGCCAGCCCCAGCTCGATCTGGCGCGCGTAGCCGCTGAACTCCTGTCCCAGACGGATCGGCGTGGCATCCTGGAGATGGGTGCGGCCGATCTTCACGATACGGTCGAATTCCCTGGCCTTCTCGGCCAAGGCGAAATGAAGGCGAGACAGCGCCGGAAGCAATTGGCGCTCGATCATGTCGGCCGCCGCCACATGGATGGCGGTCGGGATCACGTCATTGCTGGACTGCCCCAGATTCACGTGATCGTTGGGATGGATGAGCTTGTCCCCGCGCCGCCCGCCCATCAACTCGGACGCCCGGTTGGCGATCACCTCGTTCGCGTTCATGTTGGTGGAGGTGCCGGAGCCGGTCTGGAAAATGTCCACCGGAAATTCGGCATCCCATCGACCTTCGGCAACCTCTTGCGCCGCCCTCCGGATCGCTTCGGCCGGTTTCCGATCCAGCAATTTAAGGGACTGGTTCACGGTCGCGGCCGCCCACTTGATCAAGCCCAGAGCGCGCAGGAACGAACGAGGGAATCGGAGCCCGCTCAGCGGGAAATTCCGGACCGCGCGGGCGGTCTGGACTCCGTAGTAGGCGTCAGCCGGCACGGCCAACTCCCCCATGGTGTCCCGCTCAATGCGAGCGGCCGGGTGCTCCTCTTTCACGGACGCTCTCTTCTGTTTCACCCTGGCGCTCATTCCCATCCTGAACCGCCGGCCGTCTACGGGCCGCTACTTCCGCCTGGACTTTCCGGACCACACCTCGCGCAAAAGGCCCCGCCACTCGTTCCGCGAAACCGCCGGCATGGTGGAGAGCTTGATGTGCCCGAGCGACGAATTGAGCACGGCCGCTTTCATCGCCGCACGGTTATTGGGGAATTCCAGGATCGCCACGACATCGTATTCTCCCAGGCAGTAATACGCATCGAGCAATCTTCCCCCCAAGGATTCGATGTTCCGCTGGACCGCATCGGACCGGGCAATCCCCTTGTCCTTCATCGTCATGATCCCCTGCTCCGTAAATTTCACCAGGCTCACATAGATCGGCATGGCTCATCCTCCGGTAATTGACTCATTTATCAATTTTCTCATTTGCCCATTGCGTTCGATCTCCAGCGGCGCCATCTTAATACCAACGTCGCACCGGCTCAAGGCCTTTTTCGTAGGCGCGGCCCCATCCCGCCACCGCTGTTGACAGATTGGAATCGCCGGACTATCGTTTCGTCATGGCCAGTCGCCACGCGACGCCGAAAAGCAATGTGGCCGTGGAGGCGTATCCGGGGCATAAGTGCGAGGAGACGCCCCGCGCCTTCATTCACGAAGGAGCGCGGCGGGAGGTCCGCGAGATTCTCGAACACTGGGACACGGACCGGCACAGCTATTTCAAGCTGCAGGCCGACGACGGCCACCGATACGTGCTTCGGCATGACCTCGATCACTTGATCTGGGAACTGGTCATGAGAGAAGAGTAAAGGAGATTCCTCTTGGTTCCTGGCGTCATAACCCGCGTGATCGCGAGCCAGGCCAACGGGCGCCGCCCGTGGCTGGTGTTGGCGGCGGCCGTCGTGTTGCTGGGATTGTCCTCCTGCTCCCAGGAGCAAGGGGCAAGCCTCTCCCCCCCGACGGCCGCTCCGACCTCCTCGGTGGGCACGGCCACGGCCGCCCAGCCTGTCCCGTCCCCGGTGGCCATCGCCCCCTCCAACGAGACATTCGTCGCGGTGGCCAAGAAGGCCAGGGCGCCGGTGGTGAACATCTCAGCGGTCCGGAAAGTCAAGCAGGGAACCGAACAGTTTCAGAGTCCGTTCTTCGACGATCCCTTTTTCCGCCGGTTCTTCGGCGAAGAATTCGAGCGACGTTTTCGGCCGCCCCGGGAGCGCCGCGAACAAGGACTGGGATCCGGGGTGATCGTCACGCCGGATGGATACATCGTCACGAACAATCATGTCGTCGAGCGTGCCGACGAGATGAACATCCTGCTCGCCGACAAGCGGAGCCTCAAGGGGAAGCTCATCGGGACCGATCCGAAGACCGACGTCGCCGTGATCAAAATCGACGCGACCAATCTCCCGGTCCTGCCGTGGGGCGATTCCAGCCAGTTGCAGGTCGGGGAGATCGTGCTGGCGGTCGGGAATCCCTTCGGGCTCAACCAGACCGTCACCATGGGGATCATCAGCGCGGTAGGCCGGGCGAACATGGGGATCGTGGACTATGAGGACTTCATTCAGACCGACGCCGCCATCAATCCCGGGAATTCCGGCGGCGCGCTGGTGAACCTCAAGGGTGAGCTCATCGGCATCAATACGGCGATCTTCAGCCAGAGCGGCGGCAACATGGGCATCGGCTTCGCCATCCCCAGCAACATGGCCCGCAGCGTCCTGGAAAGCCTCATCAAGCACGGAAAAGTGGTGCGCGGGTGGATGGGCGTGTCCATCCAGGAGGTCAATCCCGACCTAGCCAAGGAATTCGGCGCGGCCGACACCAAGGGCGCGCTGGTGGCCGATGTCATGGAGGATAGCCCGGCCGCCAGGGCCAAGCTGGAGCGAGGCGATATCATCACCGCCTACAACGGCACCCCCATCAACGATCCCACTCACCTCCGGACCCTGGTCGCCGAAACAGCGCCAGGGACGACCGTGACGTTGACGGTGCTGCGCGAAAAGCGCACCCGAGAGATCAAGGTCACCGTCGGAGACCTCCCCAAGGAGGTGGCCGCTTCCTCGCGAGGTCGCTCGGAAAGCGGTCGTGGCGAGCACGCGTTGGCAGGGGTCAGCGTCGAGAACCTTCCGCCTAGCCGGTCGGGGCGATCACGCGAGGCCGGTGTGGTAGTCAGCGACGTGGAGCCGGACAGCCCGGCCGAACGCGCCGGGCTGCGAAGCGGCGACATTCTCCGCGAGATCAATCGCAAGCCGATCCGGTCGGTGCAGGACTTCGAGCGGTTGACCGGCCAACTCGGGTCCAAGAGCACGGTCCTCTTGCTCATCACCCGCGGCAACGCCACGATCTTCCTGTCCATCACTCCGGGATAACCCAGCACAGAAGAGGGAGAGGGCGATCACGCCTTCACGCGCAGCGGTATCAAGAAAAGGAGAAGCAAGATGAAATCTGCACCGTTTTATATGGGCCTCTGCCTTCTCGCCGTCATCCTCATTGGCGTATCAGCCCGGGCCGCGGGCGCGGACAAAGACCTGCGGATTGCTGACGGGGTAAAGGTCAGCCTCGAATTTACATTGACCGGGCCGGACAAAACCGTCGTGAGCAGTAACGTCGGGCGGGAGCCCATGTCCTACATCCACGGGAAAGGCCAGATTTTCCCGGCCCTGGAAAAGGCCCTGGCCGGCATGAAGGCCGGCGAGAAAAAGCGCGTGGAGCTGCTGGCCGACCAGGCCTACGGCGTCTATGATCCGAGCAAGAAGGTCACGGTGGAGAGATCAAAAGTCCCGGCCGAGGCCAAGGTCGGATCGCTGCTGAGCTCGCGGGACGGCGGTCCGCCGGTGAAGGTCCTGGAGCTCAGCGAGAAATCGGCGGTGCTCGATCTCAATCATCCGTTGGCCGGGAAGAACGTGACCTTTGACGTGAAGATCGTCAATGTGGAACGGGAGCCGGCCGGAGCCCAGCAGAAACCTTGAAGGATGTCTTCGACATTCGTGCGGCCTGGGAATATATAGGCCCGGCTGGATGGGTTAGCGAGTATGGTGCGGTTGAACGCAGGCACGCTCAGGACGAGCTAAGTCAACTCGGAGCGGTGTTCGATCGGAATGTAGGGACGGTTGTGCTCGCCTTGATAGATCTGTTCCGGCCGGAAGAGCTTGTTCTCCCGAAGCTGCTCAAACCAGTGCGCCAGCCATCCCGCCACCCGGGCCATGGCGAAGATCGGGGTGAAGAAGTCCGGCTCGATCCCCATCTTGTCGTAGACGATGCCGGAATAGAAATCCACGTTCGGATAGACCTTCTTGTCCCGTAACAGCTCCGCGGACACGCGCTCCACTTCCAGTGCCGCCTCGTACAGTGGGGAGGACCCCAATTCCTTGAACAGCCGCTGGCACAGGTTCTGGAGGATGGTCGCCCGCGGATCTTTCACCTTATAGACCCGGTGGCCCAGTCCCATGATCTTTTGCTTGCCTCGCAGCTTGCGCTCGAGGTAGGGACGGGCCCGATCGGGCGTGCCGATCTCCCGGAGCATCTGCACCACTTCTTCGTTCGCCCCGCCGTGGAGCGGGCCCTTGAGGGCTCCGATGGATGACGCCACCACCGTGTACGGATCAGCCAGCGTGGACGCAGTGACCATGCCCGTGAACGTGGACGCGTTCATCGTATGTTCGGCGTGGAGGATCAAGCAGACATCCAGGGTCCGACTGACGAGGGAGTCCGGCACCAGATCGGTGAGCATGTAGAAAAAGTTCTGGCAGAAATCGAGATCGTCGCGGGGAGGAATCCAGTCATCGCCGCGACGGATCCTGGCGAAAGCCGCCACGATCGTGGGCAGCTTGGCGATCAACCGGACCGCCGACCAGTAATTGTTGTCCGGGTCCGTGACGTTCCTGCCGGGATAAAACATCCCGAGAGCCGCCACCGCAGCCTGGAGTGCATCCATGGGATGCCCGGGCTCGGGCAGGCACTTGATCAGGTCCACGATCCGGAATTTCAGCCGCCGGTGGCGGGTGACGTCTTCGACGAACCGAGCCAGCTCGCTGACGGTTGGGAGCTGCCCGAAGAGCAGGAGAAAGGCCGTCTCGAGAAACGTCGAGTGCGCGCACAATTCCTCGATCCGGATGCCCCGGTATTCGAGGACCCCGCGCTGGCCGTCCACATCGCTGACCGCCGATTTGGCCGCAGGGATTCCCGCGAGACCTGGCATGAAATCATGCGGCATTCTTAGCTCCTCGTCAGGCGTCGCTCGTATCTCGTGAAGCGTCTTTCGTTTGGCGGAAGACGCTTCACGCTTCACGCCTTACGCTTCACGGTCACTAGGGTGGTCCCATAAATTCCGGCCCAAGCGGGGCGGGAACCGTTTCGGCCACGACCCGCTGCATCTCTTCACGGTCGACAGCCGGCAGAGTCCACCCGACCGCGCCGAGATGCTCCTTCACCTGCTCCGGCTTGCGGGCGCCACAGAGCGCGACGGTGACGCCGGGCTGATCCAGGCACCAGCGGATGGCCAGTTGAGCCAGGGTCTTGTTGTGACGTTCCGCCACCCGACGCAGCCGCTCGACGCAGGCTACATAGGTGCGAAAGGTCTGGCCCTGGAATTTCGGATCGAGCGCACGAACATCGCCGTTCTGAAAGGTCTCGTTCCCGCGATATTTGCCGGTCAGCAGGCCACGGCACAGCGGGCCGTAGATCAGCGTCGCGAGCCCCCGGCTCAGGCAAAACGGCAGAAGCGTCTCTTCGATGCCGCGCTCGAACAGATTATGCGGCGGTTGGACGGCTTGCACGGGCCCCGCTTTTACGCAGCGTTCGATCTGAGCGACCGTAAAGTTGCTGACCCCGATGAACCGGACCTTGCCCTGCCGGCGGGCTTCCACCAGCGCCGCCATCGTCTCCTCAACCGGGGTGCGGGCATCCGGCCAGTGAATCTGGTAGAGATCGATATGGTTCGTGCGCAGCCTTCGCAGGCTCTCTTCGAGCTCGGTGACGATCCGCGCCGGCGCGGAGTTGCGCCACACGCGGGTCTTTTCCGGGTTCCATTCCAGGCCGGCCTTCGTCGCCAGGATGATCCGATCGCGATGGCCGGATTCCGCCACCGCTCGCCCGACCAGCTCTTCGGAACGGCCATGACCGTAGATCGGGGCGGTGTCGATCAGATTGATGCCTGAATCGATGGCGGTCCGGATCGCGGCCAAGGACTCCCCGTCGTCCGCCCCGCTCCACATCCAGCCCCCGACCACCCACGTACCCAGGCCGATGACGGAGACTTTGAGCCCCGTTCCACCGAGTTCTCGGTATTCCATCACACCGCCCCCAAGCTGCCACCGTGGATTCTAGTGGCCGCCAAATTCAGGAGTCAAGAAACGTACGCGCATTCCCTTGAAATCGGCCGGTCCGCTTCGGCATACTGGGCGGCAGGAGCTCTGCACCAAGACCATGGACAGATGAAGACGCGGCCACTCGGCAAAGCAGGGACTCGCGCGCTGGCGGGTGCATTCGTGTTGTTGTTCGGCGGGATGGCGGTGGCCGAGGCACAGCAGGACCCGCTTCTCATCTTTGCGGTGGTGACCAAGGTGCCGAAAGACAAAAGCAAGGTGACGGCGCAAATCGTCGTGGGGGCCGGGGGTGGCACGGTTACGGAAACGATTCTGATCGCCTCCGATGCCGTGCAGGAAAACCTCATCTGGAAAAAGCTCGAGGTGTGCCATTCTCTCCGCGCGGAGGCGTGGAAGAACCCTGATGGCTATCGCGTCGTGTCGGTGAAAGTTCTCGATGCGGGAATGCTGCCGATGGCCCTACAGGGCATCGCCGGGGATTGCTTGCTGAAGAAGGCGCTGGAATTCGCGCCGCTCGTGGACTAGGTGGCTGCGACCGTTGTGCGGGCATCAGCTACGACACGTGTGAACCGGGTTCGCGAACGTCTGTCGCACGATTGCCGTTGCCATGCTTCTGCTGAGCGAGAGACTAGGCGCAGTCCGGACAGACGGTGCGTTCCTGCTCGGCGCGCGACTCTTCCGCCGTGAGCGGAAATTGCTGGTCGCACTTGGCGCACTGGCGGATCTCGAAAAACGCCACGCCGTCTTTGTCGATCTCGGTGGGAAGCAGCAGCTCGGCGGGGTCGTATCCGATCATCGCGCCGTCGGAGAACTTCACGACCGCCAGCCGGACGTTGAACAACTCAAACACCGCTTCCTGGCCCTTGCGCTCCGGCACATGGCCCATCACGAATACCGGCTGACCGCGCCGCTTGGTGCGCAAATCTTTCAGCGTGCGTCGCCCTTCGGCGGCACAGGCGAACTCCCCGCTCGAACTTGTTCCTGCCGTCGGCATACTCTTGCTTCGCAAGCAGGCTTGTTGAGAGATGGCTTACCACATGAGAAAAAACGACGTCAAGCTATCGAAAACCGTGTGATGGGGGTATGCGGAGTATGAAAATCACGATCTACCAGAAGCCCACCTGCTCCACCTGCCGGGAGGCTCTCAAGCTCGTTCAAGCCAGCGGGCTGCCCTATCAGACCGTCAATTACTACGAGACGCCGTTCACCAAGCCTGAGCTCAAACGGCTGTTGAAGAAGGCCGGTCTGACGGCGAAAGATATACTGCGGACCAAGGAAGAGCTGTACAAGTCCCTGGGGCTGGCCCGCAAAACGTTGACCGAAGACGAGCTCCTCGAGCTGATGGTCAAACACCCGGACCTGATTCAGCGCCCGCTCGTCGAGAAAGGCGAGAAGGTGATCTTGGCGCGACCGGCCGAGACGGTCAAGCAGCTACTCTTCTAGCCGAAGCTTTCCCGTCTGCCGGTCCAACCTGACGGCGATCTTCCCGTCCAGGACCCGAAGCAAGGTCTCGCCGGCGAGCTTCCGTCGCCAGCCTTGCAGGATCGGCAGATTGAGGGCATCGCGATTGCGTTTGGCCTCGACCAAGGCCTGAAGATCGGCCGCGCTGGCCAAGAGACTCGGCGCGATCTCCATTTCCTCCGCACGAGCCTTGAGCACCGCCTGCAAGAGTTCGACCCGGCCGGCCGCCTCCGGATCGGGTCGTTTGCTTCGGGGAACCTGCGGCCACTCCGATTCCGGAACGCTCAGGCCGCTTCGGATGGCTGCCAGGATCCTCTCCCCGTTTCTGTCCGCCTCGGCATGGTGGACTCCGCGGGTCGCCCGCAACGCGCTCCGGCTTTCGGGGGGGCGGCGGGCCAGCTCCAGCAACACGTCGTCGCGCATCACTCGTCCTCGCGGCACATTCCTGGTCCGGGCCTCCTCGTCACGCCACGCCACCAGCTCCCGGAGCACCGCCACGGACCGCGGCTTGAGGTTCTCCCAGCCGCGGATCCGTTGAAACCGCAAGCGCGGATCCCGTGAGCCGTCGCTGACCTTTCGCTCGAGGCGGCTCAACTCCTCTTTGAGCCACTCCATCCGCCCCAGGGATTCCAATCGCTTCTTGAGATGCTCGGACACCGGCAGCAGGTACTGAACGTCTTCCAGCGCGTAGCTGAGCTGGTCGTCCGTGAGCGGCCGCTGACTCCAGTTGGTCAGCGTGGATGATTTCTCCAGCTTGATGCCCAGGATCCGGTGCACCAACTGGGCGTACGCCATCTGGGTGCCGTATCCCACCATGGCCGCCGCGGGTTGCGTGTCGAAGATCCGGGCAGGGAGCCGACCGGCATAAACATAGAACAGCTCCAGGTCTTGCCTGCCCGCGTGGATGACCTTTTCGATCCGCTCGTCGCACAACAGCTCCCAGAAGCAATCCATCCGCCCGGAGCCGCTGACCGCCGGGAAGTCGATGATCGCCGTGAGGCCGTCGGAGGCCACCTGGATCAACTCCAGCCGAGGCACGAAGCTCTCTTCTCCGACAAACTCCGTGTCCACCGCGATCCGCTCGTGCTCGCGAAGCCGGTTACAGAAAGAGATCAGCGTGTGCGGGTCGGAAATGTACACGCGAGGCGTCAGAGGTTCACCATTCACGGGGAGGTTCGGCTTGGGTCATGCTCAAATGTTCCTTCAGGTACTGGTACGCCTCGATGATCCGACGGAGCTCCGGCTCGGAGCTGCGGTCCCCTTTTCTCGCATCCGGATGCAGGCTCTTGGCTCGACGCCGAAACGTCGCGGTGATCGCCGAGAGGGAGCTTCCATCGGCGAGACCCAGCACGTGGTAGGCTTCCGCCGCGGAAGCGATCTCACCGAGAGAGCCGTCCGGCTCCCCGCCTCCGCCTGCCGCCCTGAAAAAATCGGCAAAATTGATTCTTCGCCGCCGACGCCTCGGGCGCTGGCGCACCTCGCTGTCGATCTCCTCGAAGCGATCCTCCATGAACTCAAGCCGGGATTCCAGCCGGTTGGCGCCGGAGAGGTCATGAATCCGGCTGAGCTCTTCTTCAATGAGCGGCAACGCCCGGTCGATCTCGTCCAGTGCCTCCTCGATCCTAAAATAAGTGTCCATCCGGTCCTGCATGACATGGTCGATCGCAAAATCGACACACTCATCGGCCCTGGCCTTGAGTTCCTGGATCCGCCGGCGCATCCCTATCTGATACCGGGCCAGCTTCTTTGTGTTAAAGGGCATAGCACCCGTGCGCGCTGCCACGACCGGCGGGCGGATCATCTCCGCGCCGGCGCCATTGTATCACGAGCTCAATGCAACATGGCGGGCGACGCCGCTGTCCCGTGCGGCCTGGGCAACCGCGTTCGAGACCCGAGGCACCACCTGTTTGTCAAAGATGCTGGGGATGATGTAGTCCTCACTCAAGGTGGCCTCCGGGATGATCTCGGCGATGGCGTGGGCCGCGGCCAGCTTCATGGGCTCGTTGATTTCCCGCGCCTGCACATCGAGCGCTCCCCGGAAGATACCCGGGAAGGCCAGCGCGTTGTTGATCTGGTTCGGATAATCCGATCGCCCCGTGGCAAAAATGCGGCACCGCGAGATCGCCAGGTCCGGAGCAATTTCCGGATCGGGATTGGCCATGGCAAACACGACCCGATCGTCAGCCATCAGCTCCAGGTCCTCCGGGCGCAGGACATTGCCGACCGACAGGCCGATGAACACATCGGCCTCCTTCAACGCATCCTGGAGGGTTCCGATAGGCCGATCCTCATGGAAGCATGCCGTCAGATCGTGCCGGTGGGCCTTGAGCTTGTCGCCGTCTCCGGACAGGACGATGCCCGCCCGGCTGCACCCCGTCAGATGACCGACTCCGGCGGCGAGGAGGATCTGGCAACAGGTCAAGCCCGCGGCCCCGAGTCCGTTGACCACCACCCGGACCTTTTCGAACTTTTTCCCCGTCACCTTCAAGGCGTTCTTCAGCGCCGCGAGGATGATCACGGCAGTCCCGTGCTGATCGTCATGCATCACCGGAATCTCCAGCGTCTCCTTCAACCGCCGCTCGATCTCGAAGCAGCGCGGCGCGCTGATGTCCTCCAGATTGATGCCGCCGAAGCTCGGCGCAATCCCCTCCACGATACGGACGATCTCGGTCGGGTCCTGGGTGTTGAGGCAGATGGGCCACGCGTCGATGCCGGCCAATTCGCGGAAGAGCATCGCTTTGCCCTCCATGACCGGCAGGGCGGCCTCGGGGCCCAGATTGCCCAGCCCCAGAATCGCGGACCCATCCGACACGATAGCCACGCTGTTGCTCTTCGTCGTCCAGGCATAGACCTTGGAGCGATCCTTGGCGATCGCCTGGCTGACCCGGCCGACTCCGGGGGTGTACACCATGGAGAGCGTGTTCCTCGACGTGATGGGCAGTTTGCTCTCGACCCGGATTTTACCCCCGAGGTGGAGAAAGAAAATGCGGTCGGAAGAGGAGAGCACCTTGACATCCGGCACGCCATTCAGCCGCTTCAGGACGCGTTCGCCGTGGTCTTCACTTCGCACATCGAAGGTCACATCTCGGACGATCTTTTCAGGCGAGGCCGAGACGATGTCCACCGCCCCCAGATTTGCGCTTTCTTCCGCCAGCACCGTCGCCACGCGGGCAAACATGCCGGGACGGTTTGCCAGTTCCAGCCGGACGGTCAATCGGTAGTTTGAATAGGGCCCCTCTTGAGCCATGTGCCCCCTCCCTCCTGAGCGATTGTCTCATTGATGATTGTACCATTGCTCGTCAAATTCTTCGCCGT
>CAYZKG010000007.1:0-28965 GCA_964478915.1 uncultured Nitrospira sp.
CGGCCGGGTCAGCATGGAGGAGCGGGTGCGATTGGTGAACGGCAGCTTCTCGGCGTCGTCCCAGCCGGGTCAGGGCACGACGGTGACCGTGCGAATTCCGCTGAACGCAGAGTCATGATACGACCACGACTGCTGCTAGCCGACGACCATACGCTCGTCCTTGAAGGATTCCGTCGGTTGCTCGAGCCGGAATTCGACGTGGTCGGAACCGTGGAGGACGGGCAAGCCCTGCTGGCCGTCGCCGAGAAGCTCCAGCCCGACCTCGTCCTGGTGGACGTCTCGATGCCCGGGCTGAACGGCATCGAGGTGGTGCGCCGCTTGAAAAAAACCGCGCCGAGGATCAAGACCATGATGGTCACGATGCATACCGACCCCGCGTACGTCACCGAGGCCTTCCGCGCCGGGACATCCGGGTATCTCTTGAAGCGGTCGGCCACAGACGAGCTGGTGAAAGCCATTCACGAGGTTCTGCAGGGTCGGTCCTATCTCACCCCGCTCATTACCAAAGAGACGCTCCATTCGCTCATCCAGGGGTTAGGGCGGAGGGCAACAGGGACACCTGTGTTAACGCCGCGGCAGCGACAGGTTCTGAAGCTGGTCGCGGAAGGCTGCTCGGCCAAGGAGATCGCCACCCGCCTCAACGTCTCGGTCAAGACAGTGGAGTTCCACAAGGGCCGCATCATGGAGCAGCTCGATCTCCACACGACCGCCGAACTGACGAAATACGCCGTCGCCTCCGGCCTCGTCACTCTCTGATCGCCTCACGCCTCACGAACAGACTTCTGCACTAGGCATCTCCCCAGCATCCAAACCAAGGGTTCTCCCAGGTCGTCGAACGTGTGGGGTCCGTTATACTTGCGATTACTCTACCGAAAGGGAGGTGGACCACATGAAAACTGACAAACCATCCAGGCGAACTGAGCAGACAGAAGCGCCGACTGATGACCTGTTACGCTTGATGGTGGAGAGCGTGAAGGACTACGCGATCATTATGCTGGATCCGAACGGGCACGTGGCCAGTTGGAATCCCACGGCGCAGCGCCTGAAGGGCTATCGAGCCGAGGAGATCATCGGTCAGCATTTCTCTCGGTTCTATCCCCCCGAAGAAGTCCAACGCGGCAAGCCCGAGCATGAGCTGAGGGTTGCGGCAGCAGAGGGCCGCTTCGAGGACGAAGGGTGGAGGGTTCGGAAGGATGGATCGCGATTTTTAGCGAACGTGATCGTTACGGCTCTCCGCGACCAGGCCGGGAACCTCCGCGGCTACGGGAAAATCACACGTGACATCACCGAGCGGAAGAGAGCCGAAGAGGTCATCGCCAAGCAGGCGAAAGAAATTCTTGAGATGTCCACACCGGTCGTCCAGATGTGGGACGGCGTGCTGGTCGTCCCGCTCATCGGCACGCTGGACACGGAACGCGCACAACGACTCACGGAACATCTCCTGCAACGGATCGTGGATACCCGATCACCGATTGCGCTCCTCGACATCACGGGGGTTCCGGCCATTGATACGAAGAGCGCACAACATCTCATCGAGACGATCGCGTCGGTGCGGCTTCTTGGCGGGGAAGTAGTGTTGACCGGCATCCGTCCGGTGATCGCCCAGACCCTTGTGCATCTGGGCATTGATTTGAAAACCGTGAATACGCGCCCGTCGCTGGCGGCCGGCTTGCGCTTTGCGCTTGACCGTTTGAGCCTGGAGGTCACGGCAAAGAACTCGCAGAAATGAGGGAGGAAGGGATGGCACGGGAGAGAATCTCGGTGATCAGAGTCAGGGACGTGCTGATGGTCACCATGCCGAGCGACTCGGACGACTCGACGATTTCCTCGCTCCAGGAGCAAGTTCTGCAAGCCATGGAGAAGTTCGAAGCCAAGGGCTTGGTGCTGGACATCTCGGCGGTGGACACGCTGGATTCCTTCTTTGCCCGGACGATTGATGAGACCGCGCGGATGGCGCAGCTCATGGGCGGGCAGACCATCATAGCCGGGATGCGCCCAGGGGTCGCGATTACGGCGATCCAATTGGGCCTGAACTTTGAAAGCGCCGACACGGCGCTGGATGCGGACCGAGCCCTGGATGCGCTCGGTGACGGGCGTCAATGGAGGAAGTGATGGAGGCCGATCTCCCCGCCGAGATCCGCATTCGAGAGGAGAACGACATCGTGACCGCGCGGAATGTCGTTCGCCAGGCGGCGACGGCGTTGGGTTTCCGCCTCACCGACGTCACGCGGATCGTGACCGCCGCGTCGGAACTGGCGCGAAACGCCTTCCGACATGCCGGCGGAGGCACCATGCGCTGGCGGCGGCTGGATGGCGCCGACAGTATCGGAATCGAACTGCGCTTCGAGGATAAGGGCCCCGGCATCCCGGACATCAACCAGGCGCTGCAGGAAGGCTATACGACCGTTGGAGGACTTGGCCTCGGCCTGCCTGGATCGAAGCGTCTGATGGACCAGATGGAGATCCGGTCCGAAGTCGGAAGCGGCACCGTCGTGACGGTGACAAAGTGGCGGAGAGGGGGGTGATGGAGTGCAGGTCCCGACGCAGCGGGTGCTAGACATCCTGCATCGGAGTGATGTTGCCCTGGCCCGGCGGGCGGCCAAGGAGCTTGCGGCGGTGCTGGGATTCGATGAGAAGGCCTGTGAAGAAGTGTCGCTGGCGGTGAGCGAACTGGCTTCCAACCTCGTGAAACATGCGGGGGGCGGTACGCTTCAGTTGACCCCGCTGACGAGCGAGGGTCGTATCGGGATTCGCATCGAATCGATCGACACCGGCCCCGGTATCGCCGACGTGGAGCAAGCCGTCGCGGACGGCTTCTCAACGGCGAGCGGCCTCGGCTACGGGCTTGGAGCGGTCAACCGCTTGATGGACACACTCGACATCACTTCGCGGCAAGAGCCGTCAGCGGGCACCAGAATCGTCTGTACCCGCTGGATTCGCGAGTATCAGCCTTCCGCCGAGCCGTGCCCTCTCTCCTTTGGTGCTGCCACAAGAGGGCATCCCGCCATGACGGTCAACGGAGATGCGTTCGTGATCAAGCGGTGGGGCGAGCATGCCCTCGTGGCACTTATTGACGGCGTGGGACACGGACCCCCGGCGCGCCAAGCGGCGCAAACCGCGCGCCAATACATAGAGACGCACTTCGACCGGTCAGTAGAGGAAGTATTCCGCGGCGTCGCGGCGAGTTGCCGCGCGACGCGGGGCGTGGTGATGGCGCTGGCGCGGTTCGACTGGATGAGGGCCAGGATGACCTTCGCTGCGGTGGGTAATGTCGAGGCACGCGTGTTCGGCGCCGCAGATCCCGTGAATTTTGTTGTTCGGCGCGGCATCCTCGGCGTCAGTGTGGTGAATGCCACCGTCACGCACCACAGGTGGGAAACGGACTGGATCATGGTGCTGCAGTCGGATGGCATGAAGACCCACTGGCAGTGGGAAGATTTCCCCGAGCTGGCTACTGCGCCGGCTTCTCTCGCGGCCTGGCGGCTCGTGGCAGCATTGGCAAAAGACGACGATGATGCGACGGCGGTGGTGGTGAAAGGTCAGGCTGCGGAAAACGCCGGAAGCCTATGACCTCGAAGGACCCTCGCGAAGAACCGGCCGAGGCGCGGGAGACCATTCGCATCCTGCAGGAGGAGCTGGCTGAGACAAACCGGGGGTTGGTGGCGCTGACGCTGGAATTGGAGCAACGGGTTGACGCGCGCACGGCGGCATTGCGGGCGGCTCAGGAAGAGCTGCAGAGGACCAACACCGAGCTCTTGCAATTGACCTTGGAACTGGAACAGCGCGTGGCGGAGCGCACCGCCGAGTTGCAGGCCAAGAGCGAAGAAGTTCAAGCCTTGAACATCCATCTGGAACAGCGGGTCCTCGAACGGACCGTCCAGCTTGAAGCGCTCAACAAGGAGCTGGAGGCCTTTTCCTATTCCGTCTCGCATGACCTGCGGGCGCCGCTGCGGCACATTGACGGCTTTGCGGACTTGCTCGGCAGGCACGCAGGCCCGGTGCTGGACGACAAGGGCCGCCGGTACCTGCGGACGATCTCGGAGTCGGCCAAGCAGATGGGGCGGCTGATCGACGACCTTCTGGCCTTCTCGCGCGCGGGCCGCGCGGAGGTCCACAAGACGGATGTGAACCTCGACCACCTGGTGCAGTCCATCGTCCACGACCTGAGTCCGGACCTCAAGGAGCGGCAGGTCGCCTGGCGCCTCGAGCCCCTGCCGGTGATCCAGGGCGACCCCGCCCTGCTGCGACAGGCGTTCATGAACCTGCTCGGCAACGCAGTGAAATACACGAGGCCGCGCAAGGAGGCCCGGATCGAGATCGGTCGCATGTCAGCCACCCCCTCACCGTCTCCTCTCCCCCCAGGGGAGAGGGTGGGAGTGAGGGGGAGTGAGATCGTCATCTTCGTCCGGGATAACGGTGTCGGATTCGACATGCGGTACGCGCACAAATTGTTCGGCGTCTTCCAGCGGCTGCACAACGCGAGCGAGTTCGAAGGCACCGGCATCGGTCTGGCCATCGTGCGGCGGATTATCCACTGGCACGGCGGTCGGGTCTGGGCGGCAGGAGCGGTGGATGGCGGCGCGACCTTTTACGTGTCGCTGCCCGCCGGAACAGGAGCGTAACGATGAATGACCTGAAGCGGATCCTGCTGGCCGAAGACAACCCCAAGGATGTCGAGCTGACCCTCACGGCGCTGGAGGAGCACCATCTCGCGAACGAGGTGTTCGTCGTGAACGATGGAGCGGAGGCGCTCGACTACCTGTATCGCCGTGGCAAGTTTAAGCTCCGCGCCACAGAACACCCGGCAGTGATCCTGCTGGACCTGAAGATGCCGAAGGTGGACGGCCTGGAGGTGCTCCGGACAATCAAGACCGACGAGTGGTTGAAAACCATCCCGGTGGTCATGCTCACCTCATCGCGGGAGGAGCAGGACCTGGTGAACAGCTACAACCTGGGAGTGAATGCCTACGTGGTCAAGCCGGTGAATTTCCAGGACTTCATCGAAGCGGTCAGAAATCTGGGCGCCTTCTGGGCGCTGATCAACGAGCCGCCCCCGGGCAGCGCGCCGCGGCCTAAGTGAGGGTAGGGCATGTCCGCGCCCCTCCGGATTCTTCACGTCGAAGACAATCCCAAGGATGCCGAGCTCGTCCGGGCCCGGATGGTCGCGGACGGCCTGGACTGCGAGGTGGTGCTGGTCTCGTCTCAGGATACATATCTCGCCGCGTTGGAAAGATGCGGCTTCCACCTGATCCTCTGCGACTATTCGCTGCCCGGCTTTGACGGCAAAGCGGCGCTGGCCTTAGCTAAGCAGAAATGCCCGGAGGTGCCGTTCCTCTACCTGTCCGGCACGATCGGGGAGGAGCGGGCGATCGAGTGCCTCAAGGCCGGTGCGATGGACTATGTTCTCAAAGATCGGCCTGCCCGACTCGTGCCGGCCATTCGCCACGCCCTGCACACCGTTGAGCTGGAGGCCAAGCGCAAGCGCGCAGAAGAGGAGATTCACCGCCTTGCCTATTACGATACGTTGACCGGGTTGCCGAACCGGACATTGCTCTCCGAGCGGCTGGGGGAGGGAATTCGCGCGGGACAGGAGACGAACAGCCCCCTGGCCCTGCTTCTGCTGGACCTCGATCGCTTCAAGGACATCAATGATACGCTCGGGCACGAGAACGGCAACCGTCTCCTGCAGCAGGTGGCGCAACGCCTGCAGGAAGCCCTCCCCCAGGCTGACACGCTGGCCCGCCTGGGCGGAGACGAATTCGCGACGATCCTGAGGGGGACTGATGCCGGGCGGGCGTTGACCGCCGCGCATGCGATCCTCCGGGCTCTGGAACAACCTTTTACGCTCGAAGGGCTGAGTCTGGATGTGCGGGCCAGCATCGGGATTGCGCTGTACCCCGGACATGGGGAGGATGCAACGACTCTGCTGCAGCGGGCCGATGTGGCGATGTACCTGGCCAAGGGCGGCCACGATGGCTATGCGATCTATTCCGCCGAGCGTGATCAGTACAGCCCCAGCCGTCTGGGGCTGATCGGGGATCTCCGTCAGGCGCTCACTCGCGACGAGTTCATCCTGCACTATCAGCCGGAGATCGCGCTGTCCTCCGGGCGGGTCTGCGGGGTTGAAGCGCTCGTGCGGTGGCAGCATCCCCAGCAGGGGATGATCCCACCGGATCAATTCATTCCGCTGGCTGAGCACGCCGGGCTGATCAAGCCGCTCACCTTGTGGGTCCTCCAGGAAGCGCTGCGGGAATTTCACGGACGATATCGGGAGGGGTTGCGGCTGCGCGTCTCGGTGAACCTCTCGGCACGCAACCTGGCCGATCCACAGCTCCCGGGCCAGGTCGCCGGGCTGATGGGGACCTGGGGTATTCCGCCGGATTCACTCGTTCTCGAGATCACCGAGAGCACCCTGATGGCGGATCCCAAGGTGGCGAGAGAGTTGCTGCTCCGACTGCGGAACATGGGCCTCCAGCTCTCCATTGATGACTTCGGCACGGGGTACTCGTCATTGTCGTATCTGAAGACCATGCCGGTGAATGAGATCAAGATCGACAAATCCTTCGTGATGGGCGGGATGCGGGACCAGAAAGATGTGGCGCTCGTGCGCTCCACCATCGAGCTGGGCCACAGCCTCGGCTTCAAGGTGGTGGCCGAAGGAGTCGAGGATCAAGAGACGTTGGATCGCCTTATCGAGTTCGGGTGCGATCTGGCCCAGGGGTACCACATCAGCCGCCCGCTTCCGGCCGCCGACCTCACGCGCTGGCTGCGCGAATCTCCGTGCGGCCTGCAGAAAGCGTGAGAAGCCTGCCCTTGACCACGGGATTGATGGGCTCGCGTCAGCGTGCCTCTTCCGGCGGCGACTGCTTTCTATGTGCCTCGGCCTGTTCGGCGAGGAGCCGCAAAAGATAGGCTCGATCGAGTTGATCGCGTTCACGCACGCCAGGCTTGGTCTCAATGAGCGTCTGAAGCGAGGCCACCGGCAGCGTCACGTCATCGAGGGTGACCGGAACAGGCTTCGCAGACTCGTAGGTCACCTCTCCGGCCTTGATGAGGAGATCGACGGTGATTTCGTCCACAACGCGGATCACCGCGTAGCGGGAGAAATCCGCAGCGGTCAGGTCCTTGGCTGCCTGATCGGAGAGGACGCAGAGGGCTTGCTTGACTCTCTCGATGTTGTCGGGGTCCGGAGCGATCAACAGGTCGAGGTCCTCGGTGGCTCTGGTGAAGCCGTAGTAGTTGACGGCGAAACCGCCGATGATGAGGTACCGGGCGTGGGCTGCGTTCAGGGCGCGCCCGATCCGCTTGAGGTCTTCGATGGTTGGGGGTCGCGCGGCCGGGGGTAGCGATTGTGTTCCCACCAGCGTTGTGCCTCCTCAAAGGTTCGAAAGCGAAAGACGCCTCGTGGGCGGCCGACGGACGCGGAGCGGAGTCGTGCGAGCAACGCCAGAAATCCAGGGAGATGCTGGAATCCGGGCCGCCGTGTCTGTGTGCGGTGCCCCAGGATCTTCATCGCGCTCATGGCTGAAGTCTAAAGAGAAGTCCTGCCAGCGTCAAGGGCCGGGAGGTGCGGCGCGGCTTACAGGCGGAGGCACGTTCAACCCGCCTGACGCCTTACTGCAGCTTCCGGGCAATAACACGATCAATGGACCATTTGCCGGCGCCGGCCACCATCAGGACCACGGCGATGCCGAGGACCAGCAGGTGGTATTCGAAGCCTTCGCCGGCCTGCTTTCCGAACCAGTTCATGAAGAAGCCATGCGGCCAGTGCACCATCGCGATCGCGACCACCATGATGCAGGAGATCCCGAATGCCGCGATCCGCGTCAGGAATCCGACGATCAGTCCGAGGCTTCCGAAGGATTCGGCGATGATCACCAGGAACGCCAGGGCCGCCGGGATATGCATCTGCTCCGTGAAGAACCCCATCGTGCCCGCAAAGCCGAAGCCGCCGAACCATCCTAAAAGCTTCTGGGCTCCGTGCGGGAGCATGACCACCCCCAGCACCACGCGAAGCACCAGACTGGACCAGGCCTCATCTGTCTGAAAGAGCGCCTTCATGATGGCTCCTTCCTGTTAGGGGAGAGGTGCGATGGGAGATTCTTCTGGGACGATGTCAACCGTGAGTAATTCTGTTCGCCGGAGAATGCTCAGCGACGATCTCACTCCAACCTTCTCCTCGGTCAACAGCTTGTGCAGGTCATCGATCGCCGCCACGGGCTGACCATCGTAGGTCACAATGACATCGCCTTGGCGGACACCGGCATTCTCCGCAGGGCTGGCGGCCTCCACGGAGACCACGAGCACGCCGCTTTCCGCCGCCAACTTATGGAAGCGCACCAGGCGGCGCGGCAGCGGAACATTTTGGCCTCCGACTCCGATGTAGCTGCGCCTGATTTTCCCGTCCTTGATGAGTTTTGCAGCCACGAACCTGGCCGTGTTGATCGCGATGGCAAAGCACAGCCCCTGAGCCGGAAAGATCACGGCGGTGTTCACGCCGATCACTTCCCCACGCGCCGTCACCAGCGGCCCGCCGGAATTTCCAGGGTTCAGCGCCGCATCCGTCTGGATCACGTTGTCGATGAGCCAGCCGGACCGGGATCGGAGGGAGCGGCCGAGGGCACTCACGACTCCCGCAGTCACGGTGCATTGAAATCCGTACGGGTTGCCGATGGCGATGACCAGTTGGCCGGGCCGGATGGCCTGGGAATCTCCCAGCGTGACCGGCGTTAGGTTCGGCGCGTCGATCTTAATGACCGCGAGGTCGGTGCCCGGATCGTCGCCTACCATGTACCCTGGAGTCAGGCGACCATCCTGCAGGGTCACTTCCATCCTGCTGGCTTGGTGCACCACGTGGCTATTGGTGAGGATGAAGCCGTCTCCCGTGAACAGGAATCCGGAGCCGCTTCCCTGCGCCTCCCACGGAGTGCGGCCTTCCCTGCGGTGGGTGACTCGTCGCTGGGTCTCAATATTGACCACGGACGGGCTGACGGTCTCAGCCGCCCTCACCACAGCCCGCGAGTACGCGTCGAGAACATCCTCCGCGTTTTCACGAGCCACGTATTCCGCTGTTGCGTCCATACAATTCCCTCTCGCTCACTTCTCCAAAACGGTTCATAGCTCCTTCGTTGCGCTCGCCTTGCGTCTCGCGGTTCGCTGAAAGCTGTTCCGGAGGTGAAGCAGGGACTTCCGAAGGCGATCCGCCTCTTTTCTTGTCAGCGCCCTCTCGAAATACGGGCGCAAAAAGGCGGCGTGGGCGGCGAAGGTCTTGCGGAACAGCGCCTCTCCTTTCGAGGTCAATCGGATCCTGATGCATCGACGGTCCCCCTCGATGGCGTCACGCTGGATAAGGCCCTTGGCCTCCAGCCGGTCCAGGACCCCCGTCAAGGTGCCTTTCGTCACGAGCGTGGCCGCCGACAATTCGGAACAGGTGATGCCGCCGGTATCGCCCAGCGTGGCGATCACGTCGAACTGGGAGGGCGTGAGCCGCATGTTCCGGATGTGGCGGCTACCTTCCCGCGCAAACGCCGAGTAGGCCTCGACCAAGGGCCGCAATACTTTGAGGTACGGGTCGTCTTTGAAATCTCTTAACCGCTGCATTTGCAACCGCTCTATTTGTCTGTGTTAGGTTAATACTAGTTAGAACTATTGTCAACCCCAACGGGTTTCTGTAAGATGGGGCGTCATTTCTGGCTCGATTACAGCGCAGGGAAGAGATCACCTTGTGAAAATTAGTCGGATTCCTCGTCGGTTGCGGATCCTTGTCCGCGTCATTGTCGGTCTCCTCATCCTGGCGGTCGCTTCTTTCCTGGTGTTCTTCGACGCGCAGTATGTCGAGGGGCTGCTGCTCCAGCAGGTCGAGGTGCAACTGGGCCGCCAGGTCGAGGTGGGCCGGGCCCACCTCCAGCTCTTCCCGGTGCGCCTTCAACTCTCCGACGTCGTGGTGCGCGACGTGGATCCGTCCCGGACGTTTTTCCGGGCCAAGCATCTCGACCTGCATCTGCGCATCTTCCCGCTGCTCCGTCAGCGGGTCGTGTGGAAGCGCCTGGCCATCGAGCACCCCCAGTTGGAGCTGCGACGCGATCCGAGCGGTCACTGGAACCTTCCGTCCGGGGTCGAAGCGGCCCAGGGCCGCGATCGGCCGGTCGGCATGCTGCTCCTGTTCCGGGAGGCGGCGCTCACGAACGGTGAGCTCACGCTGATCGACGAATTCCGTCCCGATGGCATCCGGTCCCTTCAACTGACCTCGGTGACGGCGGTCATCTCCGCGGCGCCGACTGGGCCACCGGCGGATGTCAAGTTCTCGGCGATGCTGCAGGGGAGCCAGGGACCCTTTCCCGTCATCGTCAACGGCATAATCTCGAAGGCCGAAAGTCCAATGGGATTGGCGCAACCGCCCCAGGAAGGGGCCGACCGGCAAGCGCCCCTGCAATTTATCGGCAGCGCGGAGGCGCGAAAAATCGACCTCCGCCAGATCGCGGATTTTCTGGGCCCGCGCCCGATTCCCGAGAGGCTGCGTGGTGTGGCCGATCTGCGGGGGCAAATCCAGATCGTGCCCGGTGTGGCAGGCTACGACACGGTCCTTTCCGACATGGCGGCTGAAATCGAGGAGCTTTCCATCAGCGGGCAGGCCAGCTTGTCCGGGCTCATGACGGCGCATCCCACGTTTTCGCTGACCTTCTCCGCGTCGCCCGTCGGTCTGGCTCAGCTCAATGAGCGGTTTCCGGTCGAGTGGTTGAACCCGCAGATCCAGCAGGTCGTCAATGAACACGAGATCGGCGGGGTGGTCCAGGTCATCACCGCGACCATCAGCGGCACCACAATGCCCCAGCCCGCGTTCTCCTTTACCGGCGAGCTGGAGGTCCGGGAAGGCCACGCGCTGATCGGGAAGGAAAAGACTCCGGCGAGAGACTTGGCCGGGACGGTCGCGATCGAGCCCGATCGCATCCGTGTGAACGATCTGACAGGACTGTACGGAGCCAGCCGGATCACCGGCGGCAAAGCCGTCGTCACGCTGTCGGAAACCGGCCCCACCTTGGAGATGGAGTTGAAAGGCGACGTGCCCGGCACCGAATTGGTCTCCATTCTGGTCCGCTCCCTGTCGTCGAAGAATGCGGTCCGCACCCTGTCGGCTCTGCGGGAGGTGAACGGGGACGCCCAAGTCACGCTGCGCCTCGCCGGACCGCTCCGCGAGGAAGAGGGGTTGCGATTCGGGGGAGCGGAGATCATGACCTTGAACGTCGGCTTCCGGAGCCCGGCCATGAAGGACCCCGTCGCGAACCTGAACGGGAGGCTGACCTTTTCCCCGACTGAGGTCCAGTTCAACAACCTGACGGGCCGGGTCGGGCGGACTCAGTTCGAGATCCAGGGGGCCATGACGATGGGAGCCGGGAGCATGTTCCGGGGCCTGACCGTGCGCGCGAAAGCGGATGTGCCGCAGCTCGTCCGGCTCTTTCCAGCCGGCATGCTCGGCGACTCGGCGCTCCAGGGATCGATGGGCATCGCCGCGGCGATCACCGGACCGCTCCGCACGCCGCGCGTGAAGGCCGTGCTGGAGCTGCAAGACACGAGACTGAGCTTTCCGGGCATTGTCGAGAAGATCGAGGGCACGCCGGCGGCGCTCGAGTTCGACGGCGAGATGACGAAGGGTGCCACGGTGGCCTTGAATCGTCTCGAGCTGGCCATTCCACCCTTCCGCCTGACCGGGAAAGGGAAGCTGCAGATCGGCAAAAGATTCAGCATTGATGCAACGTTGGTGTCCGGCGCCGTCTCGCTGGCCGGCCTGCCGCAAGGTTTGTCGATCGGCGGCGGGGTGCAATCCGGCACGGTTGAAGTGACCCTCGACGTGAAGGGCAAAGGCAACAACTGGAAGGCCTGGCAGATCACCGGGTGGGTGGCGCTCACCGACGGCATGGTGGCGGCAAAGGGTCTGGAGAATCCGCTGTCCAATCTGTACCTCCGCGTGAAACTGACCCGGCATTCGGCTGAGATCAAGCGACTGGAGTTCCGGATCAAGGACAGCGATCTTCGGCTGTCCGGGATCGCCAGGAACTGGAGGAGAGAACCGGACATCAAGCTCGCGGTGGAGTCCTCTCAGCTCGACCTGGGCCTGCTGATTCCGAAGGGCGAACGCTCACCGCTGCGGGATTTTATCGAAGACCTCGCAGCCAACGGCCGTCTGGCGGCGTCGGTCAGCATCACCAACGGCGTGTACAAGCAGCTGGAGGTCATGAATCTCAGTGCCAAGCTCCGGATCGGCGAAGGGGAGGTGGAGGTGGATCAGATCGACGGGCGCTCCGGGGGAGGCACGCTCGGCGGCCGGCTGTTCTTCCGGTTGCCGAAACGGAAGCCGTCGGAGGGCGAAGGAACGTTCCGGTTGGGAAGCTTGCCCTTCGAGGAGTTCACCCACCTGTTCGGCGCCCAGGAGCATCCGATCGTCGGCGACCTGTTCCTGACCGGCTCCATCTCGGGCCACGGCAGACATCAGCGGGGAACGCTGGGCTCGCTGGATGGGAAGGTGGAGCTGTATGTGGAGCACGGACGGATCTTGAAGTTGACCGCTCTGTCCAAGATCCTGAGTATCCTCAATCTCCCGACGTTGTTGCAGGGGAAAGTGGATCTGAGCAAGGACGGGATGCCGTTCGACAAGATTACCGCCAGCCTGCAGATCAAGGAAGGGGTGGTCAGCACCGAAAATCTGGTAGTGGACAGCCCGGTGATGAAGATGAGCGGCGCCGGCAGCTACGACATGCCGGCCAACCAGTTGAATTTCGTCATGGCCGTCAGCCCGTTCGGGTCGTACTCGGAGTTTCTGAGAAGCATTCCCTTGTTCGGGAAGTTGTTCGCGGGTGAGCGGAAGGGGATCGATACCGCGCTCTTCGAGGTGAAAGACTCCCTGCAGAACCCCGAGGTGAAATACCTGCCGCTCCAATCGTTCGCCACGGGGCTGACCGGTCTCGCCCAGCTCGCCTTCCACGTTCTGAGAAACGCGGTGATGTTGCCGAAAGAATTGATCGCCCCGTCCGAGGAAACGGGCTCCGCAGTGCCATCGCCCCCGTCCGCGCCTCCACCCACGTCTCTCCCGGCTCCCTCCGAAGCACCCGGCGCGCCATCCGAAAGCCCCACGCCCGGCTCGCCTTGATCGCCTGCGGGCCGAATGTTACGATGGCTCGAACGGACGGATTCATGATCGAACCGACGACCCTGCTCATTGCCTCCAGTGAGACCGACGCGAACCTGTACTATGCCACGCGCTTCATTGCGCCGGACCCATTCATCTTTTTACAGATGAAGGGCGAGACGCTCGTGATCATGAGCGACCTGGAGCTGGACCGGGCGCGCAGCCAGGCGCACGTGGACCGCGTATTGTCGTATACGGAAATCGAGCGGCGGGTGCGGGAGCAGGGGCTCGGCGATCCGCGTCCTGCGGATATCGTGCACGCTGTCCTGAAAGAAGCGGGTGTCTCGGTGCTGAGGGTGCCTGGGAATTTCGGACTCACCCACGCCCTCCGCCTGCAACAGTTGGGCTACCAACTGCTCGCGGCGCCGGAGCCGTTTTTCGAGAGTCGGGCGATCAAGACCGAGGAAGAGATACGCTACATCGAAGCCAGTCAGCGGGCGACCGAGGAGGCCGTCGCGGCGGCGCATGAGACGCTGCGCAGGGCCTCCGCGCGCGACGGAGTGCTCTGGCTGGACGGCGAGCCGCTCACGTCCGAGCGAATCAAGAAGCTGATCAACGTCGCGCTCATGGAGCGTGACTGCGTGGCGCAGCATACGATCGTGGCGGGAGGAGACCAGGCCTGCGATCCTCATCATGAGGGCAGCGGGCCGCTGCCCGCGAACTGCAGCATCATCTTCGATGTCTTTCCGCGCTCCAGCCGGACCCGCTACTTCGCCGATATGTCCCGGACGGTGGTGCGGGGCAAGCCGTCCCCGGAGTTGAAGCGCCTGTACCAGACCGTCAAGGACGCGCAGGAAGAGGCCATCAGCCGGATCCGGGACGGCGGGAACGGCGCCAAGATCCATCAGGGCATCTGCGAGCGGTTCGACGAGGCGGGCTACCGGACCGGGCTGGTGAATGGCCGGATGCAAGGCTATTTCCACGGCACCGGCCATGGCGTCGGTCTGGACATTCATGAGCTGCCGCGGATCAGTCGGACCGGTTCGCGCCTGCAGGAGGGCCAGATCGTGACGGTCGAGCCCGGCCTGTACTATCCGGGATTGGGAGCGGTCCGGATCGAGGATATGGTGCTGGTCACTCGCGACGGCTGCCGGAATTTGACCAATTTCCCGAAAACATTTGAGCTAGATTAATTTCACCTCACGCTTCACGCCTCACGGTTCTTATGCGTCTGACGTTCACCGTCCACCGATTCAATCCCGAGATTGATGGCCACGGCCTCGAGGCGGACTATCGGATCGAGGTCAGCAGGGGAATGACCGTCCTGGACGGCCTGATTCAGATCAAGAACCAGGAGGACGGGTCGCTGGCCTTTCGCTATTCCTGCCGGTCGGCGATCTGCGGCTCCTGCGCGATGGAGATCAACGGGGCTGAGAAACTGGCGTGTCGGACCTCCGTCCGCAAAGAGCTGGAGCGTCACGGCCGGATCGAGATCGGGCCGTTGAAGAATCTGCCGGTCATCAAGGACCTGGTGGTGGACATGTCGCCGTTCTGGACCAAGGTCGGGGATGTGACCCCATGGCTTGCCACCTCGCCCGCCACCGACGTGCCTGCTTCGACTCAGATGACGCTCCTGCCGGGCAGCTACCAGTTTCACAACGTGGATGCCTGCATCATGTGCGGCGCCTGCGTGGCGGCCTGCACCTCTCACGAAGTGTCGCCGGGGTTTCTGGGGCCCGCCGCGTTGGCCAAGGCGGACCGGTTCATGGCCGATCCCCGGGAATCGGAGGCAGCAAAGCGCACGCGGCTCATCGAGCTGGAGAAACCGAATGGCATCTGGGACTGCACGCGGTGCAACTACTGCGTCGAGGTTTGCCCCAAAGACGTGAAGCCGATGGAGGCGATCATCCGCCTGCGCCGCGCGGCGATTCGGACGGGGCTGGTGTCCACCGGCGGGGCGCGCCACGTCACCGGGTTTGCCGAGCTGATCGAACAGGAGGGGCGGCTCAATGAAACCAGGATGCCGCTCAAGGTCATCGGGTTCGATGTCAGGAGTGCCTGGCGGGTTTTCCCGCTGGCGCTCAAGATGCTCGTGAAGGGAAAGCTGCCGAACCCGTTCGGCGGAGCCATCCCCGGCATTTCCCATGTCCGCTCCATCTTCGCGACGTTCCGCTCACGCCTGACGCCTCACGCCTGACGCCTGACGCCTCACGGGTATGGGTCATCAGTTCACATTTCTCGAGGATGTGGCGCTGGCCGACGCGGCATTCGAGGCGACGGGGGATTCGCCGTCCGAGTTGTTCGTGGGGGCGGCCGAAGCGGTCATTGAGACGATGGTGGACCGACAGACCGTGTCGGGGAAGTTGGAGCGGGCCATCGAGCGACAGGACGAGGATCTGGGGACATTGCTGTTCGACTGGCTGTCGGACATCGTCTATCTCAAGGACGCCGAGGGCTTGGTGTTCCGGGAAGCCGCTGCGACGGTGGAGGGACCTCGGGACGGAAAGTGGCGGCTTCGCGGGAGGGTCACCGGCGAGACGATCAATCCGGACCGTCACGAGTTGCGGGCCGATGTGAAAGCGGTCACCAAACACCTGTATGAAGTGAGCC
Organism: uncultured Nitrospira sp.; assembly: GCA_964478915.1. Lineage (GTDB taxonomy): Bacteria > Nitrospirota > Nitrospiria > Nitrospirales > Nitrospiraceae > CAYJUM01. The sequence continues at coordinate 15,731 of CAYZKG010000007.1, forward strand.
AGAAAAACGGCCGATGGTACGCGCGGGTGGTGCTGGATATATAAAGGCCGTGAGGCGTGAGGCGTAAGGGGTGAGCGGTGTGAAATTGCAGACGGACATGACGGTGAACCGGATCACGGATCAGATCTGGGAGATTCCCGTATCTGAAAAGCCGGGGATGCTCGTGCCGGCCCGCATCTATGCGATCGAGAGCGTGCTAGCCAGCATGGATCGCGGCGTCTTCGACCAGGTGACGAATGTGGCCTGCTTGCCCGGCATCCAGCGCTACGCGCTGTGCATGCCGGACGGGCACTGGGGCTACGGCTTTCCGATCGGCGGCGTGGCTGCGATGGATATCAGAGAGGGCGTGATTTCGCCTGGCGGAATCGGTTTTGACGTCAACTGCGGCATGCGACTGATCCGGACGGATCTGACTTTGTCTGATGTTCAGCCGCGGTTGGAGCAGGTCATGACCGAGCTGTTCCGGAGAGTGCCGGCCGGCGTGGGCTCAAAAGGGTTCATTCGTGTGAATCGCCAGGAGTTCGAGGATGTGATGCGTCGCGGAGCCCGGTGGTGCATCGACAAGGGCTATGGATGGCATGAGGACCTCGAACGAATCGAGGAGCGCGGGTGCATCCCCGGCGCCGATCCTTCGAAGATCAGCGATCACGCCTTTGAACGCGGCCACAGTCAGCTTGGTACACTCGGCTCCGGAAACCATTATCTGGAAGTGCAGGTTGCGTCGAGTGACCGCATCTTCGATCCGGCCACCGCGGCGGCATTTGGCATCACAGGGCATGACCAGATCGTCGTCATGGTCCACTGCGGGTCGCGTGGCTTCGGCCATCAGGTGGCAAGCGACTATCTCAAGGTGTTCGAGAGGGCGATGCGGAAATACGGCATCACCGTGAAGGATCAGCAGCTCGCCTGCGCGCCATTCCAGTCTCTGGAAGGGCAGGACTATTTCGCCGCGATGAACTGCGCCGCCAACAGCGCCTTTGCCAATCGGCAGGTGATCATGCATCAGATTCGTCAGGCCTTCAGCGCCGTGTTCGGCCAGCCGGCGGAATCCCTCGGCATGCATCTCATCTACGACGTCGCGCACAACATCGCGAAGGTGGAACGCTATCCCGAAGGGGAACTGGTGGTGCATCGGAAGGGGAGCACGCGGGCGTTCGGGCCCGGCCGTCACGAGCTGCCGGAACTCTACCGCGAGATCGGCCAGCCGGTGATCTGCGGCGGCTCCATGGAGACCGGCTCCTATCTCTTAGTCGGGACCGAGCAGGCGATGCGCGAGACGTTCGGCTCCACCATGCATGGCTCCGGCCGCACGATGTCCCGCGCGCAGGCCAAGAGGTCGGTGCGCGGCGAGCAACTGAGACAAGACATGGCGAAGCGGGGGATTCTGGTGAAGGCCGTGTCAATGGCCGGGCTGGCCGAAGAGGCCGGCTTCGCCTACAAGAATATCTCGGACGTCGTGGAGACGGTGCATCTGGCGGGGATCACGAAGAAGGTGGCGGAGCTGAGGCCGATCGGAAACATCAAAGGGTAGGGGGCGAGAAACCTATGCGATTCACCTTAAGCTGGGCCGTGATGATTTTTCTCCTCTCGCCGAGTCTGCCACTTGCAGAGCAAGCGGCTGCTAAAGAAATCAACCAGCCGAAAGCCGCGGCGAAAGGCAAAGAGATCAGGGGCAAGGACGGGGCGCCGATGGTGCTGGTACCGGCGGGAGAGTTCCTGATGGGGAGCAACGAGGCTTTAGCGAAACCCGTGCACCCGGTCTCCCTCGATGCCTTCTATCTGGACCAGTACGAAGTGACGAACGCGCTGTTCGAGAAGTTTATCCGCGATACCGGGCACAAGACCGCAGCGGAAAAGGCAGGCAAGACCTACACCTTCAGCTCGGGGAACAAGGAAGTCATCGGGGCCAATTGGCGCAAGCCCGAAGGAAGAGAAACGGTGTTCGCGTCGAATCGGGAAACCCATCCGGTGGTCGTGGTGTCGTGGCTTGATGCCGAAGCCTATTGCCGCTGGGCCGGTAAGCGGCTTCCGACTGAAGCCGAGTTCGAATACGCGAACCGGGGTAGAACCACAACGAGATACTGGTGGGGCGATGGACTTCCAAAATCACGCCGAGTGGCCAACATGGCCGATGAGTCTCTTGGACGGAAATTCCCATCGGACAAGCACTTTGTGGCGGGGTACGATGACGGCTACGCACAAACGGCGCCGGTGGGTTCGTTCGATCCCAATCCCTTTGGCCTGTATGACATGACCGGGAATGTCTGGGAATGGACAGCCGATTGGTTCGAGCCGTACCAGAACAGCCCGAGCCGGAATCCTATGGGGCCCTCTAGCGGTGAATTCAAGATCATCCGTGGCGGTGCCTGGAATAGCAATGACGTCTTTGGCCTGCATCCTGCGGCCCGCCTTTTCGACGACCCGACGGCCCGGTTCGATGATATTACCGGCTTTCGGTGCGCGAGGACTCCCTGAATTCTTGGTTCCTCCTCATCGAGGGAATGGAACATGATGGAATTCTACATTTTGAGTGGAGACAAGAAGCTCAACACCGTTTCGACTGAAAGCGTGGACGACTTTTATTATTTTCGCGACAGCATCCATGACGCGTTGGAAGAAGGAGAGTTTGGCTCGAAGTTCCCGATTTTCACGTGCCGCTTCGAACCCGATGAATGGAAAGTTGAGGAACTCGACCAACTCCAAGGGGAGCTCGAGACGATCGCGGAAGCTTTTAAGAAACTCCCTCCAGAGCCTTTTGACTCACACTGGCGAAGCCGGCTTGCCACTTCTAAAGGACGCCACTCCAGCCTCTACGACGTCTTTGTGGATAAAGACGGTAAACCGCTGCTCGGGCGGTTGATCGATCTGTGCCGCGAGGCGCGGAAACAACAGAAGCCGATTCTCATCCGGTGAGGGATAGAGGCGGGCGATCTGGCCCCTCCTTGGCCTGAGGCTCCTTCTCCGGCCGGACGATGTCGCGAGCGCAGGCGAAGAAGTCCGTGCGCGGGGGGAAGATGGCTTGCAGTGCCAGATGAGTCTCAAACATCCACGCCCTCCTACGGACCGCATCTGTTCGGCAAGTGCGGGTAAGACCCGGCCGGCTCACCGACTCGCCGGCGCGCACAAACCTGGCGCTCCTTCCTCGTCGCGCCGTGCGCCCCAAGCCTCGCCTGTTTGAGCAGTCATACGAGTTCAACTCGTGCGTGGTGCCCGGCGACCGAAGCGAGCCTGGCCTCGCGGGTCAACAACGGCGCGGCCAGTGCTTCGGCGAGAGCGATGTACGCCGCATCATAGGCCGTGACGTTGTGACGCAGCTCCCAGATCCGTGGCAGCAACAGATCATGTGGATAGCGGAAGATCGGAAAGCCAGCAAGGTCCTCCAGAGCTTGGAGCCCGCGGGCGGGATCAAGCTCGCCAGCCAGCGCATAACGACGAAGGACCTGGACGACTTCGACATCGAGCAGGTGGGGCGCGTGAAGGGATTCTTCCTCGGCGAAGAGCCGTGACGCTACCGAAGTTCCGGCCGGTGTATTGAGCAGTACCTCCAGGAGGGCGGAGGCATCAACGACGATCACGGCCGTTTCGCTCCGCCCTGACAGCCTTGGCCGGCGAAACCCTGGGAATCACTGGCGTCCGCCGGGCGAGACGCGTTCTCAGCTCGGCGACGGTAGGACGTTCTGCCAGCCGCCTGACTTCCTCGATGAGGTAGTCGGATAGGGAGAGGCCGGCGGCAGCGGCCCGAGCCTTGAGCTTCCGGTGCAGGTCTCCGGGCACATGCCGGAGTTGGATCATCTTTGCCATGCAGGCAGCCTACTCACATGTGCCGCACATGTCAAGAGCCCGCTGCAGCTGTCAACCCTCCTAAAGGGTCGTCCTGCCTGTATCCGCGCGCAGTTCTGGCCTGCGCCGGAGCACCTGATCAGCCAAGGCATGCAATGATCGGCTGCGACCTGTATGTGGTATCGGATGCCATCGGCACGTTTCTCATCTCCGCCAGCTTTCTGAACTCTGCCAGCCCTTGAGGTGAAGCGATTTCTAGTGCTGTAGCCCGAACCTTCGCGATTCGCGAAGGCAGCTCAGGCCATCTCCCTAAACATTGCTCCTCCCGCCGAATCCCCCTCTGAACTCCCGGCCATTCTATCGGGGTTCTGTTTTTCTCTGTAAGCGATTTTGTTGTTGACAGGCATCGCGGTGCCGTCATATAGTTAACCATATGGTTAAATATGGATCAGGTGAGCTGGATGCGACGTTTCGGGCGCTGGCGGATCCGACGCGGCGGGCGATCCTGCACCGGCTGGCGGGCGGGGAGTGCTCCGTGACGGCGCTGGCCGGGCCGTTTGATGTCTCGCTGCCGGCGATCTCGAAGCATCTGCGTGTCCTGGAGAAGGCTGGATTGCTCACTCGGGAGAAGGACGGACGCGTGCGGCGGTGTTGTCTGGTGGCGGAGCCGCTGAGAGACGCGGCTGACTGGATCGGCCGCTACCGGAGGTTTTGGGAAAAACAGTTCGACAGGCTGGCTCACTATCTCGATGAGTCTCAGAAGGAGGGACAGGTATGGCGAAGCAAGCATCCAAAGAGGACACGACACTCCGGCTCACGAGGACCTTCGCGGCGCCGCGTGAAAAAGTCTTCAAGGCATGGACCGACCCGCAGGAGCTGAAGCGGTGGTTCGCTCCGTCCGATGATTATGCGACGCCACTTGCCGAAGTGGATCTGCGAGTCGGCGGGAAGTACCGGATCCAGATGAAAGCACCGGATGGGGAGTGTTACACAGTCGTCGGCACATACCGCGTTGTGCAACCTCCGGCCAAGCTGGTATTCACCTGGGCGTGGGAAGGGGGCGGGTGCGATGGCGGGGCCCAACAGACGGAAAATGAAATGCTCGTGACCGTGGAATTCCTGGAGCGAGGCCGGAGCACGGAGCTGGTCCTCACCCACGAGATGTTCCTTGACGCGGCGCAGCGCGACCGGCATCGCGAGGGCTGGACCGGTTGCCTGACTCGGCTTGAGAAGGTGGTGGCATGAACGCGATTGCAAAACAGCAGGCAGTGAACGACATCTGCTGGTTGAGGGTTTTCAAGACGACGGTGGCCGCCGGCATCGTGCTGCAGGTCACAACGGCGCTGTTATGGATGAACCCGCTCACCACCCGGCTGACCCTTACGCCGGAGTTCGGCCAGAGCCAGAAGCTGATAAATGTGTGGACGGTCTGGGAGCCGCTGCCACGGATCACCCAGCAGCCCTCATGGTCCATGATGGCCGGCTTCCTGTTCTTTACCCTTTTACATGTGCTGCTCTATCACTGGCTGCGAGAGGTCTTGCCGGGGAAGGGCTGGATTGGCAAAGGACTGAGCCTCGCCTTCGGCATCTGGGTCTTTCAATACGGCTACTTCGAGTTTTTCACGCCATTCAATCAGTACCGCGAGCCGGTCTCTCTCATCGCCTATGAATTGCTGCTCCAGGGCACCATGGCCGCCGTCGAAGGATTGATGATTGCGTGGCTCTATGACAGAGGCTCACCCTTCTGACTGATCCGGCCGGACATTTTCGCGTCGCTTTGCTACAATGACAGTCAGTGAGGCACCGATGCCCTTGAGATATGCTCTATACCCGGGCTGCGCGGCGAAAGGAGCGACGCCTGAGCTGTACCAGTCCACGATGGCGATCATCGGCCGGCTCGGCATCGAGGTGGTGGAGCTCGCCGCGGCGTCGTGCTGCGGCGCCGGTGTGATGACCGAGGCCGATCCCGATCTTGCGCTGGCACTGAACGCCCGCACTTTCGCCCAGGCCGAGCAGCTCGGTCTGGATGTGATGACGATCTGTGGGACGTGTCAGGGCGTCATGGGGTCGGCCAATAAACGCCTCAAGACCGAGCCGGGCCTCCTCGAGCGGATTAATGAGGTGCTGCGGCGCGAGGGGATTACCTACCAGGGCAAGGTCCAGGTCAAGCATCTGTTGTGGATCGTGGTTCGCGAGGTGGGGCTGAACCGCCTGCGCGAGCAGGTGCGGATTCCGCTGTCGGAGTTCCGGATTGCGCCGTTCTATGGCTGCTACATCCTGCGCCCTTCGTGGGACCTGGGGTTTGATGATCCGGAGAATCCCAACTCGCTGGAGAAGGTGATTCAGGCGGTCGGCGGCGAGGCGGTAGCCTATGCCGGCCGAACGAAGTGCTGCGGCTTCCCGATCATTCTGGAAAAGGAAGCGATCGCGATGGCCATGGCCGGCAAGAACATGAAGGAGGCCGTGGATGAAGGCGCCGACTTCATGGTGACGCCGTGCCCCCTGTGCCACATGAGCCTGGATATCTATCAGGAGCGGGCGGGGCAGGCGGTCAACGCCAAGCTGAACCTCCCGATCCTTCACCTGCCGCAGTTGCTGGGGTTAGCCATGGGGGTTCCGCCAAAGGACCTCGGCGTGTCGCGTCACATCGTGCCGGTGGACTCAATCGTGCGAAAAGTTGAAAAACAGGCGAGAGGCTAGAGGCAATGGGCTATGGGTGGAGCGTATGCGAGTCGTTAATTTAGCTGATTTTCAGCAGTATTCGAGCGAGAAGATGAAGAAGAACAATATCTTTCAGACTCCACGATTTTTCTGTGATGTGTACTGCTTCGAGCCCGGCCAGGAGCAAAAGGGGCATGTCCACGGCGATCAGGACAAGGTGTACCTGGTGCTGGAAGGGCAGGGGACGTTTCGGGTGGGAACCGAAGAGCGGGTCCTGGGCCGCGGGCAGGGGACTATGGCCCCGGCGGGCGAAGAGCATGGTGTGCTGAATCATACCAATGCCCGGCTCAGCGTCCTGGTCTTTGTCGCCCCCAACAACCAGTGAGGGGTGAAGGGTGAGGAGTGAGGTGTCCGGAGCGACTGCCGAACCCCTTACCCTTTACCCCTCACTCCTTGCTGATCCGCGTGGCGGCTTCCACAATGGCGCGGGCGCTGATGCCGTAGCGATCCACCAGTTCGTCCGGCTTGCCGCTGTGCGGAATCTCCCGCACGGCCAACTTGTGCACCCGGATCCCTTCGCTCCCCACCGCGCTGAGCACGGCATCTCCGAGCCCACCATGCGCGTAGTGGTCCTCCACCGTGAGCATCCGGCCCTGCGTGGCGCGTCCGCTCTCCAACAAGGTGCCCCGGTCGATCGGCACGATGCTGTACAAGTCGATTATCCTCACAGCGATCCCGGCCGCCTTCAGCGCGTCATAGGCTTTCAGCGCCTCGAACACCGTGATGCCGGCCGCCACGACCGTCAGTCGGTCCGAGGCACTTTGCTTGAGGACTTTGGAGCCGCCGACGTGGAACGTCTCCTCGTTCCCATAGAGGATCGGAGACTTGGGCCGGCCGGTCCGAATATAGACCGGCCCCTGATGCGCCGCGGCCGCTTCCACGAGCCTGTGTGTGCACACCGCGTCTGCGGGATAGAGCACGACGAACCCGGGCTGTGCTGCCATCATCGCCAAATCCTCAAGGCCCATCTGCGAAGGGCCGTCTTCGCCGATGCTCACGCCGGCATGTGACCCCATTAATTTGATGTTGGAGTGACTGATGGCCGCCATCCGGATGAAGTCGTAGGCGCGCGTCAGGAAGCATGCGAACGTGGCGGCAAAGGGGATCTTGCCGGATGCGGCCAGGCCCACCGCGGCCCCGATCATATTTTGCTCCGCAATAAAACCCTCGAAGAACCGCTCCGGGAACTGCTTGCCGAATTTTTCGGTGAAGGTGGAGTTCTTCACGTCGGCGTCCAGCCCGATCACGAGAGGGTTCGCCTCTCCCAGCGCTACGAGCGCCGTCCCGAAGGCCTCGCGCGTGGCCACCGAATCGGTCGGCTTGTACGTGGGAGGCGCCATAGCCCTCACCCTTCCCTCCCCCGGAGGGGGAGGGCTAGGGAGGGGGCGGATCACCGGCTCGCCCGCACCGGACACCAATTGACGGGCCAGCTCATCGAGCGCTCTCTGGCTCTCCTCGCCCTTCTTCAGCGCCTTCCCGTGCCAATCGGGCCGGTCTTCGACGAACGAGATGCCTTTTCCTTTGAGGGTGCGGGCCAGCACGACCGTCGGCTTGCCTGTGGCGCGCGCGGCCTCGTTGAACGCAGCGAGCAGGGCCTCGTGGTCGTGCCCGTCCACGATGAGCGTGTGCCAGCCGAACCCGGCCCATCGTGCGCGATAGCCCTCCATGTCGTGCTGCAGGATGGTCGGATCGCTCTGCCCCAAGCGGTTGACGTCCACGATGGCGCAGAGGTTATCCAGCCCGTAATGCCGCCCGAGCTCCACCGCCTCCCAGACCGACCCTTCGACCGTTTCCCCGTCGCCCAGCAGCACATAAATGCGGGCGTCGGTCCGATCCAGGCGCTTCGCGCTCAGCGCCATGCCGACCCCCGCTGCCAGGCCCTGCCCCAGCGATCCGGTGGCCACATCCACGAACTCGAGGCGCGGCGTGGGGTGGCCTTCCAGGTCGGACTGGAGCGTTCGCAACCGCAGCAACTCGGCCTTGTCGAACAGCCCGGCTTCGGCCCAGGCCGCGTACAACAAGGGCGCGGCGTGGCCCTTCGACAAGATGAAGCGATCGTTGAGGGGATGCTTCGGCTGCTTGGGGTCATACCGCATCACGGCAAAGAACAAGGTGGCGACAATATCGGCAGCCGAGCAACAACTGGAAGGATGCCCGCTCCCGGCTTCGGTCGTCGCGCGCACGCTCTCGATGCGAAGCCGAGTCGCTTTGTCCCGCAGGGTGGCTAACAAGGAAGGCGTCGCGGTCGTCGAAACACCCATCTCGTCTCCTTTCCTAGAATAGAACCCGTGACGCGTGACGCGTCACCAAGGGTGGGGTTTGCTCCTGCACGATCGTGTTGGTTGCAGCCTAACAAACAGGGTCCGACCAGTCAACGTCGCCGCTGGTGCTAATGGTGATCGGCGTGCTTCCGGCGCTGTATGGCTGGTTTCAAGAGCGAGTAGCGAGCGACAGAATGGCGGGTGGAATCGGATGGAGCACTCGAGCGACAACCGCCGAAGAGTCGGTAAGCGTGGCGTGAGATTCCTGTGTTAAACCGGAGCGCGTATGGCTCTTCGGCCGCGGAAAAAGCGGTAAAGCAAGTACGCATCAATCACGACGACCGCCAGCAGTACGTTATAAGCTGCCGGGCTCGTTGCGAAGTTGAGCTCGATTAAAACCCTCGACAGTCCGAAACCCACCACCCAGGCATCAAAGCTCATACAGAGCCGTCGAAACGTTTCGGCATCCATTCGCCTGATGATATAAGTCCCCAACGGAATTCCGATCAGGACGCTGGGAACTATGAGGGGAAGGAGCTGAGAGCTTTCAACGCTGTACAGCCCCAAGAAGAAATAGGCGACAGCCGTCAGGGTGGATTCAGCTACTCGGATCACGCTCAACGCCGCTCTGAACTCCTGTTTGGCATATCCCTGGTTATTGAAGAGCAGAGCCAGAGGAGGACCGGAGATAGTGGTCACAGAATAGAGAATTCCTATGCCCATCCCAAAAGGCACCCCAACCGCTTTCTCTGAACGGATAGGCCTTCGCACGCCCGCCGCTTGGAACAGGATCAAGGGGAGAAGAATGAAATAGGTGAAGAACTTGAGCCATCCAGGTTTCACCATGAAGAGAATGTAGCTGCCCAACCCAACCCCCGGAAGAACTCCAAGCAAGATCGGCAGCACTCTCCTCCATATGTACGGCACGCTCTGTCTGTTTATGAATAAGACATAAGTATTGATGACAACTTCGACCAGGACCAGAGCAGGATTCAGGATTCTGTTGGTGTAGAACAGCAAGGCGACCGGGACGGTAAGCGAGGAGAAGCCGTACCCCAGTGCGCCATTGACGGTGGCCGCAAAGAAAGTAATCAACACAAGCGTGATGAGATCCATGTCATCCCTTCACTGTGACAAGGGTCAATGAGAAGACTTCCGAGATGCCGAGAAATCCTTGAGTGTGTAGTTGTCGAGAATGCCCGCGATCGCGTTCCGCACCTCCAGCATGACGTTTTGGATGGGGCAGGCTGGTTTGTCAGTGTAGGGACAGTCGCTGCATTTCTGGTACGCTGTCTTGCTGACGCATCCGATCGGGGCCAGGGGCCCGTCCAGAATCCTGATCACCTGGCCGATGGTGATCTCGTCGGGAGGTTTGATCAGGGTATAGCCGCCGCTCACGCCGCGGCGGCTCGCCAGGAGCCCGGCATTCTTCAGCGCGAGCAGGATCTGCTCGAGGAACTCGATGGGGATGTTCTGCCGAGCGGCGATATCGTGTCGCTGGACCAAGCGCTGGCCGTGGTTTGCCGTCAGCTCGAGCAGCGCTCGGAGGGCGTACTCGCTTTTTTTCGAGAATTTCATTTCTTGACTGAGTTACCAAATTTTAGACACAATACAATTAGTCAGGGGCTCCGGTCAAGCGTTGGCCGTACCTTGCTGTGAGAGCGATGAGCCAGAACTTCGCGTGGCACAAGGCTCCTTGGCGACCAAAACTCTCTGATGGCACAGGAGCTTATCGCTTGACACCCATATCGATTTCTTGCTAGCTTGACGCGGCTTCTAAGGAATGACCCCTGCCTCAGGAGCCTCCTCCTGAAACCGCTGGCCGCTGAATAACAATCCGCGATGGGAAGGTCGTGACCCTCCAGAATCTGATCCTCGCGCTTCATCGATTCTGGGCCGACCAAGGCTGCGTCATCCACCAGCCCTACGATCTGGAAATGGGAGCCGGGACCTTTCATCCGGCCACCTTCTTACGCGCCCTGGGACCGGAGCCCTGGCGCGCCGCCTACGCGCAGCCGTGCCGCCGACCGACAGATGGCCGGTACGGGGACAACCCGAACCGGATGCAGCACTACTATCAATACCAGGTGGTGCTGAAGCCCTCACCGGACGAGATCCAGTCCCTCTATCTACAAAGCCTCACCCGCTTCGGCATCGACCCCAGACGGCACGACATCCGGTTCGTTCAGGACGACTGGGAATCGCCGACGCTGGGCGCGTGGGGATTGGGGTGGGAAGTGCGGCTGGATGGCATGGAGATCACTCAGTTCACCTATTTTCAAGAGATCGGCGGCATCGAGCTGAATCCCATCACGGTGGAGATCACCTATGGGACCGAGCGCATCGCGATGTACCTGCAGCAGGTCGACAGCGTCTATGACCTGCTGTGGACGGACGGCGTCACGTACGGCGACATCCATCATGAGACCGAGCGTCAGTTTTCGAAGTACAATTTCGAAGACGCCGACATTGCCGTGCTGACCGCCATGTTTCAGGCGTTCGAGTCCGAGACCAAGCGCCTCATCGAGAAAGGGCTCATCCTCCCGGCCTACGATTACTGTATCAAGACGTCGCATCTGTTCAATCTGCTGGACGCTCGCGGCGCCATCAGCGTGGCCGAGCGGACCAGGTACATTGCGCGCGTCCGCGGGTTGGCGTATCAATGTGCGGAAGGATACCTGGCTCAGCGCGAGCAGATGGGGTATCCGTTGCTCGAGGCTGCGCGGTGCCGATCAGAAATCGGCGGGGCGCGACGGGCGAAGGTCAAGGTTCCGTGAAGGCGAACGGGAAGAGCACCGGCCGAAAGAAGCGGGAACCGGAGGCTCGACCGATTCCGGCGGAGCTGCTGCTCGAGATCGGGACGGAAGAGTTGCCGGCGCAGTTCATCCCGCCGGCTCTGCGCGCACTGGCCGAAACCGCCGAGCGCCTCCTCAAGGAGTCCCGTCTGACGCATGGCGCCACCGTGAGCTTCGCCACGCCGCGACGCTTGGTGCTGGCGGTGGAGGCGTTGGCCGGACGGCAGGCTGCGGCCGTGAAAGAGGTGATCGGTCCTCCCAAGACGGTGGCGTTCGACTCACGCGGCGAGCCGACCAAGGCCGCGCTCGGGTTCGCGGCAGGGCAGGGCGTGACGGTCGGCGATCTGGAGGTCCGGCCGACCGCGAAGGGCGAATACGTCTTCGCGATCAAGAAGGAGCCGGGTCGGCCGACCGCCGTGGTGCTGGCGGAGCTCCTGCCCAGGCTCATTGCCGAGCTCTCGTTCCCGAAATCCATGCGGTGGAACGAGACCGGCCTGCGGTTTGCCCGACCGATTCGTTGGCTGCTTGCTCTCTATGGAGGCAAGGTGATTGATCTGAAGGTCGGCGGCGTGAAGGCCGGGAACCGGACTTATGGGCACCGCTTTTGGGGTGCGGCATCGCACGGCTCTCCTGCGTTGACCGTCCGGGACCTCCGTTCCTACCTGACGCAGGTGGAACGCCACTGCGTGATCCCGGACCAGAACCGGCGCCGCGCTATGATTGCGGAGCAGCTTGCCCGGCTCAGTAAATCGGCTGGCGGGATACTGCATCGGGATGAAGAGCTGCTGGAGCAGGCTATCTACACCGTGGAGTACCCGCGCGCCGTCCTGGGCAGCTTCAGCCCGCAATATCTGTCGCTCCCGAAGGAAATCCTGATCACCGCGATGAAGGAGCACCAGGGATATTTTTCACTGGTGCGGCAGGACGGGACACTGCTCCCGCGATTCATTGCGGTGGCCAACATGAAAAGCGGCGACACGCAATTGATCCGGGAAGGCAATGAGCGCGTGCTCGCAGCCCGTCTCGCGGATGCCAAGTTCTTCGTCGATGAAGACCGGAAGATCAAGCTGCAGGATCGGGTCGAGAAGCTGAAGGGCGTCATCTTTCACGAAAAGCTCGGAACGCTCTTCCAGAAGCAGGAGCGGATGGTGTATCTGGCAGGACGGCTCGCGTCATGGCTGTCTCTTCCAAAAGACGTTATTGAGGCGTCCAAACGAGCCGCTGAGCTCTGCAAGGCCGATCTGGTGACCGGCATGGTCGGAGAGTTCCCGACACTGCAGGGGAGCATGGGACGTGAATATGCCCGACAAGATGGGGAGTCCGAGGCCGTGTGCGTGGCCATCGGGGAACACTATCTGCCGCGCTCGATGGAAGACGAATTGCCGTCCACCCCAGCGGGTCAGGTATTGTCGCTTGCTGACCGGCTGGATACGATTGTTGCCTTCTTCCGTGCCGGAATTCTGCCGATCGGCTCGGAGGATCCGTTCGCGCTCCGGCGCCAGGCGGTCGGGGTGGTCAGAATTATTCTGGAGAAGAAGCTGCTGCTCGACCTTCGCCAAACGGTCAATGGCCTCTGGCCAGTAACGATTGGCCAGGTGCTAAGCGATAACCTCATTGTGTTTCTCCTGGACCGCTTGCGGTACTATGGCCGCACGGTTCATGATCTCCGCGATGACGT